>VBIA01000051.1 GCA_005879985.1 Chloroflexota bacterium | reverse complement strand
GACGCGGCGCAGCAGGCTGAGCCCGAGCTGCTCGAGGAGCGGCGTGGCGATTCGGGCCAGATCGTCTGGCTGACGCTCAACCGCCCGCAGGCGCGCAACGCGCTCACGTTCGCGATGTATGAGCGGATCGGGGAAGTTTGCCTCGAGGTCAACGCCGATCCGTCAGTCAGGACCGTCGTGTTCACGGGCGCCGGTGGGCGCGCGTTTGCCGCGGGCACCGACATCTCGCAGTTCCGCGCCTTCGACAAGAAGGAAGACGCGCTCGCCTATGAGGAGCGGATGGACCGCGTGCTGGGCGCGCTAGAAAGTGTGCGGGTGCCCACGATCGCCGCGATCGCCGGGGCGTGCACCGGCGGCGGCGCAGGCATCGCGGCGGCCTGTGACCTGCGCATCTGCACCCCGTCGCTCAAGTTCGGTTTTCCCATTGCGCGCACACTCGGAAACACATTGTCAATGGCCAACTTCGTGCGCCTGACGATGCTGATAGGCGTCGCGCGAGCAAAGGAGCTGATCTTCATGGCGCGCCTTGTGGGGGCCGACGAGGCGGCGGCGATCGGGTTGGTGAACGAGGTGGTCCCATCCGAAGAGGCGCTGGAGCCGCGGGTTATGGAGATCTGCTCCGCGGTCTCTGGAAATGCACCGCTGACACTCGAGACGGCCAAGGAGGCGCTCCGCCGCATCCGCGTGCAGATGACGCCGCCGGACGGAGGTTCGGACCTGCTGATAAAGGCCTACATGAGCGACGACTTCCGGGAGGGGATCGAAGCGTTCTTCGCCAAACGCCCGGCCCGGTGGAAGGGCCGTTAAAGCCCAAACCGTTTGCGGTTGTCCGATACCCGGAGGCCGTTCGTACAGCAACGCCGGTGGCAAACGGCCCGGTGGACAAGCAACGTATGGACGTCTATATGTCTCAGATCTCAACATGAGTTGGGATTCGATGGGTCAGGACCTCGCGTAGCGTGACCATCACCCGCCGCGCCATGCTCGCTGCGACGGCCGCCGGCGGTGCCTTGCTTGCCATCGGAGTAGTCGGCGGCTATCTGCTTCGCGACCTATTCAGGATCGGCTCGAATTCAGGTGGCGACGAAATGATGTCCGGGATGATGGGCGTCGGCTCGGCTGACATGAACAGATATATGGATCTCTTCAATCGACACACGGAGATAAGACGGACGGTGGAGCAGATCGCAGGAGGCGTCCGCACGACGACCGAGTCGGACTCTCCCGACCTCGTCGCCCAGCTGCAGGCTCACGTCTCGAGCATGTACTCACACCTCGACGAACATGCCGAGGTTTCCTGCATGAGCGACAGCCTGCCGACACTCTTTCACAAGGAAAGCGCCTATCAACGCAAGCTCACCCTCACCCAGAAGGGGGTGAGCGTGACCGAAACGTCAACCGACCCGGCGATCACTCGCGCCATCCGAGCACACGCGGACGAGGTCAGCGGATTTGTCCGCGACGGGATGCCGGCCATGATGGGCGGGATGATGGGTGGCTGAAGACCCAATACCCAAGGGGTATGGCTAAGCCCGGTTGGTCGTGGGCTCAGGCAACCGTGACATGGCGACCAGCGTGGCCGCGGAGGCAATTAGGCCGGCGGCGAAACCGAGCATGATCAACTGGTGAGGGGGCAGGGTCATCATGTTCATCGACGTGCCCAGCTCCATAGGATGAGTCTGATGCCAATACAAGTCCCACACTGACGCGGCAGCGACCACCACCACTCCACCTGCAGCTACGATCCGCAGGACCGTGACGCGGCTCAGCTCCGCCCAGCGCCATGCCACCCATGCCGCCAGACCGACAAATGGACCCTCGAGCAGGAGGGCACCGCGAGTCATTTCCCAGCTCACCAGATTGGCCATGAGTTGGCTGTGCGGGATTGTGAGCATCAGCGCGTAGGGAGCCAGCGCGATCAGGGCGATCGCAACGAGCAGGTAGTAGATCGTGATACGCGCGGTCCTGCTATAGCGGCTCCAATGGCTGAACCCAAGCACTCCAACGACCAGCAATGCGCTGAGGTCGATCAGTACGTGCGGCGCCTGGTTGCCGACTCCGACGTAGTGTTCATGCCAGTCCCAAGTCGTTCCGGCAACTCCGCCGAGGTAACCGATCAATAGCCCATGCTCGGCCCGCAGGGCAGGGCGCATGGACCCGTACTATAGGTCGCTAGTAGACGGCGAGTGTCGACAGGCCAGCAGACTAGGTTGGGTCGGGAGTCGACAGCGTCGTGCGCCGCTGCGCGGCGGTCGCAAGACGGGGAGCTTGATGTGCGGATGGTTGCGTTGGGCCAGTTGATCTGACTGAGACCGCGAGGGAGCTGGTCTCGGCTCGCTTGGGACACAGGTCAAGCGTCGCTTCGTAATCCAGGCCTTGATTCTGGGCAAAGGAGTTAGTCAATGATCGGTCTCGGCAATAACGTGCATGTCTTCGCCAAACCGCATCGGCGCGAGGCCATGCGCCATCTCTTCGAAGACTTGCTCCAGTGCGGCCCAGTCGTCACCATCGAGCATCCCGGCATGGCCGAACCCATGTTGATCGTGCGGTTCCCGGAAGGCGGGTCTCTGAGCATCGAGTTCACGCCCGATGCCTCCGACAGCGAGGAGCCGAGACTTGCCACCTGGCTTGAACTACGAACTCAGGAGCCAATCACTGCTATTGATGCTCTAAGAAGTGCCCGGATCCGTGAGGTCAAGCATCCTGGTCACCCCTTTTACTTCATGGCGCCAGGTGGCCTGGTTTTCACGATCGTGTCGGCGACGCCATAGCTCTTCCTTGTCTGGTCGCTAATGAGCGGTGACCGAACTCAATTGGCTCCGAGTACACCAACATCGCGATCCGCGGCACCCGACAACCTAGTGCTGCAGGAAGCAGGAGTCACGCGCACAAGGCGTTGGATAATCGGTCCATGACTGACGACGACCTTCCGCCTGAGCGATTGGCGTCCATCTTCGCCCACTTTGTGCAGCAAGTCGCGTACTCAGCCGCCGCTCAGACCAGCCCCCTCCTGGACAAGATCCGGGCGCACCTCGGAACCGATCCAGCCGAGCTCCCGGTCACGCTCGAGCAGATCGACACGTTCGAGCATCCCAACCTGCAGCTGGCAATCGACGCCTATCTGGGACAAGACGGCCATTCGGCCGACCTGTTCGGCGTCAGCATGGACAACAAGAGGTTCATGGCAGTCGGATTGTCAGAGTTGGTAATCCGCGACGGCGGTGTGTATCGGCCCCCACTCCTCGAAGGCCCTGTGGATTACGTCAACTACCACCTGGCAGGTGATGAGATCCTGGCCTGCGTTCAATTCGGCCTCTACCTGGTGAGGGCTGGAGATGCCAGATTGGTGACTCTCGTGACGGGGCCGAGCGAGATGGGCGACCCTCGCCGCCAAAAGCTGCGATTGGAAGTGTTGGCAGCGCAGCCAGACGATGCGGTGGCATTCATCGCCGACATCCGCAGGCTCATGGATCAGGTCAATGTGTATCGCGGCCACGCCATCACGCTGTCGGCCGGCATGCACATAGGTCCAGGTCCACAGACCCTCGTCCAGTTCCAGGCGGTCCCGCAAATCGGACGGGACGACGTCGTGCTGCCCCACGGTCTGCTCGAGCAGATCGAACGGCAAACCATCAACTTCTCGCGGCACGCAGACCAGCTACTAAAATCGGGACGCTCGCTAAAGCGTGGCGTGCTTCTGTTCGGACTCCCGGGCACCGGCAAGACGCTGACTTTGATGTACTTGATTGGCCGCATGCCCGAGCGAACCACGCTGCTGACGACGGGCAGCGGGATGGGCCTGATCCAGACTGTCGCGGCAATGGCCCGTCAGCTTGCGCCCTCGATGGTCGTCCTAGAAGATGTCGACCTCGTCGCGCAAGAGCGGACAACGCCGGGCTTCGGCGCCCGACCTGTCTTGTTCGAGCTATTGAATGAAATGGACGGACTCCGAGACGACCAGGACGTGATCTTTGTGCTGACCACCAACCGGCCCGACATACTGGAGCCGGCCCTGGCCGCACGACCCGGACGAATCGACCTGGCTGTCGAGTTGCCGCTTCCCGATGCCGATGGCCGCAAGCGTCTGCTGGATCTCTATTCGCGCGGACTCACGCTCGACGGGGTCGACATTCCCGCGCTTATCGGGCGCACCGAGGGCGCCACGCCGGCCTACATCAAGGAGCTCCTCCGAAAAGCAGCCCTGCACGCTCTGGAAGAAGGAGGTGCCGGCACCGCCCTCCGCCAGTCCAACATCGATGCAGCACTCGAGGAAATGGCTCAAGGCGGACGGCTGGCTGAACGCATCCTTGGCTTCAGGCCGGAACCGGCCGGCGGGCCCGCGCAGCAGGTGCCCCACGCGCCTCCATCGTCGACAATGCCCGGAATCGCAACGGGATTCCCTGCCCAGATCGTGATCAAGCGAGACAAGTAACCCGGACTCATCGAAAGCCGCCTGCCCATAGCCGAGATGGCAGCGATGCGGCGAACCTAACCGCCTCGCGCTCGGGATAACGGAGCCCCTCTTACGATTGGCTCATGAGCTGGCGCGACTCTGTTTCGCAGCGTGGCCAGGATGACCTGGATCGCCTGCTTCAAGAGTCCATGCCTATTGCTCAGCGGCTGTTAGAGAAAGACGGCGAGTTCTTTCCTTTCGCCCTCTCTTTGGCCAATAGTGGTGATACCCGGATAGTTGCAGCCTACGAGGGCTCCGAGCACCCGCCGTCTATCGAACTGCTGAAGATGTTGTACGAGGGCCTCGGAGGCCAACGCACGCAGTTGAGAGGAGCGGCTGTAGCTTCCGATGTCCGCATCAAAGATCCGGACAGCGACGCAATCAGGGTTGAAGTCGAGCACCGCGAAGGCGTCGCCATTGCCGTTCTCCTCCCGTACACCATTCAGAAGAAGCTGGTTGGTAAACAAGTGGTCTATGGCAACATGCGGGCCGCAGCTGCACAACGACGTATCTGGCCGGCGTCCGCAGCCACCAGCTAGGTCAGCCGATGGGAGATACGAGCACGCACTAAATGTCCCGTTGCGCGTCAATGCCGCTGAGCGCCAGGAATCCCAGCAGGGCGGCCACAATGCTGATGGCGATCAGGGAGCCGACCAGCGTGCTGTAACCGCCGGGAAGCGTGGCGATCACGGCGCTGATGAAGGGCGCCGCCGCCCGCGCGCCGTTCGAAAAGGCGTAGATCACTCCGGACACCCCTCCATATACCCGTCTGCCAAAGAGTTCGGCCGGAACGCTGGCAGTCATCAAGGTCATCATTCCTGCGCTCGTCCCGAACAGTGCTGCGAACAAGAGGACCCCAAAATCGGAGCGATTGACCGCGAGGATCGCGAGTGCCAGAGCAGCCAGACCGAACGTGGCCGCAGGCAGTCGGCTGCCCCGCAGGGCCCTGCCGAAGAATATGAACACGAGCCTGCCGGGAAGTTGGCCGAGCCCGACTACACCGGCCGCGAGGGCGGCGAACTGGAGGCTGTGTCCGGAGTCCGACAGGAATGCGACGAGTTGCACGACCACGACAGACCAGCTGTAGCTGCCAAGCGCGAGGGAAGCCGTCAGCAACCAGAAACGCAGGCTCGTGATCGCCGCCCGGACCTGGCCTGCGTCGTCTGGCTCGTTCTCCGGGAGCGTCGTGATGGGTGGTGCGCGCAGGATGCCGGCGTGGAGCGGGATTGTGACCGCGCCCAACAAGACGGCCAGGATGGCGAGGGCAGCTCGCCAGCCAAATTCCACCGTCAGGCTGCCGGCCAATGGCGAGAAGATGAAACTTGAGAACGCGCCCACCAGGGTGATCGCGACCAGCGCCTCGCGATAGCGGAGGCGAAACCATTTCGTGACCACGGCGAACACGGAGTTGTAGAGGACCGCCGCCATGGCAATGCCGAGCCCGCCGAAAACGAGGTAGAGCTGAACGCGGTCGTGCACCTGCGACCACGCGAGCACCAGCCCGGCGGCGAGCGCCGAGCCTCCGGCGAGCAGGGCCCGTGGCGGATAGCGGTCGAGGAGAGCACCGACACCGATGCCTCCCACGGCCCAGACCGCGAGGGCGAGTGAGAATGCGGCGGTGAGCTCGAGCCGCGACCAGCCGAGCTCGCGCCGTGCCTGCCACCAGCCACGCGTAAGAGGAGTCTTCACCAGACCGTCTCGCTTTCGACATTGCCAGGAAGTCTATAAATGCATCAGCGATGTCCTCGCCATCCCGGCCGCAGCGGCAAAGGCGCTCGTGCCTCTCGGTGCCTGGCCGGCGCGGCCAATCGCCGGCCGCCTTGCTTCCGCGCCTGAGCTGAACAGGTGGACTTCGAACTCTCCCCACAGCAGGCCGAGTTTCGCGACCTGATCCGCGAATTCGCTCGTCGCAGCATCGCTCCGGTTGCTCGCGAATGGGAGTTGAGCGGGCGCTATCCGGCCGAGATCGTCGATGAGATGAAGAAGATGGGGCTGTTCGGCGTCCTCGTGCCCGACGAGTACGGCGGCAGCGCTGTCGACGCCGTCTCCTACGCGATCGTCTTCGAAGAGATCTCGAAGGCGTGGATGGGCATCGCGGGCATTCTCGGATCGCATTCACTTGCCACCTGGATGCTCGCCAGGTACGGAACGCCCGGGCAGCGCCGGCGGTGGTTGCCAGGGCTTGCGACCGGAGAGCATCGCTCAGGCATCGCCCTGACGGAGCCCGGCGCCGGCAGCGACCTGCAGGGAATCTCGACTGTGGCGCGGCGCGACGGTGCTGACTACATCGTCAATGGAGCGAAGACCTGGATCACGAACGCACGCCACGCAGACCTGCTGCCCGTGCTGGTGAAGACCGACGCGAGGGCCGAGCCTCGACATCGCGGGATGTCCCTCCTGATGATCGAAGCCGGAACGCTGGGCTTCAGCGTCGGCAAAGACCTCGACAAGCTCGGCTACAAGGGCACCGAGTCGGCGGAGGTGTTTTTCACCGATTGCCGTGTGCCGGTCGAGAACCTGCTCGGCGGGGAGGAGGGACGCGGCCTGCAGCAGGCGCTGTCAGCGCTGGAGTTCGGGCGCGTCAACATCGCCGGCCGCGCCGTCGGCGTGGCGCAGGCGTGCCTGGATCGCGCCCTCGACTATGCCCGTCAGCGGCAGGCGTTTGGCAGACCGATCGCTGACTTCCAGGCCATCCAGCTCAAGCTGGCGGACATGGCGACCGAGGTCCAGGCGGCGCGCCTGCTCACGTGGTGGGCCGCGGCGGCCCTTGACGCCGGGAAGAGGGCCGACCTCGAAACCGGGATGGCGAAGCTCTACGCCTCGGAGATCTGCATCAAGGCCTCCCTGGAGGCGATGCGCATCCACGGCGGCTACGGCTACTCGACCGAATACGATGTCGAGAGGTTCTACCGCGATGCGCCCCTGATGGCTATCGGGGAAGGAACCAACGACATCCTGCGGACGGTCATCGCGCGTCGTCTCTATCGTGCGCACGACGAGGAATCGTGACGGAGATAAGATGAGGCTGGCAAGCCGGGCTGAACGGGGGGAATCTGCATGAAGACGCGGATTTTGACGTTGCTGGCGGTGGCGGGCGTGGTCGCCCTTGCGTGCGGCAGCTCCTCGAACCAGGGGGCCACCGGCTCAACGATCGTACTGGGAGCCCCGCTCGGCCTGACCGGATCGCTCACCAAAGAATCGGCCCTGACCAAGCAGGGCTACGACCTCTGGCTTGACTGGATCAACAAGCAGGGAGGCATCAACGTCAACGGGACCAAGCATCCCGTGACCATCAAGTATTACGACGACACGAGCAACGCCAACCAGTCAGCGGTTCTGATGCAGAAGCTCATCACCGAGGACAAGGCGAACTTCCTGCTCGGTCCGTACGGAAGCGCGTCCACGGCCACCGACGCCGCGATTGCAGAGCAGAACCAGATCCCGATGGTGGAGGCCAACGGAGCGGCCCAGTCGATCTTCAACCAGGGCTACAAGTACACGTTTGGGGTGCTCAGCCCGGCGAACAAGTACTTGCAGGGCGTGCTCGACATGGCGGCGACGCTCAACCCGAAACCCACGACGATCGCGATGCTGAGCGCGGACGACAACTTCAGCCTCGAGGTTGCCCAGGGCATCATCGACTATGCACCCACCAAGGGCATGCAGGTGGTTCTCTACAAGAAGTACAAGAACGGGGCCACCGCCCTGACCGCCGAGGTCCAGGCGGCGAAAGCTGCCAACCCCGACATCCTGCTGAATTCAGGGCATCTGGCCGAGGCGATAGCGATCAACAAGGCGGCCAAGGAGCAGAAGCTGAACGCCAAGATATTCGCCTACTCAGTCGGCCCCTCCACGCCTGATTTCATCACGTCGCTGGGCAAGGACGCGGACTACGTCTACGACGGGTCACAGTGGACGCCTCAGGTCAAGTACACGGCGGACTTCTACCTCTCGGTGGCGGACTACGTCGCTGCCTACAAGGCGAAATACCCGAGCGAGGGCGCCCCGGACTACCACGTCGCGGAGTCGACCGCGGCCTGCCTCGCGTTGCAGCGCGCGATCGAGAACGCGAAATCCCTGGACCCCAAAAAGGTCCGTGACGCACTGGCGGCCCTGGACGTGACGACGTTCTACGGCAAGATCAAGTTCGATAGCCGCGGCATCAACGTCTACAAGCCAATGGTGGTCGAGCAGATCCAGAACGGCCAGCACCACACCGTCTTCCCCGCCGACGTCGCCGACAAGCAGGCGATGTACCCAACGCCGGGATGGGACCAGCGATGATGTCCGGCTAGCGGTTGGCCGCCTTCGCTCAGCTGGTGATCATCGGCCTGCTGGCCGGTGGGATCTATGCGGCGGTGGGAGTCGGCTTTGGCCTGGTCTGGGGCGTCCTCAACATCGTCAACCTCGCGCACGGGGCGCTGGTGATCATCGGTGCGTATCTGACCTGGCAAATGTTCGCCGTCTGGGGCGTGGATCCGTTTCTCACGCTGCCTATCGATGCGATCGCGCTCTTCGTCCTCGGATACGCCGTCCAGCGCGGGGTGATCAACCGAATCATTCGTGCCCCCCTGCTCTTCACCTTCTTGTTGACCTTCGGTCTGAACTTGATCGCGGTCAACGTCCTTCTACTGATCTTCAAGTCCGACTTCCGCTCGGTCACCACCGCTTACTCAGGCGCAGGCCTGGAACTCGGCGGCCTCGTCATCCCATACATCCGCCTGGCGGCGCTCGGCATCGCCCTTGTGATGGCGGCCGTGCTGGCGATTCTGCTCAGTCGCACCCGCGTCGGACTGGCCATCCAGGCGGTGGGCTCGGACCGTGACGCGGCGCAGCTGGTCGGCATCGACCTGCGCCACGCGTACGCGGTCACCTTTGGCCTCGGCGCGGCGGTCGCCGGCGTCGCAGGGGGAATGATCGCCATGATTCAGGCGATCACGCCGACTGCGGGCGAGCCGTACACACTGCAGGCCTTCGTCGTCGTCATCCTGGGTGGTCTCGGTCGCGTGAGCGCCACGGTCGTAGGTGGCCTCGTCTTCGGGCTGGTCGAGGCGTTCGGCCAGTCGATCCCGGGCTCGGGGTCCGTGTTCGCTAACGCGATCGCCTTTGGCGTCATGGTGCTGATCCTGGTCACCCGACCCCAAGGCTTGATGGGCCGCCTCCGATGATCGGGATGCCCGCCTCGCGGACTTGGAATCGCATCTTCGTCGCCCTGGCGATGGCGGTGATTGCCTACGCCGTGCTCGCCCCGCTCTCCTCGCTGGACGTGCTGCAGTCGCTCGGCA
Organism: Chloroflexota bacterium; assembly: GCA_005879985.1. Taxonomy (GTDB): domain Bacteria; phylum Chloroflexota; class Dormibacteria; order Dormibacterales; family Dormibacteraceae; genus CF-118. The sequence goes on along the minus strand of VBIA01000051.1, from coordinate 29,985 downwards.
TGCCGCTGCTCACCGACAAGCTCTGGTTCCGGCTCGCCACCATCACTGCGATGTTCGTCGTCATGGCTTCGGCGTGGAACATCATCGGCGGGCTCACCGGTTATGCCGCCTTCGGCAACGTGGCCTTCTTCGGCATCGGCGCCTACACGGTCGGGATGTTGATCACCAAAGCGAGGTGGCCGTTTCTGCTCGCGCTGCCCCTGGCCCCCGCCGCCGCCGCCGTCTTCGCGGTGCTGATCGGCCTTCCGCTACTTAGATTGCGTGGCCACTACTTTGCCGTCGCGAGCCTTGGGGTGGGAGTTGCTGTAGGCGAGCTCGTCCAGAACGTCGACTTTCGTGGCGAGCCGCTGTTCGGGGGCGCCAGCGGACTTTTCTTGCCGATCCTCGCAGTTCCCAACCGCGATCTCTACTTCTTCTATCTCATGCTCGCGGCGGCGGCCGTCTCGATCGGGGTCACCTGGGCGGTGCTGCGCAGCCGCTTTGGTTACGGGCTGATCGCGATTCGCGAGAACGAAGAGGCCGCCGCTGTGATCGGAGTAAACACGACCGCTTACAAAGTCGCCGCATTCGCGCTCGCGGCGGCGCTGACCGGACTGGCGGGCGGCGTGTTCGCGCAGTGGAACGTCTTCATCGACCAGGAGAACTCCTTTCCCATCGGCTACAACGTCGAGATGATCCTGATGGCTCTCCTCGGGGGGACCGGTACCGTTTTCGGCCCCGCCGCCGGAGCCGTGGTGCTGCAGCTGCTGATCCAGTTCCTGAGCGGCAGCCTCCCGATCACCCTCCAGATCCCGTTCGTGCCCGACGATGCGATGCCTGTGCTCGCTCAGGTGGTGCTTGGCGTACTGCTGACGCTGGTCGTGGTCTTCGCACCGCGCGGCGTCATCGACTTCTTCGGCGGCCGCAGCGCTTTGAGCATCGCCTACCTGCGCCGGTCGCTTCGTGAGACTTCCATCTGACGTCTGTGGATCCTCAGCTCGAGCTGAAGAACGTCACCAAGCGCTTTGGCGGCGTGGCAGCCGTCGACGGCGTCACGTTCGCGATTGGGAAGGGGGAGATCCTCGGCGTCATCGGGCCGAACGGCGCCGGAAAGACCACGTTGCTCAACTGCATCAGCGGGGTGTACAGGCTTGACGACGGGGACGTTCGCTGGCAGGGCGCATCGATCGCCGGGCTGGCTCCCTTCAGGGTGGCACGGCTCGGTATCGGCAGGACTTTTCAGATCGTCAAGCCCTTCACCTCGATGACGGTTCGCGAGAACGTCGTGGCGGGTGCGCTGTTTGGCAGCGATGAGGAACGGCCCCGGCTCGGGGCGGCTTTCGGACGCGCCGACAGCGTGCTCGAGCTGGTCGGCCTGCGATCGAAGGCGGACCTGCCTGTCAGCGCTCTGACCATCCCGGACCGCAAACGGCTTGAGGTCGCCAGGGCCGTGGCGACTCGGCCGAAGCTGCTGCTGCTCGACGAGGTGATGGCCGGGCTCAACTCGGTGGAGATCGACGACGCGCTCGAGATGGTCCGGGCCGTCCACGAAAGCGGCGTGACCGTCGTCCTGATCGAGCACGTCATGCGCGTGATCGTCGGCGTGTGCGCGAGGGTGGTTGTGCTAGACGTCGGCCGCGTGCTGGCCGACGGGCCGCCGGACGTCGTCCTCCGCGACGAGCGAGTGATCCAGGCTTACCTCGGCGAGCGATACGCGAGGCGGCTACGTGGCAGCTGAACAGCTCCTTCGCGTGAACGGCCTGACCGCAGGCTTCGCGGCAGGGCCGGTGCTGTTCGAGATCGACATGGAAATCGCTCCGGGGGAGCTCATTGCACTGGTGGGAGCAAACGGTGCCGGCAAGTCCACCTTGCTCGGCACACTTAGCGGGCTCGTGCGTGCGAGAGCGGGGAGCATCGCATTCTCGGGACGCGATATCACGAACGCGCGTCCTGAAGCCATCGTCAAGGCCGGTATCGCGCACGTGCCCCAGGGCCGCCGGCTCTTCGACACGATGTCGGTTGAGAAGAACCTGCGGCTCGGTGCGTACGCGCGCCGTGACGGCGACATCGATGCGGAGGTGCGAAGCGTGCTCGAGTACTTCCCGGCTCTCAAGGACAAACTGAACCGGGAGGCGCGCACGCTTTCTGGAGGCGAGCAACAGATGGTCGCGATCGGCCGCGGGCTGATGGCGCGACCGAAGCTCCTGATGGTGGACGAGATGTCCCTGGGGCTAGCGCCCAAGATCGTCGACCGGCTGATCGACGTGGTGAAGGACATCCACGCGGCCGGCACCGCCCTGCTGCTGGTCGAGCAGGATGTGCTCGTTGCGCTCGACGTCGCCCAGCGTGCGTACGTCCTGGAAAACGGCCGGATGGTGCTTGCCGGCGCCGCGGCCGACCTGCGAGACGACCCTAACATCCGCAAGGCCTACCTCGGTCTGTAGCTCAGCTAAACGCCAGGCGAGTGGCGACACTCTTTGCCTGTCGTACCCTCTGGGCGTGTCAAAGGCACAGACGTACGTGTCTTATCTCGCGCTCGACCAGGTGCTGTCCGCGCAGCAGCCGCGCTCCGAGGAGCACGACGAGATGCTCTTCATCATCGTTCATCAGATTTACGAACTCTGGTTCAAAGAGCTCCTCCATGAGCTCACATTCCTGCAGCTGCGCCTCGAATCCGGCCACACCGCCCACGCCCTGGCGACTCTCAAACGCATATTGACGATCCTCAAGACCGTGGTCGCACAAGTCGATGTTCTGGAGACGCTGACACCGACTCAGTTCCTGGCGTTTCGGAGCCGGCTCGAGTCAGCCAGCGGTTTTGAGTCGGCTCAATTCCGGGCGCTTGAGGCAACCCTGGGTGTGTCCGGCAGATCGGCGCACGGTGGCATGACAGTCTTCGACTCTTACCTGCGCTATCTATCCAAAGTTGGCTACACGGTTCCGGAGGAACTGGTCAACAGAGATCTCTCACGGCCTCTGCAACCGTCCGCGGCGACACAGTTGATCCTTTTGTCCGTCTACCACGACGATGGTGAGGCTGCCCAGGTCGCGGAGCGGTTGGTTGATCTCGACGAGGGCTTTCAGGAGTGGCGGTACCGGCATGTGAAGATGGTCGAGCGGACAATCGGCGACAAGCCGGGCACTGGTGGCTCCTCGGGCGCTGAGTATCTACGTCGAACGCTCTTCCAGCCGGCGTTCCCCGACCTGTGGGCCATTCGCGGCCGCCTCTGATCTTGACCGGCTGGCGGTAGACCGCTCATGAGGTTGAACAGCCGGGAACAGTTCCTGCGGCTCGACGTCGAAGATCCGTTGGCATCCATCAGAGAGCAGTTCGATCTGCCTCCGCGATTGACTTACCTTGACGGAAACTCGCTTGGCGCCATGCCGCGCGAGGCGCGGAATCGCCTTTCCGAGGCGATGAGCCAGTGGGCTCACGGTCTGATCTCGAGTTGGAACAACGCCGGTTGGGCCGACGCTCCCATACGAGTGGGCGACAAGATCGGGCGCCTGCTCGGCGCGCGCCCATCGGAGGTGGTGCTGGGCGACACGACGTCCGTCAACCTCTACAAAGCCCTGAACGCGGCGCTCAGTCTGCACCGCGGTGGAGCGATCCTTACCGATGACCAGAACTTCCCTACCGACCTGTACATCGCAGAGGCGGTAGCGAAGAAATGGGGTGTACAGCTTCGCCGCGTCCCGCGCAACCAACTCGGCGAAGCCATCCAGCATGGTGTGGCCGTGGTCACGGCCACGCATGTGGACTACCGGACCGGACACATGTTGGACCTGCGCGAGCTCACAAAGGCCGCTCACGATGCGGGCGCGCTGTTCGTGTGGGATCTTTGCCACAGCGCAGGTGCAGTGCCTCTTGATCTCAACGGCGCCGAGGTAGACCTGGCGGTCGGATGCACCTATAAGTTCCTGAACGGCGGTCCAGGGGCACCGGCCTACATCTTCGCTGCTCGCCGGTTCCACGGCGACCTGAACAATCCGATCCCAGGCTGGTTCGGACACGACCACCCATTTGACTTTGATGGTGGTTACAGGCCGGCACCGGACGCGCGACGGTTCCTTACTGGAACTCCCGCCATCCTGTCTGTGGCCGCGCTCGAAGCGGCAATCGACCTGTGGCTGACCATCGACATCGCCCTGGTCCGATCAAAGTCCCTGGTCCTGGCGGACCTGCTCATCGACCAGGTCATGCGCCAGTGCGAAGGATTCGGTTTGGAGCTGGCGTCGCCACAAGAGCCGGCCACTCGCGGCTCTCAGGTGTCGTTCAGGCACCCCAACGCCTACGGTCTCGTGCGAGCTCTGGCCGAGGTCGGCATTGTTGGCGATCATCGACCCCCAGATATCGCGAGATTCGGTCTGACGCCGCTGTACACGCGCTATGTCGACATGTGGGATGCCGCAGAACAGCTGAGCGACGTGCTGAGGCGGCGGACTTACCTCGAACCCCGCTTTGAAGTCAGGGCCGGCGTGCCCTGATTCGCCTAGGACATCGCGGGGACCCTGGGCAGCTCCTCGATGGCGGCGTCGATTCTCGACTGGGAAAGCTCGACATCCTCCAGCTTGCCGGCGAAGTACGCGTCATATGCCGACATGTCGAAATGACCGTGCCCTGAGAGACCGAAGAGAATGATTCTCTTTTCGCCGGCCTCTCGAGCCGAGGCCGCCTCCTCTGCCACCGCCCGCAGGGCATGGGCCGCCTCCGGCGCAGGCAGAAACCCCTCGCAGCGCGCAAACCGCACTGCTTCGGCGAAACACTCGTTCTGCTTGTACGCCCTGGCCTCCACAACTTTCTGATCAACGAGCATGCACAGCGATGGGGCATCTCCGTGGTAGCGGAGCCCGCCCGCGTGAATCCGATCGGGAATGAAGCTGTGGCCCAGCGTGAACATCTTCGCCACCGGACCCATGCCGACGGCGTCCCCAAAGTCGTAGGCGTAGACCCCGCGTGTCAAAGTGGGACAGGCAGCCGGCTCCGCGGCCAGGAAACGTGTCTGGGGTTGCTTCCCCGTCAGCTTGTCACCGATGAACGGGTATGCCAGGCCGGCAAAATTGGAGCCGCCGCCGACGCACCCGATCACCACATCCGGGTACGCGCCGGCCATCTCCATTTGCTTCTTGGCTTCGAGGCCGATCACTGTCTGGTGCAGGAGAACGTGGTTGACGACCGAACCGAGCGAGTACTTGGCATCGTCGTGGGTGGCGGCGTCCTCGACGGCTTCGGAGATCGCGATCCCGAGGCTGCCTGGCGAGTCCGGGTCGTCCTTTAATATGCCGCGACCGGCATTGGTCAGATTGGTCGGGGACGCGTAGACCGTCGCCCCCCAGGTCTCCATCATCGCCCGCCGATAGGGCTTCTGCTCGTAGGAGACCTTGACCATGTAGACCGTTACCTCGAGCCCGAACAGCGCTCCGGCAAATGACAGCGCCGATCCCCACTGACCGGCTCCCGTCTCGGTCGTCAGGCGCTTTACGCCTTCCTTCGCGTTGTAGTAAGCCTGCGGCACTGCCGTGTTTGGCTTGTGCGAACCTGCGGGGGACACTCCCTCGTACTTGAAATAGATGTGCGCGGGAGTGTCCAGCGCCTTCTCCAGACGGTCGGCTCGGTACAGCGGTGTTGGCCGCCAGATGCGGTAGATCTCGCGTACTTCATCCGGGATCTCGATCCAGGGCTCGGCCGAGACCTCCTGGGCGATGATCGCCTGCGGAAATATCGGGGCCAGGTCAGCCGGCCCCATCGGCTGCAGGGTTCCCGGATGGAGGTAGGGCGCTGGCGGCGCCGGCATGTCCGGCAGGATGTTGTACCAGCGGTCAGGAATGTCGTCCTCGTTGAGCAGGATCTTCTTCGCCACGGGCTCCCAGCCTCCTGTGTGACGGCGTCAGGACGGGTTGCGCCCAGCGTACATCGCCTCGCCGTTGCTCTATCGACGGCCCACCTAGCCTCCCCACATGGTGGGGAGGGACCTGGGACCTACTTCGGCGAGGGCGGGCGCCAGCGCCGATGGCGGTTCCGGCTTGCTCCGCTCCGGATCAGATCGAGCCGGGGGCGAGGGCCGTCAGTGCGACCGGATGGCGGCTTCCTGCTGCCGCGCTTGAATTCCGTCGGCCATCCGACCGGGAAATCCTGATCGGCCGCGGCATGGAGCGTCCAGGCGGGGTCGTAGAGGTGGGCCCGGCCGAGCGCGCACATATCAGCTCGGCCCGCCAGGATGATGCTGTTGACGTCGTCGTATCCGCTGATCGCGCCGACAGCGATCGTGGGCACGCCCGCCACGTTCCGGATCCGGTCGGCGAACGGCGTTTGGTAGCTTCGCCCCACGATGGGAACTTCGAGCGCGACGGTCTGACCCGTGGACACGTCTACAGCATCGACCCCGTGGGCCGCAAAGCTGCGCGCGACTTCGACGGACTCATCGACTGTCAGCCCGCCCTCGTACCAGTCCACAGCTGACACTCGCACTGTCATCGGCTTGCCGGCGGGCCACTCGCGGCGGACCGCATCGAAAACTTCAAGCGGATAGCGCAGGCGGTTCTCCAGGCTGCCGCCGAACTCGTCGCGACGCAAGTTTGTGAGCGGGGAGATGAAGCTGGCGAGGAGGTAGCCATGCGCGCAATGCAGCTCGAGAAGGTCGAAATCAGCGCGCGCGGCCATCCGCGCGGCGGCGACGAACTGGTCACGTACGACGTCCATGTCTGCCCGAGTCATCTCGCGCGGAATCTGACTGACTGGCAGGTAGGGAAGAGGTGAAGGCGCCATCAATTCCCAGTTGCCGCTCTCCAAGGGCTCATCCATGCCCTCCCACATGAGCTTGGTCGAACCCTTGCGACCGGAATGCCCGAGTTGGATCCCGATCCTTGCAGGGGTGTGTCCGTGCACGAAATCGACCAACCGTCTGAACGCAGCCTCATGCTCGGGCTTGTACATGCCGGCGCAACCCGGCGTGATCCGCCCTTCGCGTGACACGCAAACCATCTCGGTCATCACCAGCCCAGCGCCGCCCAGCGCCTTGCTGCCGAGGTGGACGAGGTGGAAATCACCAATGCATCCGTCATCTGCCGCGTACATGTCCATCGGCGAGACGATCACGCGGTTGGCCAGTTCGAGGTCCCGGAGCCGGATCGGAACGAACATCGGCGGGACCCCGGGGCGGCCTCCGTTGAACCAGTCTTCGACCTCGGATACAAACTCCGAATCGCGAACTTTCAGGTTCGAATAGGTGACGCGGCGGCTCCGCGTGAGGAGGTTGAACGCAAATTGGAGCGGCTCTTGCCGAGTGTATTGGGAGATGTTCTCGAACCACTCGAGGCTCGCCTGGGCAGCACGCTGGACGCTTTCCACCACCGGCCGGCGCTCGGCCTCATAAGCGATCAGCGCCGCATCAAGGCTGGGGTTTTCATGGAGACATGCGGCGAGCGCCAGCGCATCCTCCATCGCGAGTTTCGTCCCGGAACCGATCGAGAAGTGGGCAGTGTGGGCGGCGTCTCCGATCAGCAGCACGTTGCCGTCCCGCCAGGTGCGGGTGCGAACAGTTACAAAACGAATCCAGCGGCTGTTGTTGCCGATCAAAGGCTCTCCCTGCAGCACGTCGGCGAACACCTCGGCACAGAAGGCCATGCCGCGCTCGTCGCTTTCGCCTGGTTTCCAGGTGCGCAGAGAAGAGTCCACCTGGCCGCTTCGCCTCCAGCTGGGCTCCTCGAGCTCGACGATGAATGTGCTCATCGAGTCGCTGTAGGGGTAGGCGTGCGCCTGTACGGGACCTGTGTCCGTTTCGGCGATAAAGAACTTGAACGCGTCGAAGACGAGCGGCGTGCCGAGCCACATGTAGCGCGCGTGCCTGGGGTCGAGCTGTTGATGGAAGGCCTCCGCCCGCGCCTGTCGAGTGAGGCTGTTGACGCCATCGGCGCCCACCACAAGGTCATATGACGATCGCAGAAGCTCGAGATCTGGAGCCTGCTCGCGGTAGTGGATCGTGATCCCAAACTCCTCGCACCGGGTGCGGAGGATCGCCAGAAGCCGCTGGCGGCTGATGGCGGCGAACCCATGCCCACCAGATGTGAGCACCTGGCCCCGAAAGTGCACATCGATGTCATCCCAGATTGCGAAGTCCTGGGAGAGCCGCTTATAGAAGGCGGCATCGGCGTGCTCGATGCCGACCAGTGTCTCGTCCGAGAACACAACACCAAACCCAAACGTGTCGTCCACCGCGTTTCTCTCCCAGACCTCGATCCGGTGGTCTGGGTTGAGGAGCTTTACGAGCGTCGCCAGATATAGGCCCGCCGGCCCCGCCCCGATGATCGCGATCTGAAGTGCCGACTTCGAGGGTCTTAGCTCCTTTCCCGAAGCCGGAACCGTTGCAGCTTTCCGGTAGCCGTCCGAGGCAGTGCCTCCGCGAACTCGATTGCACGCGGGTACTTATAGGGAGCAATCTCGCTCTTGACGAAGTCCTGCAGGGTCTTCGCGGGATCTGGGCCTAGCTCGGCACCTGGACGAAGTACAACCACCGCCTTCACGATCATGCCCCGGTTTTCATCGGGCACGCCGACGACGGCGGCCTCGGCCACAGCATCGTGTCGAAGCAGCGCTTCTTCTACTTCGGGACCGGCGATGTTGTACCCCGCCGAGATGATCATGTCGTCGGCGCGCGCCTGATAGTGGAAGTAGCCGTCTGAGTCGCGCACATAGACGTCGCCCGTGATGTTCCAGCCGTCCTGGACATAAGTTGTCTGGCGGTCGCCTCGCAGGTACCGGCAGCCCGTCGGCCCCTTAACCGCCAATCTTCCCAGCTCGCCGTCCGGCACAGGTCTGCCATCCGGGTCCTGGACTTCGGCAACGTAGCCAGGCACAGCCCGCCCGGTGCTATCGGGTCGTATCTCGTCATCGGCGGCAGAGATGAATATGTGCAGCATTTCTGTCGATCCGATTCCGTCGATGATCCGGATGCCGCAGGCATCATGGACCGCGTCCCACGTCGCCTTCGGCAGCGTCTCGCCTGCGGACACACACGCCCGCAAAGAGCTGACCCGCGCCCCCTTCAGGTCGGGAACCATGGCGCGATAGGCAGTGGGGGCAGTCGCGAGCACCGTGATCCCATGGCGTTCGACGGCCTCGAGCATGCGGGTTGGGGAAGGCTGCTCGATCAGGAACGTCGCTGCTCCCACTCGAAGGGGAAACACGACACTCTGGCCGAGCCCAAACGTGAACGCCAGGGGCGGGCTCGCGGTGAAGAGATCGTTTGGAGTCGGTCGCAGCACATGGCGTGAGAAGGTGTCGGCTATCGCGAGGACGTCGCGATGAAAATGCATAGTGGCTTTCGGCTTGCCTGTCGTGCCGGAGGTGAACGCGAGCATGCAAACGTCGTCTGCCGCAGTGGCGACGTTTTCGAGATCGGTCGATTTGGAACCCGCCAGCGTCGTCAGGTCGTCCGGGCCCGAGCCGCCGTACTGCAAGGTCGTCAGCCTCGGGATGGCAGCGCGCTCGATGTCCTCGATGAAGCGGTTATCGCAGATCGCGATGGTCGTCTCCGCGATCTCGGCCATGGTGTGCAGCTCGCCCGCGCGAAGCAGAGGCATCGTCGTCACTGCCACTCCGCCCGCCTTCAGCACTCCGAACCAGCTCGCGACCAACCAGGGGTTGTTCGGACCGCGCAGCAGCACGCGGTTTCCCGGCACCAGGCCGGCCTCCTCGGTCAGCACGTGGGCGACCTCGTTGGACCTGGTCAGGAGGTCTGCGTATGTCCATGTCTCCGTGTCGGTGACGAGGCAGCGCCGAGAGCCGGCGCCGGCCAGCACATGCCGGTCGAGGAGCTCGGTGGCGCAGTTGATCGCTGCCGGGTACTGAAGCTCTGGGCCCGTAAACAGGAACTCAGGCCAGGTCGATCGTGGCGGGAGATTCTCCCGCGTGAAGGTGTCGAGATGGGCCGAGTACGGGCTCTGCGTCAAAGACATACTAGCGTCATGCGACCGGTCGACCGGCCTCAGAACATCAATCCCAAAGAGCTCGCGCCCGCCTCGGGTTTCTCGCATGCAACGGTCGCAGGCGACATGGTCTGGCTCGGCGGCCAGATCGGATCCGACGCCACCGGCAAGGTCGACGAGCCCGGCAACATCGTGGCCCAATTCGCGCGTGCGATCAGCAACGTCTCGATCGCCCTGCGGGCGGCCGGTTCCACGCCGGCCGACACCGTCAAGCTCACCTACTACGTGACTGACGTGAAGGCCTACAAGGCGAATTTGCAGGCCATTGGATCGGCGTACCGCGAGGTGTTCGATCGGCACTATCCCGCGACAACTCTCGTCGAGGTGCAGTCCCTCTTTGACCCGGATGCGCTGGTCGAGATCGAAGCCGTGGCGATCCGTCGATCGTGAATCCCTGGCAGCACTTCGATTACGAGGAGCGCGACGGGGTCGCGACGATAACGTTCGCAAGGCCGGACCGGCTGAACTCCTTGACTTTCGAGATCTATTCGGACATCCGCGATCTGACGCAATCGCTGCGCGGTCGAGGCCACGAGGTCCGCGTGCTGGTGATCCGCGGAGAGGGCCGCGGTTTTTGCTCCGGAGGGGACGTCGACGAAATCATCGGCCGGCTGGTAAAGATGGGCACCCGCGAGGTCTATGACTTCGCCCGCATGACCGGCGCATGCGTGCGCAATCTTCGGGAAATCCCACAGCCCGTGATCGCATCGGTCAACGGCATCGCTGCCGGCGCAGGCGCTGTCCTCGCTGCCGCCTCCGACCTGAGAATTCTGGCCGAGTCAGCGAGCTTTCGTTTTCTATTCACGAGTGTGGGGATCTCGGGTGGAGACATGGGCGTCAGCTGGTTGTTGCCACGCATCGTCGGCCTCGGGCGGGCATCGGAAATGCTTCTGCTCGGCGGTAAGGTCACAAGTCACGAGGCCGCGGCGTGGGGGCTCGCTTCCAGGGTCGTTCCAGACGATCAGCTGGATGCGGTCGTGGCCGAGTACGCCGGCCGCCTCAAGGAACTTGCGCCGTGGGGCCTGGCGATGACAAAAGAGATGCTCAACCGCGCAGCCTCAACCGACTACTCCAGCGCAATCGAGATGGACGCCTTCACGCAAACACTGCTTATGACGGCTGATGACTTCCGCGAGTTCCACGCCGGGTTCACGGAAAAACGAAAACCTACGTTCCGCGGCCGATAACGATCGCTTCGCCGCTGATCGACTTTCCGGTCTCGGACGCCAGCATCAGGCAAGTGGCGGCGACCTCTTCCGGGGCGATAAGCCTTCCTCCCTGATCGATTAGAAGCGCTCGCAGCGCGGCCTCGCGTGACCTGCCGGTCTTCTGCACGATGTTCTCGATCGTGCGCTCGGTCATTGGCGTATCCACGAATGCAGGGCAGACGCAGTTGAAGCTGACGCCGCTGCCCGAATATTCGGCAGCAAGGGCCCGCGTGAGGCCGACGAGCCCGTGTGGATCAGGTGGTATGGGCCATCGAGGTCGGTGGCGATGACACGCCGCCATGTGTCTTGGTCTGTGTCAACGAATTTCTTTGAGATCGCGATTCCGGCGGCGTTCACCAGAACGTCACAGGCGCCGAGTTGATCCTCGCACTCGCGTACGGCAGCGCGGCACTCGCCTTCATCCGTTACATCGGCGGTGACGCAGATCCCTGCCGAAGCCAGCCAATCCTCGACCTCTTGCGCCTGCTCGGGTTTATGGACCAAGGCTGCAACGCGCGCGCCCTCTCCGATGAAAGCACGTGCAACTGCGGCGCCGATCCCCTGTCTCGCGCCGCTCACCAGCGCAACCTGGCCCGCGAACGCCCGGCCAGGCCGCCTCGTTTCGGAGTCCTGCATTCTCGGAATGATGAGCAATCAGGCCGCGAGTCGCTCGACGTGGACCGGGGACGCCAAATGTCCAGATGCTTGCGATAAGTCTTTCCTCAAGCCACGTCTTCTATGAAGAGACCGGCAGCTGCTGCACTGCGCGGACGTCTGGCTAATCAGCTTCTGGTGGGAACTCGCAGCTCGGCTTTCCGGCACTGGGTACATGCGAAGACCTCCAGCGACAGGAGCCCCTCGCCGAGCTCGGCCCACTCGCCGAAGACGAGCTTCCACCCTCCCGAGCTGCCTCCGACTCTGAACTCTTCAACCCCAATCGATTGCAGCTGACCGCCGCAGCGCAGGCACTTGTTTGGATCCGTCTCCATCGATACTCCTCCTTTGACAATTCACCCACGCGCCTGTGGGCTCTGATGCACCCACAGAGCAGCGATCTCAGCGGCTCGGCCTGGCCCAGACTCCCCGATCCTGTAGCAGCCTGATCTGAGCGTCGATCACCTTTTCCTTGTATTCGGCGTGCTTCATCGGCTGCCGGTCGAGGTACAGGTTTTTGGGATATATCGGCTGTTCGTAAAGGAGCTGGTAAAGCTCTGTGCGCAGGTCCTTCAGCCAGTTGTCCCATTGGGCGCGGGCGCGGTGGTCGCGCAGCGCTTCAATATCGATCACGCCCGACACGTACGTGGAACCCGCGCCGTACTCCTGCTTGCCCACGATCCTGCCCTTGTAATCGATCACGAACGAGCGGCCGCCGAAAGTGTCGATAGGGGTCGTCTCGTCCGGAAAGAGGTAATAGGTCCCCATGTTGGGGGCCACCAGGTACATGTTGTTGTCGAGCGCCCGCGCCCGGCTTTGGATCTCGAACATTTCATTGCCAGTGGCAGGATGCGGATAGGAGGCGCGGTAGACGACTTCTGCGCCGTTCAACGCCAACGCACGCGCGTTTTCGGGATAGGACCCCTCGTTCGCCATCATGATCCCGAGCCGGCCGATCTCAGTATCCGCCACAGGCCAGAACGCATCCAGGTTGCGTCCGTACTTCTCGATCCACCAGTCATAGATGTCATGCGGGCAGACAGAGTGCTCGACTGGGAACAACGGCGAGACCTTGTAGTGCTGCAGAATCACCTCGCCGGCCGGGTCGATGATGAAGCCGATGTTGAAGAAACGGTCCTTCACCTCTGGGTGACGGGCCTTGGCTTGCGCGATCACGAAGGCGTCGTACTGGCGCGCCAGCTTGCCCAGCGCGTCGGTCTCCTCGCCCGGGATGTCGATCGCGCAGTTGCGCGCGAACTCAACGTGGTCGAGGTCCAGCACCTCGTCTGTGAACGCTTGCAGGCCACCTTCCGGAATCGCGATCAGGCGGACCGGAAGGTCGAGGCTCGACAGCCATGAGGCGGCCTTGAACAGGTGCGCCAGGTGCTCGAGGTTGATTTTGATGTCCTCCCGCCGGCGGATGCCTCTGACAGTTGGTATGAGTCCGACCGCGGTGTAAGGGCTAATCATCCCGCTACCCCCTCAACTCGAAGCCGGCCATGTTCGGCCGGCGGCCTTCGCTCAGTATCGGCTAGATGGCTAGGCGTTCCGCTGCTCGCTTTGCAAGATCCCGTTCGCCTGCTTGGAACCCCCTGGCTGAGATGGAGCGCCAAGCGGAGAATGCCCCCCTTTACGGAGTTTTCAAAGTCGGGCTAGCATGATCGCCCCATGCCGAGCCTGCAGGCTCGCCTCCTGCGGCCGCTGCTTCGCGTCCAGCGTGCTTATCAGGGCCGGATGGCGACAGCCCCGATCGAGCGCCTGGTCAAATTCCGGCGACGGTCGGATGCGATTACCGCTCGGCTCATCCGCATGCCCCGGGGAGTGGCGGTCGAGCCGGAGACCGTGGCCGGCGTGAACGGAACCTGGATATCGCACGAGAGCGCGGCCGCTGATCCAGTGGTCATCTTCATTCACGGAGGGGGTATCTTCTTCGGCTTGACCCCGGCCCACCGCCGGGCCGTTGCGCTGATCGCTCGCTCGGCCGGGGTGCGGGTCTTCGCGATCCAGTACCGCCTCAATCCGGGCAATCCCTATCCGAACGCGCACGACGACTGTTTTGCGGTCTACAGGGAGCTAGTGGGCCGCGGCGCCCGCCTGGTGCTCATCGGCGAGTCATCGGGGGGCGTGCTATCGCTCGCGACGCTGCTTCGAGCGAAGGCGGCCGGGCTTCCGCAGCCCAGGGTTTGCATCGAGATCTCGCCCACGGTCGACTTCGGCTTCAAGGACGATCGCATCTGGCGAATTCGCGACCCGTTCGTGCACCCGCGCTTTGTCGTCGAGCCCCACAAGATCTACGTAGCCGGTAACGATACTTCGACTCCAGACCTTGGCCCGATTTATCACGACCTGTCCGGGCTTGCGCCTCTGCACATCGTGGCGGGCGAGAACGAGCTGCTCGCGGGCGAAGCAGCCCGGCTCGAAGAGGCCGCGCGGCGGTACGGAGTTCCGGTAGAGGCCCGTTACTGGCCCGGAATGTGGCACGGATGGCACCTGATGTCGGATCAGGTACCGGAGGGAGCGGCGGCGCTTGCCTACATCGCTGGTGTGGTGCGAGCCGCCGCCGCCTAGAGTCCGGGTTGTTTGGGCGGCAGCGGGCTGCGTGAGACGCAGTCGCACGCTCTCGGCGTAGCGGGCGCCACCGAGATCGCGCTGCTCGCCACGGCGCGGCGCGCTTTGGGGCCAACTTGCCGAGGACTGGCTTGATGTGCCCGAGCGGCCTGATCTCGACGCTAGGGATGAGCTCCCGGCATTCGAGTCGCATGGTGAGTCAGGGCTACCCATTGACCGCTCCGCCGGATCCAGACCGCTGTGAATCGAGTGCCGAATCCGCTGGGGGGAGCCGCCTCGGGCGCGACCTCGTACACACCGTGGACGATCACGATCTCTGCAAAGGGCCGCACGACCATCTCGACCATTCGGTTGGCCGGCGTGCGAGGGTCGATGGGACTGATGTACTCGAGGTATTCACGCTTGCCGCGAACTTCGGCATCAACATTCGTGTAGTGCCAATCGTCAGACAGCGTCCGGTCGAAGAACGCGGAATCGTGGCTTGGGATGGCTGCGAACCAGTCTTCATAAAGCTTCCAGAGTTCAGTGTGGATCTGGCTCGTCGAAGCCTCGCTCAAGCCCTCACCATTTGGAAATCACCTGCGCTTGGACCACGAATCAAGCGCGACCGCACCCAGAATCACCGCCCCTTGGAACACTTGCTGCCAAATCGGGTTTACGTCGAGCAGATTAAAGCCGTTACCCACGAGCACCACGAGGAACAAGCCAAATACCGTGCGCCACACCGCTCCCTCGCCTCCACTGATGCTTGTGCCTCCGATCAGGATGGCTGCGATTGCATTGATTTCCAACCCCATGCCGGCATCGGCTTGACCTGTGGCGACCCGCGAAGCAGATAGGACTCCGGCCGTAGCTGCCACCAACCCGCTGACGACGAATGTGATGATCCGCACCCGGTCCACTTGCACGCCGGACAGTCGTGCAGCCTCTGGGTTGCCGCCGGACGCATATACATACCGACCAAACGTTGTTCGAGCCAGCAAGAACCAAGCGGCTGCGACAACGAACGCAAAGATGGCCACCTGAGTCGTCACCCCGAGCATGACTCCCTGGCCCGGGACCGCAAAGTTGGGATCCAGAACCCGGACCAGTGCTCCACCGGTGAGAACCAGCGCCAACCCGCGAATGATGATTCCGCTGGCCAGCGTGGTGATGATCGAGTTCACGCGGCCCTTCGTGCTGGCCAGTCCATTGACCAGACCAAAGCCACCGAGGCCGCCGGCGATCAAGACCATTGTGCCGGCAACGGCGATCATGCCAACGATGGCGGATTGATCGAGAACATTGAGCAGGTTCCGGCTGGTGAAGAAGACGGGGCTGACGAATGACAGGTAACTGAACACAATCAGCACTGCGATTGGAATCCCGAAATCTCGAACGCGAGCCACGTAAGCCCACCACGCTTTCCTGGTTCGGCGAAAATCCTCGGCTCCAACCTGCACTTCAGAGCTCAGACGGAACCCTCCTCAGGCGGGTGCGCGCCAAATGCAGCCTGCAGGACGATATCTCGATTGACGGTCGCGCCTTTCAGCTCCTGCACGATTCGACCGTTTCGCATCACAAGGACTCTGTCGCACAGCCCGACCACCTCCTCGATCTCGGATGAGATGAGAAGGACCGCTATTCCGCTTCGTGCGAGCGAGTCAATGATCCGATAGATCGCATGCTTGGCGCCCACGTCGACGCCACGCGTGGGCTCATCGATAATTAGAACTTTCGGTGGCCTGAACAACCACTTGGCGAACATCGTCTTCTGCTGGTTGCCGCCAGAAAGCTTTGTGATTTGCACATGGGGGCTGGGCGCGCGTACGTCGACTCGGCGAATCGTTTCGCTTGCCTCGCGAAATTCCTGGCCAGTCCTAATAAGGCCGGCGAAATTGAGAGTCGCCAAGTGCGGCAGGGTGACGTTCTCGCTAATGGAGCGCCGCATCAGCAAACCCAGTTTTCGTGACTCAGGCAGCATTCCAACTCCGACTCCGATGGCATCCCGCGGCGAGCGACCATTGAAGGGACGTCCTTGAATCGATACAGCGCCTTGGCGCTGCCGATCAGCTGCGAAGATCGCGCGAGCTACCTCTGAACGTCCGCTTCCGATCAGGCCCGCAAGGCCGACAATCTCGCCTGCACGAACCTCGAAGCTCACGTCCGAAAAGTCGGGCGGACGGCCTAGTTCTCGCACGGAAAGGACCGGCGCGCCCGCAGTGGAACGCGCGGTCTTGTCAGGGAAGCTGAGGTCACTGGGTCCACCAAGCATCGCTGTCACCAAGCGCCCCGGAGTCTGATCGGCCGCGGGCCCAGTCTGGACATGGCGACCGTCTCGAAGCACGGTTACCGAATCTGCTATCGCGAGCACCTCGTTCAGGAAATGCGACACGTAGACGATGGTCGACCCCGAGGCGCGCAGTGCGCGAACCACATCCAACAGGCGGCCCGCCTCGTCGGTGGTCAAGGCCGCGGTCGGTTCGTCCATGATGATCAGGCGGGCATTGCGAGCAAGAGCCCGCAGGATCTCCACTCGCTGCTGATCGGCCGGGCGCAGCCG
Source organism: Chloroflexota bacterium (assembly GCA_005879985.1). Taxonomy (GTDB): domain Bacteria; phylum Chloroflexota; class Dormibacteria; order Dormibacterales; family Dormibacteraceae; genus CF-118. Next base: position 13,050 of record VBIA01000051.1, on the reverse strand, counting down.
GCCCACAATTGCCTCTGGCGGTACCGGCAAACCCACCCTCGCAACCAGATTGTCGTAGCGGTTGCGGATTGCGCGCCTGTCGAGGATTCCGAAGCGATTCGCCTCAATCCCCAAATACACATTCTCGACGACCTTCCGATCGGTCTCTAGAGCCAACTCCTGCGCAATGATCGTGATCCCATCGGCGAGGGCGTCATGTGGAGACTTGTAGTTGACTCTCCGCTCATCAATCAGGATCTCACCCTCGTCAGGACGTTCGACACCCGCGATGATCTTGACGAGAGTCGATTTGCCAGCTCCGTTCTCTCCCACCAGCGCATGGACCGTTCCACTGTGGATCGTGAAGCTGACGTCGGATAGTGCCTGCAAGCTGTCAAAGCGCTTGCTTATGTTGCGGAGATCGACGTTCACCTGAGCGGGCGCTAGGCCGCGCGGTTTCGCGGCCTGGCGCGCGGGCGGTGGCACCTCAATCGGCCGAACAGCTCAACACCGAATCCGCGCCGAAATCGGGGGTCGGTCAGCCCTCCCACTGGCACTTGAAGTCCGCGATGTTGTCCTTCGTCAAGATCGGATTCCCCTTGATGGAGTCCAGTGGATTCAGCCCGGTTGGTCCAGGCTTGCCGTTGCGCATCGCGTCGACAATCATCTGCATTCCGAGCTTACCCTCGGTTTCAGGCAGGTCGATGATGTCGGAAAACCATGCGCCAGACTGGACTTTTGCGATCGCAGGGCAGCTTCCGCCAGAGCTAACGAGTCGGACCTTCCCGGTACGGCCAGCTGCGTTGACCGCCTGCTCGGCGCCGAGCGTAGCCTGGTCGCTGCTGACCGCCAGCACGTTCAAGTCGGGGTGTGCCTGAAGGATGTTCTGGGCAATCGGAATTGCAGGTGCGGCGAGGTACCCGTGGCCCGTCTGATACGCCTTCACCTTTATGTTCGAATGGTCAGTGGAGATGTTGTCGAGGCCCTTCTTGATCAACACCTCGAAGTCGATCGTCGGGACACCGGCCATGAACCCGAGGTTGCAGGGGTTCAGGTCCTGACAGGCGTTGACGATCGCCTGGATCACGTTCTTGGCGCGATTTGCAGGTGGGTTTATCACTGAACCCGTCTCGCCTTGTATCTGTGGCTTGGAAGTCGTGTTGTCCGTACCGATGATCAGGTCAGTGTTGACGACCTTGATACCGGCCTTGATCGCAGCCTGAACTGCCGGGACCAATGCCACCGCGTCGAGCGGGATTATCAGGAAGGCGTCGAACTTGCCCGACGTGGTTGCGTCCTGGATCTGAGAGAACTCTTTGGTGGCGTCGAAGCCGGTGTCGAATTGAGTGATCTTGATACCACCCGAGGCAGACACCTCATTCATACCCTTCAAGGTCGCTGCCACGTACGTGTTGGCAATCGGAGCGAAAAATGCCACCCGGATTGCACTCTGCTGGCCGCTCGAGCTGCTGCCGCAAGCCCCAAGCAGGAGTCCAGCGATGGCCAGGGCCGCGACACCAAATCGCCGACTGCGATAGGTAACTCTCCCCATCGACCGCCCCTCCCTGATGTCAGGAATTGTTAGCCCGCCGCTTGCCTTCTGCCATGTTATGGGCTCACCTAGGCTTAGTCAATATCGAGGGAGAAGGAGGGAGTTAGCGTGTTGCTCCAAGACAAGGTTGCAGTGATCACAGGTGCATCCAGGGGGTTGGGCGCCGCCATCGCTCGCCGGTTTGCAAGCGAAGGCGCCGCCGTCTGCATTGCCGCTCGCGACCAGGCCCGGCTCGACGAAGTGGCAGCAGGCATCGAGGCGCAGGGGGGCGTCGCTCTCGCCAAGCGCTGCGACGTGGCCGATGCACGCCAGGTCGAGGCCTTCGCCAAGACAGTGCTGGACCGCTTTGGGCGCGTGGATGTACTGGTCAACAATGCGGGTGCGCTGGCGTTTGGCTCATTCTTGGAGGAGAGCGACGCTCAGTGGCAAGAGATGCTCGACGTCAACCTGAATAGCTCCCGCCTGGTGACGCGGGCTTTCTTGCCTTGCATGCTCGAGGCTGGCTCCGGCAAGGTCGTGTTCCTGTCCAGCAACGCGGCCAAAAAAGGCTTCCCCAACGACTCCGGCTACTCCGTCGCGAAGGCTGGATTGATGGCATTGACGAGGGTTCTCGCCGTCGAATACGGGACGAAGGGCATCGACGTATTTGCCGTTCTTCCAGGCCTGATTGACGCGACTGACATGGGCGAAAGCGTGGTCGAGGATCACGTAAAGCGATTCGCAGGGACACGAAAAGCCTTTTACGAGTGGGCGAATCCCCTGTCGCCGAAGGGGCACCATCCAACGGTCGAATCGATAGTCGACCTGGTTACGTTCCTTGCCACTCCGGCGGCCCAGGTCTTGCACGGCCAGTGCCTTACCGCCGACTACGGAATGACCCCCTACTGAGCCCCGTCAGAAGCGTTGTAGCCGCCAACCTCCATCCACCGCCAGTGTTACCCCCGTCACCATCTCGAACGCGGGGCTGCACAGAAGGGCGACCAGCTCCGAAACCTCACCTCGTGTAACCAGTCGGCCGGCCGGTGTGTGGTCGATCGCCCGGGATACGAAAGTCGGATCGAATTCAGCGATGTCAGCCGCACTCTCTTCGATCTGCCCCGGCGCAATCGCGTTCACCGTTATCTCTGGGCCGAGCTCGAGCGCCAGCTCTTCGGTCATGAAGACCATCGCCTCCTTGGCAAGGCCGTATATCGAATGATTCCGCAGGTAGACCGACCCGGCCGATACGTTGACGATCCGTCCCCAGCCTGCCTTTCGCATCCCGTCCACGAGGCATTGGGTGGCTACGTAGGATGCCTTCGCATTAGCGTCAAAGATTCGGTCCCACTCGGTTTCGGGCAATTCTGCATACGGCGTCATCGAGAAAGGTCCGAAATTGTTGACCAGTACATCGACGGTGCCCCCAAGTCGCTCAACAGCTTCCCCTACCATCTGGCGAATCGATTGCGGATCGTTGGCGTCGCCCCTGACCGCCACATGTTGCAGCCCGGTTTCTTCGCGGAGCTTTTGGATCAAGTCATTCGCCGTGTGTTCCGACTCGTGATACTGGACACAGACTGCGGCGCCCTTTCGGGCGAGGGTTGTCGCTATGGCGGCGCCTAGATTTCTCGACGAGGCCGTGACAAGAGCCCGGCGGCCGGTTAGGTAGTTATCTTCCAATTCGACCTCAACGACCGTGACCGGGCAGTTCGAGGTCTCGTACGACACTTGCCCTGACGTTCGTGACCATCGATGCCACCCTGTCCATAAGCTGGCGGCCCCGGGGCTCGCCTTCTGCCATCTGTGGCCACTTGTCGAACGAAGCCATGCTGTCGAGCTCCGTGAGCAGCCAGAACTGTTCAGGCCCCAACGCAAATTGGGTGACGAAGACCTTGACATTGAAACCTCGCGACCGCATGTACGGCAGCAACTCATCCTTGAAGAACGTCGCCAGGACTGAACTCTCAACCCGCGGAGCGAAGGTCTCGACGTGCCACATCCCCCCGGCCATCATGTTCCACCTCCTGCTGTTCCCATCCCGAGTGATTCGAGCGGCGTGTAATCGATGTCGTAGCCGAAGTACCGAGGTCCGACCAGTTCCAGGCCGGCGGTTGTTCGCCACCTGGAGTCACATGGGGCGCCGACCACGGCGACACGGAATCCATAGCGAATCTCATCGGTGGTGATCGGCCGCCCTGAGTCCAAGTCCAGCGTGATGATCAGGTCGGGAACCGAAACAACGACATCACCTTCGCGGACAGCGACCAGGTACTCGTTCTGGAACTGGAGTTCGAGGAAGGCCCCCGTGTCCGCATCGAACCCCTCGACTCGGGCGGATCCCTTCGCGAAGCCGGCCTCAGTGCGTCGGGCGACATCAACAACCTTGCCGGCAAAAAGAAGTCGACCCTGCAGTCGATCGACAATCGCAGTCACCGGGTCACCGTGGGCGGCTCGTGTGTCGCGCAGGACACGGCCCAGCTCCTGAGCAAGGCCAATCGTTCCTCGGACGAGCGTTTCCTTGACCTGCACTCCACTGAGCGCGTAGAGGGCGATTGAGGCAGTTGCCCCCATGTCGACCGTGATTGACCGCGCGAGTCGCTCCGTCCAGTAGTTGTCGACCGCGCTTATCAAGACCGTATTGCCCTTCTCATCGGCCAAAACCATCGGGGACGCACGGATTCCATACAGCGTTGGTGTGACCATCTGAAGCTCGGGAAATGCACGACCCATGGCGTCGGCATCAACCAGCGGGATATTCAGTTGGGTCGCAACGCCGAGCGGTGTCGTCGAGTTCATTCCGCCAGCTTCGATCGAAACCGTATGGGTGGCTGTGCGGCCCAGGTAGCGCTCGAGGGTCGTGAATGCCTTGATGAGCTCATCGCCGCGTGGCAGCTTTTCGGCGACAACGGTTGGGGCGCCCATCATTGCGCAGCAGATCACAAGCGCAGAGTCGTCAACTTCGCTCGCATCGACGACCTTGACAGGACCGTGCTTGCGGATTGCCTGCTGGGCGAGCAGCTTCCCCAGATAGGGGCTGCCACCGCCACCCGTCCCGAGGACCGCGGCGCCGACGGCGATGTCGTCGACGTCCGACTCACCCACCAGTCGCAAGATGCTTCGCCTCCAACCGTAGGTCGCCGACGGCCTTGACCCGGACGCGCACCGCGTTCCCAGGCAGATACGACAGCGGCACGTCTTCGACGTCGACGACCTGCACGGTTGCCGGGTCGGCCCCGGCCGTCACTGCCCTGTCAACGGCTGTCGCCTTCGCCGAATCCACAGCGGTATCGCGGGAAAGCCCGCCCAGGGTGAAGACCTGGTCGACCTCGCCACCGACCTGCGCGATCGCAGCGCCGATGGCGTTGGCAACTGCGAACTGTTCCGGCCGGACGAGCACGGACGCGCCAGGAAGGCGGTCGCCCAGCAGGATGCTTCCACCGCCGACCACGACGACCGGGATTGGTGCGGCGCTGGTCCGCATGCGGTCGACGGCCTGGGCTACGCGAGCCTGTATCAGGTTCAGGCATCTTCTGACCAGCTCCCGATCGAGGTGGCGGACCAGAGCAGGGTTGCCGACATCCGCGAGCCCTGCAGCCACAGCCACGTCCGTAGCAGTGAGCGTCTGGCCACCAAAGCAGAGCGCCCGCGTTGGCAGTTCGTAGCCGACGCTTTCCGGCCCCACCGCAAGAGCTCCATCAGATCGCACCACGCTGCCGCCTCCGATGCCGAAGGAGTACACGTCGGGCATGCGGAAGTTGGTCCGGACCTCAGCCATCTCAACCGCCACCGAAGCCGGGCGGGGAAAACCATGCTGAAGAGTGCCAACGTCGCTCGTCGTGCCGCCGATGTCGATTACGGCGCAGTCCAGCAGGCCCGTCAAGAACGCCGCGCCCCGCATTGAGTTCGTCGGGCCTGAGGCGAATGTAGCGACTGGATAACGCCTCGCCTGCTCGACCGCCATCAGCGTGCCGTCATTCTGGCTGAGGTACAGGGGAGCGTTGATTCCGGCCGAGCCGATGGCGCCCTGGAATGCCTGTACGGTGTGGTCGGCCAGGTCCCGCAAGCAGGCGTTGAGCACTGTCGCGTTCTCTCGCTCGAGCAGTCCAAGTCGGCCGATCTGGCTCGAGAGGCTGATGGCAACACCTGGGAGCGCCGCACTGAGGACGCTACCGGCCTCCTCTTCAAATTCTCCGTTTATGGGTGAAAACACAGAAGAGATTGCAATCGATCGGATTCCCTTGCGACCAATTTCTTCCGCAACACGGATGAGTTCGGCGGGGTCGAGCTCAGAGATATGGCGCCCGTCGAATTCATGACCACCGTGGCAGATGTAGACGTGATGGCCGAGCGCTATTCGCAATCGCTCCGGCCAATCGACCATCGGCGGGAGTTCCTGGGTGGCCGGCAGACCGAGCCTGACCACCGCCGTAGCCATCAGGTGCCTTGCCTCCACCACTGCATTGGTGAAGTGAGTTGTGCCGATCATGACGGCATCGACTTCACCTGCCTGATGCCGGCTCATCACCTGGCCTATGGCCGTAACGATCCCCGATGTAACGTCGGGCGTGGTTGGCGTCTTTGCCTCCGCCACCACGCGCCGCCCATGCATGAGCACGGCGTCAGTATTCGTGCCGCCGACATCAATCCCTAAACGCAAAGCGGTAGCAGCTCCCCACTGATCTTGCGAACCTCCGCAGTGGTTCGGTCCAGCGGGACCGGGAGCACTGCGACGACGTCGACACCGGCATCGACCAGCCGCCGTATCCAGCCGGCGCAGTACTCGGGTGGCCCCGCCGCAGCGACCGCGTCGACCATGTCGTCCGTAATCCGTTCGACAGGCGTGTGACCGCGCACGTATTCGCGGTTAAGTTCTCCAGCCACCGCATCACCGATTCCGGCAGCGCGGCTCAGAGCGTTCGCGCCTCCTGCTGACAGATATTCCGCCACGACGGGCCGAACCAGATTCCGTCCGGCTTCACGCGTGTCGGAAAGCGCCAGAAACAGATACGCCACGACGAGGTGAGGATGGCCGATTCTGCCCGCAGCCGCCTGGCCCTCCTTGATTCGATCCAGCGCCCACTCGACGTACTCCCGGCCCGCAAGCACCGAGAGCACCGTTCCGTCCGCGATTTCACCGGCCAGCTGCAAAGCCTTCGGGCCCACAGCCCCCAACAGGATCGGCGTAGGCGTGCTGGGGAAATTCAGCTTGACCCGGTCCAGGTTGAAGATTTTTCCCCGCACGGTGACCATGTCCCCGGCGAGAAGTCGGCGGGTAACCTCGACCCCTTCTCGCATGATGCCCAGCGGGGAGGAGTAGTCGAATCCCATCTGTCGCATCCATACCGCAACGCCAGCGCCGATTCCGGGCAAGATGCGGTTCCCTGACAGCTCCTGAAGTGATGCGACCTCCATCGCGATCAACGCGGGATGCCGGGGCAGGGGCGTCATGATCCCCAGACCGATGGTGATACGGCTCGTGGCCGTCGCCACCGCCGCCGCCATGGTCGCTCCACCGCGGTAAAAGTAGTCCTCGCCGAGCCACACCGAGTCCCAACCCGCTGCTTCTGCAAGGTGGGCGCCGTCAACCACCTCCCGCATCGGTGTGTTGCCGCTCATGCACAGACCCAATCTCACCTGATGCGCTCCGTGGAAATTGTCCGCCACGCCGTCCGCATTCGCCCGCCCAACCTATTTGTGAGATCGTTTTGGCATGGACCGCGTCGATCCTAGATCGTGACGCCACCTGCCATCGAAGCCGCGGAGCCACCAGGGTTCGTCGACGCCGGAAATCTAGGCGAGGTGCTTGCAACGTTGGAGCAACTCGGCCCGCAAGTCACCCTTCTCGCCGGGGGCACCGACGTGATGGTTCAGTACCTACGCGGCGATATCAGACCATCGACGCTTCTCCATATTCGCCGACTTACGGAACTGAAGGGCTGCCGCGTTGGAGACGTGACTGACATGGGCGCTCTGACGACCCACTGGGAGATCGTTTCCAACCCGGCCTTGTGCCGCGCACATCCCGCCCTGGCCGAGGCCGCGGCGACGGTTGGAGGTAGGCAGACGCAGAACGTGGGTACCGTGGCCGGCAACGTCGTCAATGCCTCCCCTGCAGCCGACCTGTTGCCAGTGCTGCTCGTGAGCAATACGAGCGTGACCCTCAAAAGCGCCTCCACGACGCGAGAGGTCGCCATCGAGGATTTCGTTGTTGGGAGACGCTCTACGCAGCGCAGGCCCGAGGAGCTGGTCACCCGACTCTCGTTACAGCCAGTAGGTCCGCGCACTGGCGAGACCTACTTGAAAATCGGGCGGCGGGGGGCGATGGAGGTGGCGATCGTTGGCCTGGCAATGCGGTTGGCCTTCGACCGTGAGGGCGTCGTGGTGGACGCGCGTGTGGCTGCGTGCGCGGTCGGTCCGCGGCCGTTTCGATCGCGGGAGGCTGAGGCTCGGCTCGTTGGTTCAAAGCTCGATGCCGCAACCGTCCGCGAGGCAGGCGAGCTCATGCGCGGATCGGCCGCCCCGATTGACGATTCGCGCGCAACAGCGGCCTACCGGTCGCGCCTCCTGACTCCTCTTCTCGCGCGTGCGGCTGGTGCGTGCCTGGCGCGGGCGGCTGCCAAGAACTGAATAGGGCATGGAGCTCAGCATCACAGTCAACGGAGCCCCTCACGTGATCGATGTCCGCCCTCACGCGACCCTCCTGAGCGTATTGAGGGACAGCCTCTTTCTGACGGGAACCAAGCGCGGGTGCGACGAGGGCGAATGTGGCGCTTGCACCGTCCTGGTCGACGGGTACGCCGCCGATTCGTGCATCGTCGCAGCTCTGTCGGTGAATGGCAGCCGGGTCGACACGGTCGAAGGACTTGGCGGTCAACACGGTGACTTGGACGGGCTTCAGCGCGGATTTGTTGAAGCCGGCGCGGTGCAATGCGGATTCTGCACGCCAGGCTTTCTCATGACACTGACAGCATTCATGCGGGAGAACCCCAATCCGGCAGCCGACGAGGTGCGTATGGCGATCGCCGGCAACATCTGCCGATGTACGGGCTACTCGCAAATCGTCGACGCCGTCCGAATAGCGGTAGCGAACAGGCCCCAGTGACCGGTCCCGTAGGCACCAGCGCGCCTCGAACTGACGCCAACGCCAAGGTACGCGGCCGTGCGTTGTACGGTGTCGACTACGCCGAAACAGGAACCCTGCACGCGAAGCTTTTTCGTTCGCCGATCCCATCTGGAGCAATCAAGAAGCTTGATGTCGCCGGTGCGCGCGCATCCCCTGGTGTCCGAGGCGTGTTCACCGCGGTGGATGTGGCCGTCGCAAGGGCTGGAGCGGCAGTAAGAGATCAGCCTCTCTTCGCCCGCGATGTGGTGCGGTACGAAGGGGAGCCGATCGCCGGTGTCGTGGCGGAGGATGAAGCACTGGCCAGAGATGCGCTCACGGCGATCGCGGTTGAACTTGAAGCAACGCCGGCCGTCGGTGACATTGAGGCCGCAGTCGCACCCGGCGCTCCGCTGGTGCACCCGGACTGGCGGGGCTACGACGTGGCCTTCGACTATCCCCGAAACGGAAACGTCGCGGCGGAGCTGAACTCGGACCCGGACCCCGAGGCCCTCGCAAACGCCTTCAAGCAGGCCGACCTCATCGTTGAGGCCGAATACCGCGCTCCCCGCCAATACCAGGCCTACATCGAACCGAAGAGCGCCCTTGCCAGTTGGGAGAGCGGGCGCTACATCGTCCATACCGCCAGCCAGTTTCCATTCAACGTCCGTGATCAGGTCGCATCGTTCCTCGGCGTCCGGGTGTCCGACGTGCGCGTGATCGGCCACCACATCGGCGGAGGCTTTGGCGCCAAGCTGGACGCTGGGCTGGAGCCCTATGCCGCTCTCTTTGCAAGGGCAGTCGGGGCCCCGGTCAAGATCGACAACGACCGCACTGAGGACCTGCTGACATGTGGCTGCCGCGAAAACGCGGTGGTGCGAATGCGGACCGCGCTCTCTTCGGACGGCCGAATACTCGCCCGGGATGTGGATTGTCTGATGGACAACGGAGCGTACTCCGGCGAGATGCCATTCATGGCCAGCCTGCCGATGCACGTCTTTGGGCAGGTCTACCGATCAGGACCTACACGAATCAGGTGCCGCCTGATCTATACGAACACAGCGCCCACAGGTGCATTCCGCGGCGTTAGCGGCACATACCTCTACTTCGCGCTCGAGCGAAATATGGACGAATGCGCGCTGCGACTGGGGATCGACCGGCGGCAATTCCGCATCAAGAACTTGATCGGCGATGGAGAAGCAACACTCGTTGGGCAAGTTCTCAGCGACGCGGGGCTGTTGAGGGAGGGCTTCGACGAGATTGAACGAATGGCGCCGTGGTCCGAAGTATCTCGTAAGGACGCTTCACCAGGAAAGCTAGTTGGTGTCGGAATCGCCGCGACGACGTGGCTGACGAATCCGGGTGCTGGATCTGTGACCTTGAAGCTCAACGAGGACGGAACGGTGGGTCTCGTTACCGCCGCAACCGACAACGGCTCTGGTGCGGTGACGATGGGCGTCGCCCAGATCGCAGCTGCGGAGCTTGGAGTAAAGCCCAACGACGTTGTCATTCAGATGCCGGACACTGATTCAGCGGCTTACGACGCCGGCTCTCAAGGCTCGAGGACCACTCACGTCGTGGGTCGTGCCACGCTGGCGGCAGCTGCCGAGGTCCGCCAGAAGATCCTGGCGATCGCGGGTGATCTTCTCGAGGCCGCCGAGGCTGACCTTGAGCTAGCCGACGGGGCAGTGCGAGTGAAAGGTGCACCGAGCAGGTCGGTGACCCTGTCCCAAGTGGCGACGGAAGCGCTGCGGTCCGGCGGCCCTATCGCAGCGGCTGGATCGTACGCAACCCCCCTGCCGGCGTTCAATCCGAGCTGTGCCACGGGACTACTTTTCCCAACGTTCCCGACTCCGACCTATCACGTGCACCTCGCGGTCGTTGAAGTCGATGCAGCCACCGGGCAGGTGAAGGTCGTGCGTTACGTCGTAGCTCAGGAAGTCGGCAAAGCGATCAACCCTGATGCTGTGCGCGGCCAGATCCAGGGCGCTGTGGCGCAGGGCCTTGGCTACCTCCTTTATGAAGGGCTCGATATCGAGAACTCGCGCTACAAACAGCGAACGCTGGAGACGTATCGCCTCCCACTGGCAGTTGACATCCCGAACGTCGAAAGCGTGCTCATGGAACATGGCGATTCTGCGGGGCCCTATGGAGCGCGGGGCGTTGCGGAGCCGCCGATCGTGCCTGTGGCGGCCGCAGTTGGCAACGCGATCTGTGACGCCATCGGTAAGTCGATCAACCGGATCCCCATCCGCCCGGACGACATCCTCGAAGCTATAGACGTCGACGGCCGACTTGAGCCGGCCTAGCGAAGGCACAAGCAAGGCAAGGCGATCGTCCCGTTCGACTGCCAACCAGTCTCACTGGTAGCCGGGTTTGAATCCCTACTCCGGAGCCAATCTCGAAATTCAAGTCCGGCCGTCGCCGCGAGCGGCCTTCGGCTACGCCGCGATTGCACACCCGTTGTGCACCGACTGAGGAGGCAAGCCAACCGCAACCTGCTCATGTACGCGGGCTACTGAACCAGCGATTCCGCTGGGTCAGCGCGTTAGTCGATGGCGCCAACAGAGTTGAGCCAGGCATTGTGGAACCGTCTCGAACGAATCTAACAGTGCCCTCAACGGAACCCTCATAGGCCAGTGGGTGTACTGGGGCTGTGAGAAGACTCTGGTGGGTCGGAGCGCTTGCGATTTTCTTGCTAGGCGTTGGGGTTATCGGAGCGATGGCATACGCGTCGCACAATACCCCGGGCCGTCTCACGTTGGGTGACCATCCGCCGACCGCCGGGCAACCCAGCCCTATGCCCCCTTCAAGTGAACTCGCCGACGCCTGCGGGGAAGGGTCGTTTGCTCGACCGGCCGTGGAGTGGGCGATCCAGCCGGGGTCTCAGGCCGGCTTCAGGGCACATGAGAATTTCCTTCAGTGGCAATTCCCGCACGAGGCTGTTGCGAGGTCGAACGCGGTAGCCGGATTCCTGGTCGGCGGCGCCGACCGGCGCAACCTCAGGTCTGCTTGTGTCGCTGTTGACCTTCGGAGTCTCAAGAGCGTTGACAAACTTCCGCCGCCGCTGCCACCGGCCAGCGACCGAGACCAGCTCTTCCAAGAAATGCTCGGACTCGGCGAGCATCCGATCGCAGTCTTCACGACCCAACAGCTAAGGCTTCCAGCAGCTGAGAACGGACAGACCTTCCATCTCGAATTTGCCGGCGATATCACGATCCGAAGTACGACCAAGCCAGTGAAGGTTTCCGCCGATTGTCGACTAGACAGCGCCGAGCTCTCCTGTGCGGGAGTTACGCGCATCGACGCCAGCGAGTTCGATGTTCCGGTCCCCGACGGGCCAATCCAGGTCGATCCGACCATCACGATCGAGTTCTCATTGTTCTTCGCCTAACTCTGGCTTGACTCGTGAATGCACCGCGATGACCGCGGGACACGGAATCGTCATCGAGTCCGTGTCGCGCGCCTATTCGATGGGAGGCGGCCAGGTGACCGCGCTCGACGCGGTGGATATGAATGTCGCCCCCGGCGAGTCGATCGCCATCGTCGGTCCGTCGGGATCCGGAAAGAGCACGCTCCTTCACCTCGTTGCGGGACTCGACCGGCCCACCTCGGGCCGGATAGAAGTCTTCGGGCGCCGCCTCTGGGAGATGTCGGAGCGCGAGCTGACCCGCATGCGCGCGACGAGCCTGGGTTACGTGTTCCAGGATCCGCACCTGCTTCCCGGTCTGACGGCCCTGGAAAACGTAATCGCGTCGCGCCTCCCATGGCGCGGCCGCAGGGACCTCGCCGCCGAAGCACGCGAGCTGCTCGCGGCCGTCGGTCTCGAGGGCCGCACGGAGCATGCACCGCACCGCCTCTCGGGCGGTGAGCGCCAGCGGGTCGCGCTGGCCCGGGCTTTGCTCGGCCACCCCCCGTTGCTGATCGCGGACGAACCGACCGGCAACCTCGATGCGGTCACCACCGATGACCTGTTGCGTTTGCTTGGGGAGCTGCGCAGAAGGCTCGGCCTGACCGTGCTTCTGGCCACCCACGACGCGGCGGTCGCCGCGAGCGCCGATCGGACCGTCCGCCTCGCAGGTGGACGTGTCGTGGCGTAGCGCTTGCTCTGGCTTGCCGCGCGCAGCCTACTTGCCAGGCGCATCTCCACCGCTGTCACCGGGCTCGGCCTACTGATCGCAACGCTCGGGTTCAACCTGCTCGCGAGCACCTCGCAGACGGCGGCGGCAGTGCTGCTCGGCGACATCGCCTCAGCCTGGAACAAGCCCTACGACCTGCTGGTGCGGCCGGCCGGCTCCCTCACGTCCGTCGAACAGACCGACGGCCTGGTGCGCCCTAACTACGTGAGCGGTCTTGCCGGCGGCGGCATAACCCTCGCCCAGCTGGACGCGATTCGTGACGAGCCGTCGGTTGAGGTCGCGGCCCCGATCGCCGTCTCCGG
>VBIA01000193.1 GCA_005879985.1 Chloroflexota bacterium | reverse complement strand
CCCTGGGTGATCGAGCGCAGGTCCAGCGCGAACCGCAGCATCTCGGACTCGGGCACCATCGCTTTCACGTTCTGATAGCCGTCCATTGGCTCGGTGCCGAGGATCTTGCCGCGGCGTCCGTTGATGTCAGACATGATGTCGCCTAGGTTCTTCTCGGGCACATGAATCGTTGCGTCGACGATCGGCTCGAGGAGCACCGGTCCCGCGTCGAGGGCGGCCCTGCGGATGGCCACCGAGCCCGCGATCTGAAACGCCATGTCGTTCGAGTCCACCGTGTGGTACTTGCCGTCGAGCAGGGTCACCTTGACGTCGACCATCGGGTATCCAGCCACGACTCCTTTTGACATCGTGTCGACGATCCCCTTCTGCACCGACGGCCGGAAGTTGTGGGGGATGGAGCCACCGAAGATCTTGTCCTCCCAGACGAACCCCTCGCCACGCGTCGTGGGCGAGACCTCGATCACGCAGATCCCGTACTGGCCGTGACCGCCTGACTGCTTGACGTGGCGACCCTCGGCGCGTGCGCTTGCGTGCACCGTCTCGCGGTAAGGGACGCGCGGAGTGGCGGTGCTCGCCTCGACGCCGTACTTTCGTTTCAGCTTCTCGAGCGTGACGTCGAGGTGTACGTCACCAAGGCCCGCGATGACGAGCTGCTTGGTCTCCTCGCTTCGTTCCACGTGTAACGTCGGGTCTTCCTCGCTGAGGCGGGCGAGCCCTGACGAGATCTTGTCCTCGTCGCCTCGGGCCTTGGGAGTGATGGCGAGGCTGTATGCAGGGCCGGGAAGGTCGAGCGGAGGCAGCGGACCGCCATCCTTGAGGCCGAGCGTGTCGCCGGTCAGGGTGTGCGTGAGCTTGGTCGCCGCCGCGATGTCGCCGGCGCGCACCTCCGTCGCGGCCAAGTGCTCTTTGCCGCGCGGGAAGAAGATCTGCGCCAACCGCTCCTCACCGCCGCGGCTGAGGTTGGGTAGATGAGCGTCGGCTTTCACTGTGCCGGCAACGACCTTGAAGTAGCTGACGCGACCGAACTGGTCGCCACCTGTGTTGAACACGAAAGCCTTGACGGGTTTGTCGGGCTCGACCTCGGGTGGGGGCATCAGCTCCGCGATGGTCGACATCAACGTGCGGACGCCGAGAAGCTTGGTCGCAGAGCAGCAGACGACCGGAGCGACCTTGCCTTCGAGGATCCCCTGCCGCAGGCCGCGCTGGATCTCCTCCTCGCTCAGCGTGCCGGAGTCCAGGTATTTCTCCAGCAGCGAGTCGTCGCTCTCCGCGGCGGCCTCGATAAGCTGCCCTCGGTACTCATCAACGCGCTGTTTCATGTCGTCGGGAATCTCGACCTCGCTGCCCTTGCCGTCCGGTGCGGTGACGAAAGCCTTCAGATGCAGCAGGTCGACGATGCCGCGAAATTCCTGCTCGGCTCCGATGGGGAGATGCAGCGGAAAGGGTCTCGGCGTGAGGCTCGCCCGCATGGCGGCGACCGCGCCGTAGAAGTCGGAGTTCTCTTTGTCGAGCTTGTTGACGACGACGATGCGCGGCTTGTTCGCGCGATTGCAGTGCTCCCACGCAACCTCGGTGCCGACAGCGAGCTGCGAGCTCGGGCCGACCACGACCACGGCGCCCTCCGCCGCGCGCATCCCGCTCGCGACCTGGCCCGCAAAGTCGAAAAAGCCAGGCGCGTCGAGGATGTTGATCTTGAAGCCGTTGTGCTCGACGAACGCGACCCCGAGGTTGATCGAGATCTTGCGCCTCTGCTCCTCGGGCTCGGTGTCCATGGTCGTGGTGTTCAGGTCGGTGGAGCCCATCCTCTGGATGCCGCCGGATGCGAAGAGCATGGCTTCGGCGAGCGTGGTCTTGCCGTCGTGAGAGTGGCCGAGCAGGACCACGTTGCGGATCTTCTCGGGAGGGTAATCAGCCGCCATTCACACCCCAGATGCCAGCCGGCCGGTGGATACGACGATTAAGTCTAAGGATCGATTCGGAGCGGCGACTTGGCGGCGCCTGCGCTTCGGTAGAATTCGGGGTCCATGGCGAAAGGGAAGGCGTCCGTCGAAGAGGTTCTAGCCGCGATCGAGGCCGCCCGCGACAAGGTTATGGCCGACGAGGTCAAGTCATTGACGAAGCTGGGGATCCCGAAGGCGATGGCCTACCAGATGATCGCCAGCCGGTTCCACCAGAAGGTCGGCAACCAGGAGGAGGCCGAGCCCGATCCGTTTGAGGGCAACGCCACCACATCCTGGGAAGAAATAGGCTAACCGGGCTCTAGCTCTTGAATCGGGCTGAGCGTCTGGCTCGGCTGCTCAGGGTGCTCGCCGCGATCATCGCCGAGCCCGGCCTCAACCCGCTCGAGCTGGCGGAGAAGGCAGGCGTCTCCGAGCGCACGCTCCGGCGCGATCTCGCCCAGCTGCGCGACCTCGGCTACGAGGTTGCGTACACGAGTGGTTACGAGGTCCAGGAGAAGCTCAACCTCGAGGGCCGCGGCAAGAAGGCAGCACGGCCTCGCGGTGACGACGCCCTGCTCCAGGCCGTGGCCCATGCGGTCGAGGCCGCCGGTCTCTGGCGCGACACGACCCCCGCAAGCGTGTCCGCGCCGCGCAAACGCCCGCGCCGCCCAACCGGCCCGCGCCCGCTCGTCCTGATCCCTAGCGGGCACGGCGACGCCGACTTCATCTACGCCACCGGCATGGACGTCGAGAGCGCGCTGTACATCCGGCCCGCATCCGGCGACGACATCCTCGTCGCCAGCCCGCTCGAGATCGACCGCGCACGAGCCGAGTCAAGGGCCGCACGCATCCTGTCGTTTCGTGACGCGGGCTACGCGGAGCTGGGTCCGTATCGCTCGTATTCGGTGCTCGCGGCCAAGCTGCTGCGCGAGCAGGGCCAGGCCGAAGCGCGGGTTTCGCCGCGGTTGCAGGCTGGCTATCTGGAAGCGCTGCGCGACGCGGGCCTCGACGTCGAGGTCGACCAGTCTCTGTTCGAGGCCGAGCGGCGGCACAAGACTCGCGACGAGGCGGACAAGATCCGCCATGCGCAGCAGGCCGCTGAGAAGGCGATGACCGAGATCGTGCGGCTTCTTGCCCGAGGCGAGATTCGCGAGGGACTGCTGTGGGCCGACGGCAAGCCGATGACGTCCGAGTGGCTCTACGCGCGTGCGTCTCTTCTCCTGGCGGAGCTCGGATT
>VBIA01000050.1 GCA_005879985.1 Chloroflexota bacterium | reverse complement strand
GCATCTTCATCGCGAAGTGGGTCCTATGCGGTTCTGATGGCGCGCGACCGCGTGATCGACGAGGCGTTTGCACAGCTCGGTGAAGCTGATGCCCGCGGCCTTCGCGGCGTCGGGCAGAAGTGACAGCGCGGTCAGGCCGGGCACGGTGTTCACCTCGAGCAGCCAGGGAGTGCCGTCGGCGTCGACGATGATGTCGACGCGCGCCATTCCCGAGCAGCCGAGCACCTGGAACGCCAGCCCGGCGTCGCGCTGCGCCTCCTCGCGCGCGCGCTCCGGGATGCGCGCCGGGATGATGTGGTGCGACTTGCCGGCGGTGTACTTCGCGTCGTAGTCGTACACCGGGTTGTCGCTCACGATCTCGAGCGTCGGCAGCACCTGGAGGTCGGGCGTGGCGAGCACGCCGACCGTGATCTCGGTGCCTTCCTGGAATCGCTGCGCGAGCACCCGGCGGTCGTACTTCGACGCGAGCACCAGGCCTGAGGCGACTGCGTCCGCGTCGCGGGCGATGGTGAGCCCGATGGTCGAGCCCTCACGTACCGGCTTGATCACGAGTGGCAGGCCGTACTTGGCGATGAGCTGCTCGACGGTGTCGGCGGACACGCCTTCTTTGACCTCGAGCTCGTCGAACTCGGGCACGTCGAGGCCGGCCGCCGCCATCACGGCGCCGGCGCGCGCCTTGTCCATGCACAGCGCTGACGCGAGCACGCCCGACCCCGTGTAGGGCAGGCCGAGCAGCTCGAGCATCCCCTGCACGGTCCCGTCCTCGCCAAGCCTTCCGTGCAGCGCGTTGAACACGCAGCCAAAGGCACCGTCGCGGAGCACGTCCCAGGTGCCGGCGTCGATGTCGACCTGCACCACCTCGTGGCCGAGCTCGCGCAGCGCGGACTGCACCTGGGCGCCGGACTTCAGCGACACCTCGCGCTCGGCGGACCGGCCGCCGCAGAGGACCGCGATTCTCATTTCCACCGACCCACGAGCTCGACCTCGGTCTCGAGCTCGACGTTGAAGCGGCGCTTCACCTCGGCGCGCACGCGCTCGATGAGCGCTGCCACGTCCTTCGCCTTGGCGCCGCCCTCGTTGACGATGAAGTTGCCGTGCAGCGTCGAGACCATTGCCGCGCCATGGCGCAGGCCCTTCAAACCCGCGGCCTGCACGAGGCGGCCGGCCGAGTCGCCCGGCGGGTTCTTGAACACGCTGCCGCAGTTCTTGGTCTTGATCGGCTGCGTCTCGTTGCGCTCGGCCGTGAGCTTGGCCATCATCCGCTTCGCCTCTTCCCCATCGCCCCGCTGGAGATGCACGGTGGCCTCGACCACGAGCGCGCCCATGAACGATCCCTCGCGCAGCGCCGAGGTCCGGTATGCAAGGTGCAGGTCCTTCTTCGTCCACGTCTGCTTGCCGTGGCCGGGCACGAAGCCGGCGACGTCGACGAGCACGTCGTTCATCTCGCGCCCCCAGCAGCCGGCGTTCTGATACACGGCGCCCCCGACGGTGCCCGGCACGCCGATGGCGAACTCGAACCCGCGCAGGTTGGCGTCGGCGACGATGCGCGCGAGCCGCATCATCTTGAGCCCGGCGCCCGCGCGCACGCGCGTGCCTTCGATCGAGTGGTCCCGGTTGACCACGCGGATGACGAGGCCCTCGACGCCGGCGTCGGCGATCAGGAGGTTGGTGCCGGCGCCGAGCAGGAGGTAAGGGATGTCGCGCTCGACGCAGCCGGCGATCGTGCGCTCGATCGCCTCGACTCGGCCCGACTCCACGAAGAACTCGGCCGGACCGCCGATGCCGAACGAAGTGCGCGTCGCCAGCGGCTCGTCCTCGGTGACGCCCGGGAGCGCGCGCAGCCAGTCGGAGTTAGATCTTTTGCGCCAGCTCATCGCCAAGCTTCTTGCGAATGTCGCCCGCTCCCATCAGCAGGAGCAGGTCGTCAGGTCCGACCAGGTTCTCGAGAGCCTCGCGCGCGTTCTCGAAGCTGCCGACGTACGTGCCGTTGGGCAAGCGGTCGGCGAGGTCGCTCGAGGTGACGCCGGTCGGGTTCTGCTCGCCCGCGGAGTAGACGTCGAGCAGCAGCACGCGGTCGGCGCCGTTGAACGAGCGCGCGAAGTCGTAGATGAAGGCGGCCAGCCGTGAGTAGCGGTGCGGCTGGAAGACCACGATCAGCCGACGGTGCCTCAGCTCCCGCGCCGCCTGGATGGTGGCGCGCACCTCGGTGGGGTGGTGGCCGTAGTCGTCGTACACGGCGGCGCCCTGGAACAGGCCGAGCAGCTCGAGCCGGCGGTGCGCGCCGGGAAAATGCTCCAGCGCTGAGGCGATCTCCTCGAAGTGGACGCCGATCTCGAGCGCCATCGCGGCCGCCCCGGTCGCGTTCTGGATGTTGTGCCGGCCGCGCTGGCGCAGGTTGACGCGGCCGATCGCACGCCCGCCGTGATGGATGGTGAAGGGCCTGCTCTCGTCGCAGCGGTAGTCGGCGCTCTCGTCGAAGCCGTAGGTGACCTTGCGCGCCGGCGTCGTCAGCGACCGCGCGCGGGCGTCGTCGGCGCACAGCACGGCGAGCCCGTCGGCGGGCAGCTTACCGATGAACTCCGCGAACAGCGCTTGCACCGCCTCGACGTCCGGGAAATGGTCTGTGTGGTCGAGCTCGATGTTGGTGACGATGGCGCGCTTGGGGTGGTGCAGCAGCAGCGAGCCGTCGGACTCGTCGACCTCGGCCACGAGCCACTTCGAGCTGCCCGCGCGCGAGTGGCTCCCGTCGCCGACGAGCACCGTCGGGTCGAGGCCGGCCTCGGTGAGGATGTGGCCGGTCATGTGCGTGACCGTGGTCTTGCCGTGGCTGCCGCCGATGGCGATGGACTCGGCGCCTTCGATGATCTCGGCCAGGGCTTCGGCGCGCGTGATCACGCGCACGCCCATCGCGCGTGCCGCGTCGAGCTCGGGCGAATCCTTGATGGCGCCGCTATAGACGAGAAGGTCCTTGCCGAGGACGTGCTCAGGGTCGTGACCGACGTCGATGGTGACGCCGGCGTCCTCGAGCTCGGCGGTGGTGTCGGAGGACTGCGAGTCGCAGCCGCTGACCTCGTCGCCGCGCGCCAGATAGACGCGCGCGAGCGCGGAAACGCCGGCGCCGCCGATGCCCATGAGGTGGACCCTCACCGGTGCGCCACCTCGCGCACGACCTCGAGCACGCGCTGCGCGGCGTCGCGGCGGCCTGCGGCTGATGAGGCCTGCGCCATCGCGCGGAGCTGCGCGGAGGTGAGGTTGTCCAGGGTGGAGACGAGCGTCTTCGGCGTGAGCTCATCGTCGGCGATCCGCACCGCCGCGCCCGACTTGACCATCGCCGCTGCGTTGTCTTCCTGGTGGCCGCCGCCGAACGTGCCCGGCACGAGCACCATCGGCAGGCCGACCGCGGTTGCCTCGGCGATGGTCCCGACGCCCGCGCGGCCGACGATGAGGTCTGCTCGCGCTGTGAGCGCGGGCATGTCGTCGGAGAAGGCCATCCCCTCGTAGCGCTCGCGCATGTGCTCGGCCACGCCGTGCGCACCCTGCCGGCCCGCGACGTGGATCACGTGCTCGTACATGCGCGCCAGGTCGTCGAGCGCACCCCACACCGCGTTGTTGAGGTTGCGCGCGCCCTGGCTTCCGCCGGTTACGAGCAGCGTGCGCGGCGGAACCGCGGGCGTGCGCGGCTCGAATCCCGGGCGCAGAGGAACGCCGGTGACCACGATGCGGCGCGCGCCCAGCCGCTTCTCGGTGCCGGGGAGGGTGGTGCAGATGGCGGCCGCGCCGCCGGCGAACATGCGCGTGGCGAGGCCGGGGCGCACGTCCTTCTCATGGAGCACGTACGGGATTCCGCGCATGCGCGCCGCGGCGACGGCGGGCGCCATCACGTAACCGCCCATGCCGAGCACGACGTCGGGCTTGAAGCGGTCGACGATGCGGAGGCCCGCGCGCAGCGCGGCGGGAAGGACCGCGGGCAGAGCGAGGTTCTTCCACCACGCGTCGCGGTCGAGGCCCTGCACCTTGATCGTGACGAGCTCGAAGCCGGCCTCAGGCACCACGCGCTCCTCCGGGCCGCCGGCCCGCCCGACAAGCAGCACGTCACTTGTCGGCTCTTCAGCGCGAAGCGCGCGTGCCACGGCGAGCGCCGGAAACAGGTGCCCACCGGTTCCGCCGCCAGCTATCAAAAGGCGCATCTTTCCCCTTTCTCGAGTGCGTGTTTGTCCGTGTCGTGCCCTTGCGGGCGATGCTGAGGAGCACGCCGACCGCCGCCAGCGTGCTGGCCAGCGCGGTGCCTCCGTAACTGAAGAACGGCAGAGGCACGCCGGTCACCGGGAGCGTGTTCGTCACGGTGGCCATGTTGAGCAGCGCCTGAAAGGCGACCCAGGTGGTGATCGAGGCGGCGAGGGTGACGCCAAACCTGTCCGGCGCCCGCATCGAAGTGCGGTAGCCGCGCCATGTGAAGTAGAGAAATCCGAGCATCACGAGCGTGGTGCCGATGAGGCCCGTCTCCTCGCCGATGATCGCGAAGATGAAGTCGGTGTGGGCCTCGGGCAGCCAGCCGTACTTCTCCACCGAGTGCCCGATGCCGACGCCGAAGAATCCGCCCGAGGCGAGGCCGTAGATCGACTGCGTGGACTGGAATCCCGCGCCGAGCGGATCGGCCATGGGGTTGCGCCACGAGGTGAGGCGCGCGAACCGGTACGGCTCGATGATCGTCAAGGCGATGAACGCCAGCAGCAGCCCCGCGAGCATCAGCACGACATGTCGCATGCGCCCGCCGCCCGCCCAGTACGCGCTGACGAAGATGCCGACCATCACGACCGAGGTGCCGAGGTCCTTCTGCAGCATCAGCAGCACGAGGACGCCGGCGAGCATCGCGACGTAAGGCAGGAAACCGCGCTGGAAGTCGTTGATCCTGTCGCCGCGGCGGTCGATCCAGTGCGCGATGAACAGCGCGAACGCGAGCTTGCCCAGCTCGGACGGCTCGAACGTTCCGAACGGCCCGGCGTCGAACCACCTGCGCGCGCCATTGACGGTGACGCCGAGGTGCGGCACGAGCACGAGGATCATGAGCAGCAGCGCGCCCGCGGCCGCGGCCGGCGCGAGCGGGCGGAGCTTGTGGTAGTCGAAGCGGCTCAGCACGAACAGCGCCGCGAAGCCGATTGCCATCCAGGCCGCCTGGCGCAGCGAGTAGTAGAACGCCGACTCGTGCTGCGTGTACGCGAAGGCGACGCTGGCGCTGGTCACCATCACCAGCCCCGCGCCGCACAGCAGGACGGTGACGAAGAGCAGGTGGCGGTCGGGCTGGCTGCGTGCGACAGAGCTCATGCCGCGAACCTCTCGCGGACGAGCGCTTTGAACTGGCGGCCGCGGTCCTCGTAGTCCTTGAACATGTCGAAGGACTTGTAGGCGGGGCTCAGCAGCACGACGCCCCCGGCCTGGGCGAGCTTGGCCGCGATGTCGACCGCCTCGGCGAGGCTTTGCGCGCGGTGCACAGACTTGTGGTCGCGCAGCTCTTTGGCAAGCAGGTCGGCAGATGCGCCCATGAGCACTACCGCGTCCGCGTGCGCGATGACGTCCTTCACCCACTCCGCCAGCTCGAAGCCACTGCCGTAGCCGCCGGCGATGAGCACGAGCGGTGTGCCGGGAAAAGACGTGAGCGCGACGCGACGGGCGTCGGGGTTGGTCGCCTTCGAGTCGTTGTACCAGCGCACACCTTTCCAGTCGCCGACCAGCTCGAGGCGGTGCTCGACGCCTTTGAAGCCGGCGATCGCCTTGTTGATGGCGTCGTCGGACAGCCCCGCGATGCGGCCGACGGCGGCCGCGGCCAGGGCGTTCTCGAGGTTGTGCCGGCCTGGGACTGGCATGGGCGGCACCGGTTGGTGCCGGTCGAACCACACGACGCGCGCACGCGTCTTTTTAGCGAGCTGCCGGCAGGTTTCGTCGCGGCCGTTGAGCACCGCGAAGTCGTCGGCCCCCGCGAACTCGATGATCTTTCCCTTGATCTCTGCGTACCGCTCGAACGTGCCGTGGCGGTCGAGGTGGTCGGGCGTGACGTTGAGGATCACACCGACGTGCAGGCGAGGCCGCTCCACCGACTCGAGCTGGAAGCTCGAGAGCTCGAGCACGACCCAGTGCTCGGGCGTGACGTCGGGCAGGCGGTCGAGGACCGTCTCGCCGATGTTGCCGCCGACCATCACGGGCAGGTCGCCCGCGGCAAGGACGTCGCCGGCGAGCGCGGTGGTCGTGGTCTTGCCGTTGGTGCCTGTGATGCCGACGACAGTGCCCGGGCACAGCTTCAGGAACAGGTCGATCTCGCTCGAGACGGGGATGCCTTTCGCGCGCGCGTGGTTGAGGAGCTCGGCGTCCCACGGAACGCCGGGGCTCGCGTAAACGATGTCGACGCCCACCAGCACGCTGTCGTCGTGGCCGCCGAGGTGAAGCTCGGCGTTTTCAGGAAGGCGCGCGAGGGCGGACTCCAGCTCCGCGCGCGGCCTACGGTCGGTGACGATCACGCGGTCGCCCTGACGCGCCAGGTGGTTGGCCACCGCGACACCGCTGCGCGCGGCGCCCACGACCAACGCAGCCGTCACGAGACCAGGCGCGCCACCCCGAAAGCGGCCAGTGCTCCGAGCAGCCCGGCCGTCCAGAAGGACAGCGCGATGCGGCGCTCAGACCAACCCTCGTGGTGGAACGTGTAGTGGATCGGGGCCATCTTGAAAACTCGGCGACCGCCGCTGGCCTTGAAGTAAGCCACCTGAATGATGACAGACAGGGTCTCGAGCACGAACACCAGAGCCACGAGCGGCAGCAGCAGGATCCAACCCTGCTGGATGGCCATCGCTGCCAGCGCAAAGCCGATCGCCAGGGATCCGGTGTCGCCCATGAACACGCGGGCCGGGTACCGATTGAAGATCAGGAACCCGGCGAGCGCCCCGCACAGCGTCATCGCGACAGCCTTTTCGCCGGCCTGCGCCCCCGGCAGGAGGAGCACCGTCGCGCCGATGGCGATGATCGACAGGCCGGTGGCCAGGCCGTCCATGCCGTCGGTGATGTTCACCGCGTTTCCGGCCGCCGCGACCGCCACCACCGCTAGCGGCAGCCACCACAGCGACTGGCCGCCCAGCGCGATCCAGGCGACCGGCGTGGCGAGGACGAGCTGGATCGGAAGCTTCAGCCGCGCGGGGATGCCGATCGAGCCCCGGCGGAGCTTGCTGATGTCGTCGACGAATCCGATGACGCCGCCCAGCGCGAGCCCCGCCAGCGCAGGCAGTGCACCGGTATGGCCGGCAAGCGTCGCCACCGCGCCACCGACAAGCGCCAGCGCGACGAACAGGATGCCCCCGCCCGTCGGCGTGCCGGCCTTCTTCTGGTGCGATTCCGGCAGCTCCGCCTGTACGACCTGGCCCGAGCCGGCCCGCCGGAGGAGTCGAATCGCCACGGGATAGAGCGCGGTCGCGACCGCACAGGAGACGGCGAACGTGACGGCGTCGAGGATCAAGCCGAGGTCAGCCCCGCGACCACTTCTTCGAGGTGCCGGCTGTGCGATCCCTTGACGAGGATGCGGTCGCCCTCACGCGCGTGCTCCCGGACCCACGCGATGGCGGCGGCGTTGTCGGGGACGACATCGGCGCGCGCGGCCTCGGCGAGCACCCGACCGAGCGTCGTGTCCACGACCGCGATCCTGTCGAACGTGCTCGCGGCGACCTCGCCCACGTGGCGGTGCGCATCGCCCGCCGAGTCTCCCAGCTCGCCCATGTGCCCGAGCACCGCGAGCAGGCGGCCATCGTGCGGGCGCTCATGCATCGTCGCGAAGGCGGCGAGCATCGACTCGGGGCTCGCGTTGTAGGCGTCGTCCACGACGATGAAGCCCGCGGAGGTCGTGAACTCCTGCAGCCGGTGCTCGACCAACACGCCTGCCAGGGCCGGCGCCGCCTCGTTGAGCGGCACCCCAGCGGCCTCCCCCGCCGCAAGCGCGGCCGCGGCGTTGAGCGCCTGGTGGCGGCCGCTCATCGCCAGGTCGACGTCCACAGAGCGGACCGTGAAGTGGCAGCCCCCACCCGCGGTGGGGCGGTAGGCGCTGACGCGGAAGTCACCGGCTTCGGCGCCAAAGGTGGTGACTGGCGCGGCCGACAGCGACGAGAGCAGCTCGAGGTGGCGCTCGTCGGCATTGAGGACCGCGTGTCCGTTTGCGGGAAGGCCCGCGACCAGCTCGCCCTTGGCGCGAGCCAGGTCCTCCTGCGTCGCGAAGAACTCCATGTGCACCGCGCCGACGTTGGTGATGACGCCGATGCTCGGCCGCGCGAGCGCGACCAGGCGCGCGATGTCGCCCGCGCGCTGCAGCCCCATCTCCACCACCAGCGCTTTGTGATTCGTCTCGAGCCGCAGGATCGTCAGCGGCACGCCGGTCTCCGTGTTCAGGTTGCCGGTGTTGCCCAGCGTTTCGAACTTCGTCGACAGCACCGCGGCGGTCATCTCTTTCGTGGACGTCTTGCCGTTGCTGCCGGTGATGCCCACGACGAGGGGCTTGATGCGGGAGAGCACCAGCGCGGCCACGTCGTACAGCGCCTTCCAGGTGTCGGGGACGACGATCTCGACGATGCCTGCAGGCGCCTCGAGGCGGCGCTCGACCACCACCGCGGCGGCGCCGCGGACGATCGCGTCCTTGACGAACCGATGGCCGTCCATCTCCGCGCCACGCAGCGCGAAGAACACGCCGCCGGGCTGCACCTCGCGCGAATCCGTGTGGTACGTGGAGTACCGCTCGCCCACCTGGGTGCCGCCAACCTCGCCGCCGCCGGTCGCCTCGAGCAGGTCGAGGAGCGTCAGCCTCATCCCTATATGAGAACCGCTAGCGCGTGTCGGGCGTTATGCGCCAGTCGACCACGATCTGCTGGGCGATCTTCTGCCACACCGGCGCGGCTGTGATGTAGCCGTCGTTCAGCGTCCAGTCCTGCTGGTAGCCGGGGTAGTGCGGCTTGCGCATCACGACGATCATCGTGAACTTGGGGTGAAGCGCGGGCAGGAAGCCGACGTACGACGCCCACACGTCCAGCGTGTACTTGCCGTTGACCGGGATCTGCGAAGTGCCTGTCTTGCCGGCCTGGTCGAGCTCGAACCCGCGAACGCGCGACATCCAGCCCGAGCCGTGTTGCACGACCTGCTCCATCATCTGCGTCATCTGCAGCGCGGTCGCGGGGCTGATCACCTGACGCTGCGGCTGCAAGAGCACGGGGTTCAGGTTGTTGCCGATGCGCTCGACGACGTGCGGCGGCGCGTACTTGCCGCCGTTCGCGACCACGTTGATGGCGGCCAGCATCTGGACCATGTTCGTGTCGACGCCCTGGCCGAACGCCGTGGTGGCGTACTGCGCGTCGGCCATCTTCGCGGCCGCGGGTGGCGGGATGGTGTCCTCGGCCGCGACGTCGATGCCACTGGCCTTGGTGAGGCCGAACGCCTGCAGGTAGCTGTAGAAGTTCGCGTGTCCCTCGGCCTGCATCGCCTTCATCGCGCCGACGTTGAGCGAATGCTCCAGCACGTACGTGTAGGTGATGTTGCCGTGGTTGCGGCGATCCCAGTCGTAGATGCGGTAGCCGCCGACGTAAACGAAGCCCGGGTCGTTGATGACCATGTCGGGCGTGATCGCGCCGGCGTTGATCGCGCCCGAAAGCGTGACGACCTTCATCACCGAACCCGGCTCGTAGACGGAGCTGGAGATGTTGTCGAGGAAGTGCGCCGGGTCGGTGTGGATGAAGTCGTTCGCGTTGTAGCTCGGGTAGTCGGCCCACGCGATGATGCCGCCGGTCGCGGGGTCCATGATCAGCACGCTTCCGCTCTCGGCGTTCGCCTTCTTCACGCCGTCGGCGAGCGCCTGCTCGGCCGCGTACTGGATGTTGGAGTCGAGCGAGAGCACGAGGTCTGACCCATTGATGGGGTCCTGGTGCGTGTGCGAGCCGAGCACAATCTCGCGATTGGCGAGGTCGCGGTAGCTCGAGATGTAGCCGGGCGTGCCTGCAAGCTGCGTCTGGTAATGGGCCTCGACGCCGTACTGGCCCTGCCCGTCGTAGTTGACGAAGCCGAGGAGGTTGGCGGCGAGGCTCGAACCCGCGATGCCGGGCAGGTATGCGCGCTGCTGCTCCTCCTCGAGCCCCACGCCCGGCAGCACCATCGAGCGCAGCTGGTCGGCCTTGGCCTTGGAGAACCGGCGCGCGATGTAGGAGAACTTCTTGCCTGAGGCGAGGATCTCGTTGACCTTTGGTGCGTCGGCGCCCAGCACCGTGGCGAGGGCGAGCGCGACGCGCGCGCGCTGGTTGTCGGGGACCTGGTCCGGCGACACGAACGCGGAGTACACCGTCGTGTTGACGACAAGCTGCTTCAGGTTGCGGTCGAAGATCGCGCCGCGGAGCGCGGGCAGCTCGACGACCTCGCGGTACTGTGCCTGCGCGCTGGCGGCCAGGTCGACGTGGCGGACGACCTGCCAGTAGGCGAGCCGCGTCCACACGAGTCCTGCGAGCAGGGCCGCGACCAGCACGAGCGCGAGCACGCGCCAGCGTCCGGGCAAGCTCTTATGGCCGCGCTGCGGGGCTCCGAATCGGAGTCCCGTCTGCATCAGTGAGTGGCGGCCATGGCGTCATGGGTGACGCCGAGCTTGTTGACGATCGCGGCCAGCGCGCGTTCCCAGAGCGGAGTCTGGTCGGTGGGCGACGCGCCGATCGGGGCCTCGAGGTTGATGGCGACCGGCTGCGCCGGCACGAGCTTCGACGGTGGGATGCGCTGCATTCCGCTCTGTGCGGCCTGCTGCTCGACCTGCGCCGGCGCCTGCATCGTGACTTCCTGGTACTTCAGCTGGTCCTGCTCCGCCAGTAGCTGGCGCTGCTGGTCCTGAAGCTGGGTGATCTGGTACGAGGCCTGCGTCACCTGCGCGGCCAGCGCCAGATAGAAGAGGACGGCGATCAGCACACCGCCCAACCCGAGGTAGGCGTGGCCGAACGTGTTCAGGCGCAGCCGCTCGGCGGTGACGCTGCTCGCCACCTGCACGAAGCCGCGCGTGCGCCGGCGGCGTACCACCACGGGTGCGTGCGGCACGCCGTGGGCGCCGAGCCGGCGTCGGGTCAGTATTTTCGTGGACGTCAAATCGTGTGCCTCATCGCGTTCTGTGACGTGTGCGGGTTGATCAAGGCCCCCTCCGTACCTCCCCACCACGGTGGGGAGGGTCGATGGTGCCTGGTGGCCGGAGGGGTTGAGCCGACCACCAGGACTTGGGACGGGTGAATAGCCGCTTAGATCTTTTCCGCCACCCTCAGTCGAGACGACCTCGCCCTCGGGTTGGCCGCGACCTCCTCGGCGGAGGGACGCACGACATGCTTGGTGATGATGCGAAGGGAAGCCCGGTGGCCGCAGGTACAGACTGGTTGCTGGGGGGGGCAGATGCAGTCCTTGGACTCGACGATGAAGAATGACTTCACCAAGCGGTCTTCCAGCGAGTGGAAGCTAATCGTCGCCATGCGACCACCGGGGTTGAGAATCTCGAGAGCTGCTTTCAATCCCTGCTCGATCTGGCCGAGCTCATCGTTGACGGCGATGCGCAGGCCCTGAAACGTTCTCGTCGCGACGTGGATGTCGCGCGGCCAGGCCCTGCGCGGGATCGCCGCCTCCACGGCCTGCGCCAGGTCGCGCGTGGTGCGGAGCGGGCGCCGCGCCACGATGAACTGTGCGATCCGGTGCGCCCAGCGCTCCTCCCCGTACTCGCGAAGGATTCGCTGGATCTCCGCCGCGTCGTACTCGTTGACGATCTTCGCGGCGGTGAGAGGTGACTTCGGGTCCATGCGCATGTCGAGCGGTCCTTCGGCGCGGAAGCTGAATCCGCGCTCCGGCTCGTCGAGCTGCGCGCTGGAGATGCCGAAGTCGAAGAGGATCATGTCCGCGGCGCCAAAGCCGGCGGCCGCCGCCAGCTCGCCCAGGTCGGCGAAGCGTCCCCGGACGAGGGTGGCGGCCGAATGAAAATCGGAAAGGGTGCGACGACCGGCCTCGATTGCGGCGGGATCGCGGTCGATCCCCAAGAGCCGGCCGCCCGGTGTGATCCTCTCAAGGATCAGGCGGGCGTGACCCGCCTGCCCCAGGGTGCAGTCGATCGCGACCGCCCCCTGGCGGGGCTTGAGCAGCTCTATTACCTCTTTTGAAAGTGCGGGCTGATGGGCTGGGGTCAGTGTCCTGAGATCACCCTGTCAGCGAATTCGGTAAAGCGTTCTTGCGCGTCGGCGCTGTAGCTGTTCCATCGGGCCTCGGGCCAGATTTCGACC
>VBIA01000049.1 GCA_005879985.1 Chloroflexota bacterium | reverse complement strand
CGGTCTCGCGGATGATCTCGCGGAAGAATCCACGCTCGTCCGCATGGGTCTCCAGCTCCTTCAGCTCCACGCCCTCGATAGCCGGTCTTTCGCTAATCGCGGTTGGCCCCCTTCGCACGGACCATGTCGTTCACGTTGTAGTACGCGGTCACAGATTCGCCCGCGTCGCCCCAGAAACCTTCGAGCACGTCGCACTCCATGAGCCCCTTCTCGACGTACCAGTTGTTCACGTCGGTGATCTCGAGCTCGCCGCGGCTCGACGGCTCGAGCGTGCGCAGGACCTCCCACACGCGGTGGTCGTAGAAGTAGACGCCGGTCACCGCGAGCTTGCTCGGCGGCGTGCCCGGCTTCTCGACGATGCGTGAGATGCGCCCGTCGCCGTTGAGCTGGGCCACGCCGAGGCTCTTCAGGTGGTCCATGTCGGTCATCTCATAGAGGACGACTCGCGCGCCGCGCTCCTGCTTGACGAACGCATCGACGCTGCGCCTGATCGAGCGGCCGAAGATGTTGTCCGCGAGCAGCACGACCACGCGCTCGCCGCCGACGAATCGCTCCGCCAGCCCGAGTGCCTCGGCGATGCCTCCCGGCCGGTCCTGATACGCGTAGAGCAGGCGCTCGATGCCGAACTCCTGGCCGTTGCCGAGCAGGCGCAGGAACTCGCCGGCGTGGGTTCCGCCCGTGACCAGCATCATCTCGGTGACGCCGCTCTTCACTAGCGCTTCGATCGCGTAGTTGATCATCGGCCGGTCGTAGATCGGCAGCAGGTGCTTGTTCGTGATGCGTGTTAGAGGGTGCAGCCGGCTGCCGGTCCCGCCCGCCAGGATCACACCCTTCATCGCCCGGATTCTAGTCAGGTGCGCGCCAGGCACCTCGCTCCGCGACTGGGTTACGCTGCGGTCCCGATGATGCAGCAGCCGTCCGCGCCCAGCCACACCAAGTTCTCCGACGACGGTTTCTGGTGGTGGGACGGCGCTTCGTGGAAACCCGCGGTGTCCCCGGACCGCATGTGGCGCTGGAACGGCCAGGCCTGGGTGCCGGCCGCCCAGGCGGGCGGACCCGTCGCCGCGCCGTCCGGCGGAAACGTGGGCATGGCCGTCGGCATCACCGTCGGCGTGTTCGTCCTGGTCCTGATCCTGGTCTCGATCGTGGTGACCGTGATCCTGCTCACCATGGGCAACCAGATCGCGAACGTATTTTCGAACGTGACCGCAGCACTCGGGGGAGGGTAGCGACGACCGTCTGAAGCCACAAGTTCTTGTGGCACACTGCTCGGCGCTCGAATGCCGCGCCCGGAAAACTGGCCCCGCACCATCCTTCACGTCGACCTGGACGCCTTCTACACGTCCGTCCACCAGCGCGACGACCCGAAGCTGAGGGGTATCCCTGTCGCGGTCGCGGGCCGGTCGAAGCGCGCGGTGGTCATGGGCGCGTCGTACGAGGCGCGCGCCTTTGGCGTCCGCTCGGCGATGCCGGTGCACGAAGCCCAGCAGCTGTGTCCGCAGCTCACGATCATCAACCCCGATGGCGCCCGCTACCGCGAGGCGAGCCGGCTCGTGCACCAGATCTTCAGGCGCTTCACCTCGCCCGAGCTCGTCGAAGGCATCGCGCTCGACGAGGCATACCTCGACATCACCGCGCGCACTCGTCACGGCACGACAACGGCCGAGGAGGTCGCGCGGCGCATCAAGTTTCAGATCCACACCGAGGTGCAGCTGACCGCCACGGTCGGGGCGGCGACTTCTAAGCTCGTCGCCAAGGTTGCGAGCGGCACGCGCAAGCCCGACGGGCTGGTGCTGGTGCCGCCGGGCACCGAGGCGGACTTCCTCGCGCCGCTGCCGATCGGCGTCATCCCGGGCCTCGGGCCCAAGACCGAGGACAGGCTGCACGCGATGGGCGTGCGCACCGTCGGCGAGCTCGCCGCCTACGAGACGCAGCGGCTCGTGCAAGCGCTCGGAGTCGGCGGCGCCGTGCTGCAGCGGTACGCGCAGGGGCGCGATCGCGCGCCCGTCGACGGGAGCAAGCCCGCGAAAACAATCTCCGCCGAGACCACGTTCGACACCGACGTCAGCGACCGCGGCCAGCTGGAAGAGGCGCTGCGCGAGCTGACCGATCGTGTCGTCGAGCGGCTGCGGGCCGAAGGAGTCCGCGCGCGGACGATCTACGTGAAGCTGAAGCTCCCGGACTTCAGGCTGGTGAGCCGCCAGGTGAGCCGGACGAGCCCGACCGACGACGTCGACGCGATCTTCCGGGCCGCGCGTTCTGCGCTGGAGAAGTCGCACCTCGAGGCGCGACCGGTGCGGCTGATCGGGGTTGGCCTGTCCGGGCTGGAGCACCCCGAGCCCGATTTGCAGCTGACCCTTTTCGATTAGGCGGCGTCCGGTCCACGACCGGGCGCGGCACCAGGGTCAGCACCTCGCCGACCGTCTTCAAGCCCAGCTGCTCCATCGCCCGTTTCACGAGCGCACGGAAGACCATCGCCGTGGCCCGCGCGTCGTCGAGAGCAGCGTGAGCCGGCGTGATGTCGAGGCCAAGCTCGGTCACCAGCCGCTGCAGGCCAGGCACCTGTCCCTTAGGAAGCTCCATCACCAGCCGCGCCAGCGCGGTGGTGTCGATGATCGGATGCTCGAGCGGGCTCTCCAGGCCGCGGCCGACGAGCCACGTGTCGAAGGCGTCGTGGCTGTGCTCGACAAGGACCGCACCCTGGGCGAAGCGCAAGAACGCGCGCCTCGCATCCTTGAAGACCGGCGCGCCGATGAGCATCGAGCGGTCGATTTGATGGCGCCGGCGCGCATACGGATTGATGGGCGCGCGGCAGTCGACGAGCGTGTCGAAGAAGGAGAGCGTCTGGTCGAGAGTGAAGCGCTCGGCGCCGAGCTCGAGGACCAGGAACGGCGAGTTGCCCGTCGTCTCCACGTCGAGGGCGACGAACTGGGCCTCGTCCATCGGCGTGAGCGGACCGACCTCCGGCGCGTCGACCGCGATCTCCTCCCACGGCACCGGAGCGGCGGCACCGCGCGGCTTGAGGAAGAACTGGGAGTTGCTCATCGCGCCATAAGAAGGGCTCGGCGCGCGAACGCGATCTCGTCCTTGTTGGCGACGCGCAGGAGCAGGCACGCGACCGCGTATACGACCACGCCCACCGCGATCGGGATCAGGATCATCACCCCACCGAGGTTACTCATCGGGTAGACCGCCACGCCCATCACCAGGCCGGCGATCAGCGCCCTCCAGGTCGAAGAGAAGACCGGAACCCTGCCGATGTGGCGCGCCGTGAGGTACCAGCCGGCGCTCCCGAGCACGATCTCGGTCGCGACAGTTGCCCAGCTCGCTCCGATGTAACCGAACGTGGGGATGAGGGCGAGGTTCAGCGCCACGTTGGCTAGCAGGCTCCAGCCCGCCGCCCATGTGAACGAAGCCTGGTGGTCCGACGCGCTCAGCGCGCCGATGAACGCATTGTTAGCGAACCCGATCGCAAGCCCGAGCGCGAGGATCCGGAGCGCCGGCTCCGACTGGTCGTAGAGCTGCAGCGAATGCGTGAGCGGATGGGCGAGCACGAAGATGCCGACGGACATCGGCCATCCGATCACGAACAGCGCCTTGAAGAACCTGCCGACCGCCTCGATCATCTGCGCCGGACGGTCGCGGTGATAGATGGACAGCGCGGGAAAGACGACCGAAAGCAGTGTCATCGGCACGAAGAGCAGGGCCTCGAATGGTTTGTAGGCGAGGCCATACCAGCCGGCCTCCGCGTGTGAGCGCAGCGCGTACACGAGCGGCTGGTCGATGCGGAAGTAGAGGATCGTCAGGATGAATGTCAGGGCGAAAGGCAGGCCCTGCCAGAACCACGTGCGCAGCAGCGGCATCTCGAAGCGCCAGCCGATGACCGCGATGCGCTGGGCGGCGATGACGATCGAGAAGTAGACGCAGCTGAACGCGTACTGCGCGGCGTAGGCCCAAACGAAATAGGTGACGTCGCGATTGGTCTTGATGCCGTAGATGACGAGGCCGAGCAGCAGCGCGCTTTCGAGAATGACCGCGATGGCCTCGTAGCCGAGCCGCTGCACCGCGTAGAGGGTGTTGCGGAGCAGCGAGGCGTACGAGGTGAGGACCATCAGTGCGAAACCTGGCGCGAGCAGGAAGCCGAGGCCCGCGATGTTGATAAGGATCGCGAGCACGACCAGGCTCGCGACCGACATCAACGCGCGCAGCGACATGACGTTGCGGAGGTAGCGCTGGATCTCGGTCGGGCGCCGCGCCCCCTCGCGCACGAACAGGACGTTGAAGCCGAGGTCGAGCATGACGCTGACGATCGCCGTGTAGTTGATGAGGGTGGTGAAGGTTCCGTAGTTCGCGGCACCCAGGTGCTTGGAGGCCGCGATGACAGTGACAAGCGCCAGCAGGCGCGCGACGACCTTCGCCGAGAGCACGACGACCGTGTTGCGGAGTGCTCTGGAGCCAAGCCCGGAGCCGGCGGCGGGCGAGGCTGCGGCTTCGTGCGAGTCAGACAACTCGCCAAATCGTATTCCCCTAGACTCGTGGACCACCTATGCCAGAACGCATGAGGATCCTCAGTGGGATACGGCCGACCGGGCGCTTTCACCTGGGCAACTACCTCGGCGCGGCCAGGAACTGGGTGACGCTGCAAGACGACTACGACTGCTACTACTTCATCGCCGACTATCACGCCCTCACCACTGAACCGGACGGACACAAAGCCGAGGACAAGGTCTTCGATGTCACGTCCGACCTGCTCGCGGTCGGCATCGACCCGTCACGGAGCGTGGTCTACCAGCAGTCGAAGGTGCCGGAGGTCGCCGAGCTCAGCCTCCTTTTGTCCATGGTCACGCCCCTCAGCTGGGTGATGCGGACGCCCGCCTTCAAGGAGAAGGCCAAGCTCCACCCCGACAACGTGAACGTTGGCCTGCTCTCGTACCCGATCCTGCAGGGCGCTGACATCGTCATCGTCAAGGGAGAAGGAGTTCCGGTCGGCAAGGACCAGCTCGCGCATCTGGAGCTGATCCGCGAGGTGGCGCGGAGGTTCAACCGAACGTACACTCCGGTCTTCCCCGAGCCGCGGGCATTGCTGACGGAATGGCCCGTCATCAAGGGCACTGACGGCAAGCAGCGAATGTCGAAGACCGTCGGCAACATCGTCGGCGTGACCGACGAGCCCGAGGTTCTGCGCAAGCAGGTGCTCAGCATGGTCACCGACACCAAGCGAATCTACAAATCGCAGCCGGGCCACCCGCGCACGTGCAACGTGTGCGCGTTCTACAAGTTCTTCTTCGACGACTGGGAGCACTACTGGGACCTGTGCCGCAAGGCACAGATCGGCTGCCACGACAAGAAGAAGTTGCTCGCCGACCGCATGATCGAGACCTTCCGGCCTTTCCGCGAGAAGCGCGCGGGCCTGAGCCCCGAGCACGTCAACCGCATCCTCGACGAGGGGAGCGAAAGGGCGCGCACGGTGGCACGCGAGACGCTGGCCGAGGCGCGCCGGGCGGTGGGCCTGCCTGCCTCGCCGCGCTAAAATTCGAACCGGATGGCAGAGCAATCCACCCCAAGGGAGAGGTTCACGAGGAGAACCTTCTTGGGTTGGTGGATGTCAAGCCTGCTGACCGCAACGGTGGTCGCCGGCGGCCTGCCGATCCTGGTCTTCCTCTGGCCCGCGCCGCCGAAGGATCAGAAGAAGGGCAAGATCAAGATCCAGCTCACGAAGTCGATCGACCAGCTCGCGAACGGTGACGCGGTCAAGTTCGACGCTCCGAAGAGCCCGAACTCGGCCTTCATCATGGCGGACGGTGGCGGCGACAACGCCGCCGGCGACCTGGCCTTCGGAGGCTTCGCCGTCAAGGACCAGCAGGGCAAGGTGCACGTGCTAGCCATCAACTGCTCCCACCTTGGCTGTTCGATCGCGCTCAACGACACCGACAAGAGCTTCGACTGCCCGTGCCACGGCTCACGGTTCCACCTCGACGGCACCGTGCGGCACGGACCCGCGAGCGCTCCGCTGTCCAACCTGTCATGGGAGCAGGACAACTCGGATCCGAGCACAATCGCCATCGAAGGCATCGTCCTGGGGTTTTAGCAATGGCCATTCCTCATCCACGCGAGATCCAGTTGGCGGTCGTCAACTGGCTGGACGAGCGGTATCCGTTCACGAAGGCGGTCGACGAGGCGCTGTATCAGCGCGTGCCGAACTTCGCCAACGCTTTCTATTACTGCTTCGGCGGGATGGTGTTCATCCTCATCGTGTTCCAGCTGCTGACCGGGATCCTGCTGGCGCTCTACTACGTGCCCGACGCCAGCGGCAACCCCGCGCCGGCCTACACCAGCGTCAACTTCATCCAGAACAGCGTGTACCTCGGATGGCTCATCCGTGGTGTCCACTTCTGGGGAGCGAACCTGCTGATCATCATGGTGCTGCTCCACATGGCGCGGGTCTACTGGACGGGCTCATACCGCGCGCCGCGGGAGCTGAACTGGATCGTCGGCGTGACGATGCTGTTCCTCATCCTCGCGCTCGCACTTACCGGCTACCTGCTGCCGTGGGACACCAAGGCGTACTTCGCGACCGAGGTCACGATCAAGATCACGGCCGGCGTCCCGATCGCTCCGGTGGCCACGTTGATCAAGGAGCTGCTGCAGGGCGGCCCCGTGGTCGGTCCGCCGACGCTGCAGCGGTTCTTCACTCTTCACGTGTTCGTCCTGCCTGCGCTGATCGTGCTTTTCATGTATGTCCACTTCCGCTTCATCCGCGCGCACGGAATTGCGCAACCTATGTAGAGATATGAAAAAGGCGCAGGGGGGTCAGGCCCCTCCTACGGAGACCCCCCCAGCTAGTCGACAGCAGTCGCCGAGATCGATCACGGGCGGTGGCCCGGCAAAGCCGTGCCACCGAAGGGACAAGGTATGAGCGAAGAAAAGAAGGAAGGACCCGGAGCCGCCACCGCCACGGCGCCCAAGGAGACCCCGATCATCGAGGTCGACGGGCACGTCGGCCACACACTCGAGCCGGACTACAAGCGTCTGCCGATCGGCCCCGACCACATCCTCTACCCGGTCGTGGTCGGACTGGCCCTCTTCCCCATCCTCATGGGCGACGCCGGGCACCACCTGGCGGACGATATGCCCGACGAGGACACGCACCCGTTCTTCCCCGACCACTTCTGGCCTTACCCGATCATCGCGATCGTCATGCTCATCGCGGTCGGCTTGCTGTCCGCCTATGTGCAGAAGAACCTTCAGCTCGAGCCGTCGGCCGACCCGCGCGCGGTCACCATCCCGAGACCTGACTGGTACTTCCTCTTCCTTTTCCAGTTCCTGAAGCTGGGCAACGAATTCGTCTTCTCCATCGGCATCGGGACGGTGGTGATCATCCTGCTGCTCATCTTTCCGTTCCTCGACTCGGCGCTCGGACCGCGTGTCGCCAAGCGATTGGGCTGGAAGAAGTGGCCGGTGCCGGGCCGCAACATCATCACTGGGTCGATCTTCGTCGGCTCGCTGGTGATCATCGCGCTGCTGGAGCTCTGGGCACTGGCGGGACCACAGTTCTGCGTGCCCTGGTTCGTGAACAGCCCGGTCTGCGGCGCGTAAGCCGCCCGCGCCGGCAGCGGCTACGTCTTCTCGGTAACCCGGTACTCCAGATAGCGCCCCAGCAGCAGCCGCGTGTGCGCCTCCAGCGCCGGCAGCACGCTGAGCACGAGTCCGACCACCGGGTAAGCGAAGTACTGGAAGTGGACGGCGACTCGCCGCCACAGCGGCCACTCCGCCGGCTTGGGCGGCAGCATCCGGAACTCCAGGATCATGAAGAAGACGACGGTCGAGAGCGTGATCGAAAGCAGGATTCCTGAGAGCGACCAGATCTCCTGACCGACGTCGGTGAGCGAGAAGTCCTTGCTGAACCAGATCGGCGCGGAGCTTCCAAACATCAGGAGTATCGGCAGGAAGATCCAGTTGAGGTGATTCAGGAACAGATTCGAGAAGCGCCGCAGCCTCAACCCAAATGGGATCTCCGGATGCTTGAACAACCGCGCCAGCACGTAAGGCACGTCGGTCACGCCCCAGGCCCACCGCTTGATCTGGTTGTACTGGGACTGATGGGTTGACGCGTAGTCGCGCGATTTCGGCGAGTCGCCGTACAGCGGGAGATAAACCGACTTCACCGAGAAGCGCTTGCCGAACGTGAAGAACGCCTTCCAGTAGAAGCGCGAGTCCTCCGGAATCACATCGTTGTCCCAGTAGCCGATCCGATGCACGAACTCCAGGCTGCATGTGTAGCTGCTGAAGGCGACAAGGCGGTGCGGCTGCGAATGCAAGAACATCTGCCACTGCGACGTGCTCGCAGACATCACCCGCACGGCCATCGGCACCTGCCAGATGTTGTTGTGGAACAGCGGGACCGGCTGCCAGATCGTGTAGTCGCGCAGCGGCTCGCGCGAGTGGTGCCAGCTGATCCACGCGAAGTACTGCGGGTGCACGCGGTAGTCGGAGTCGAGGTCGGTGATGAGGATCTTGTTCAGCTCGTAGCCCTCGTCTGTGAGCACCCGCACCATCCACCGCCCGCCCCAGTTCATCGCCGCTGACTTGCCCACCACGACGCCCGGCTCGACAGCGTCCTTGATGTGATAGAAGCCGCGCAGCCGGTCGCCGTACCGAGCCTTGAGCTTGGCCACGTTCTCCCAGCCCGCCTTGTCGGTGTCGCGCGTGATGATCGCGACCATCTTCAGCTCGGGCGGATAGTTGGCGTCGACGATCGCCTGGACGGTTCGCTCCAACACGTGGTACGGCTCCGTGTACGTCGGGATGATCGACAGGTGGATGAACCGCAGCGGGTCGCGCCAGCCGGCGGCGCGCTCCTGCTCGCAAGCGGCGAGCCAGTCGGAGCTCATGTCGCGGCGCATGCGCGAGTACGTCCCGTACACGCCGCGCATCACCGAGACCGAGCGGACCAGCCAGTAGAAGTCGAAGAGCAGGACAGCACCGGCCACCGCGAATGCGCCAGGCCAGGGGAAGACGATCGGGATCCAGGCCGGGGCCAGCAGCAGCACCCATGTGACCAGGCCCGGGGCAGCTTCGAACAAGCGCGCGCCGAAAGTGCGAAGCGCCACCCCAAGAGTGGTCATCGGCCGGGTCCCAGGGTGGCCATGGCCTGATTGTCCCCCGCCAGGGGTTTAGGAATAACGCCTGGAGGGGCAGGCTTAGATGTGACATGAACAACTTGAAGCACTTCGACGGCCCGACCTTCGAGGCCGATGTGCTGAATTCAAAGGAACCTGTTGTGGTCGACTTCTACGCCGACTGGTGCGGCCCGTGCCACATGATGGCGCCGGTCGTGGAGCAGCTTGCGGGCGAGTACGCCGGCAGGGTGTCCGTCGGCAAGCTCGACGTCGACGTCAACCAGGAGATCGCCATCCGCTACGGCGTGATGGGCATCCCGACGCTCGGCCTGTTCCGCGAGGGCAAGCTCGTCGACCGGATCGTCGGCTACCCCGGCGGCAAAGCCCCAATCAAAGCCTGGATCGAGAAGCACTTGCCCGCCGCAGTGGCCGAGGCTGGCGCAGCCTAACCCCTGAAGCCCGCGAGTGCCGGCACTCGCAGGCTACTTTGCGGAAACCGGCAGCCCAGTGCCGGCACTCGGCGCGGTTAATGGCCCCACATGGCGCGGGCTGCGTGCTTGACGGTTTCCGGGCCGTGCTCGCCGGTGCGGATCCGCACCGCGTCCTCGACCCCGATCACGAAGATCTTGCCGTCGCCGACCTCGCCGCCGTTCTCGGCGCGAGCCGCCACGGCGATCTTGTCGACCACGGTGTTGACGATCTCCGACTGCATCACCGCTTCGACCTTGAGCCGCGGCCGCAACGAGATGTGCACGGCCGTGCCCCGATATTTCTCGGTGTACCCACGCTGGGCGCCGCATCCCTTGACCTCGGTCACAGTGACGCCGGACACGCCGCACTCGTCCAGCACGTCCTGGACCTCCTGGAGCTTTTCGTGACGGATGATCGCGACGACCATCTTCATGCCGGTGATCCCTCCGCCCGAGCCGTGCCGCCCGCCGGTTCAGGCGACCGGTGCGGGTTGACGGTCGGCGTGTCCGCCGGCCGGTAGACGCCCCCAGGCACGGGCATGAACGACTCCGGGTAGCCCCACATGCCGTGCTCGCTGATGTCGAGACCCTCGAGCTCTTCGCGTGTCGACACGCGAAGCCCGACGGTCTTCTTGATGACCCAGAACAGTCCGTAGCTCATGAGGAAGACGGCCAGGAACGAGGCCGTGACCGCGATGGCCTGCGCGCCCAGCTGGTGGAAGCTGCCCGTGTAGAACAGGCCGCCCTCGCCGACGCCGTTGAACTTCGCGAGCGCGGGCACCGTGAAGAGACCGCAGCTGAGCGTGCCCCAGATGCCGGCGAGCCCGTGCGCAGGCAGAGCGCCGACAGGGTCGTCCAGGTACTTGTCGATTGCCAGCACGCCGACCACCACGATCACGCCCGCGACCGCGCCGATGACGATCGCGGCCCAGGGCTCGACGTAACCCGATGGAGCGGTGATGGCGACCAGAGCCGCGATGGCGCCGTTGCCGATCATGCCCACGTCCATCGTCTTGGTGATCGCGGAGACCGTCGCCAGCGCTGCAACAGCGCCTGCGGCCGCCGCGAGGTTGGTGACCACGACGATGTCGGCGAAGTGAAGGTTGGTCGCGTTGAGAGTCGATCCGGGGTTGAATCCGAACCAGCCGAACCACAGGATCAGCACGCCCAGCTGCGCGAGCGGCATGTTGTGTCCGGGGATCGCGTTGGGCCGCCCCTTCTCGTACTTGCCGATGCGAGGGCCGAGCAGCAGGAGGCCGGCGAACCCCGCGGTGGCGCCCGTGAGGTGCACGACTGTCGAGCCCGCGAAGTCCTGCGCGCCGAGGTTGGCCTCGAGGAATCCGCCGCCGAACAGCTGGTGGCTGATGAGCGGATAGATGAAGGCGGCGAACGGGATGCCGAACAGGATGTAGACGATGAACTTGGTGCGCTCGATCATCGTGCCCCACACGATCGCGAGCGACACCGCGCAGAAGACGAACTCGAAAAACCATTTCGCCGACGCCGTCGCCGTGCTGGCGTCGATGGCCGGCAGGTGCAGCTGCGAGCCCGGGCTGAAGGTCGGGAAGAAGCCGCTGCCGCCGATGAACGCGAACCACCCGCCGGCGCCGAACGCGAAGCCGAAGCCCACGGCCCAGTAGGCGATCGAGCTGACGCTCAGGTTGGTGACGACCTTGGCGACGACGGTGCCGACGTTCTTCATACGGCTGAAGCCGACCTCGAGCATCGCGAAGCCGGCCTGCATGAACATCACAAGACAGCCGGTCACGATCACCCAGACGGTGTCGGCGGCGATACCCGCCGCCTGCGATGCCGTCTGGTCGTCGGCCATGACCGCGATGGGCACCAACGCCGCGGCCAGGGTCACGGCGCCCGCCAGCAGAAAGATCAGCTTCCGTTTCAACAACGCTTGCTTGAACGCAATCGAAGGCCTGGGCAAAGTCCCCTCCACTGGTGGTGATCCGCCGGCTCGAGGCCCAGCCTATGGCAGCGCCGGAACGCGCCGAAACGTGTGGCTGAACCGAACTGTCATGCGGCGGGTTCGTGCGAAGAGCACGATCCGCGCCGGTTTGTGGATATCCCAGTTGTGTGGACCACACGTAAGTGGAAGCTTCCGATTTGTGCCTAGCTCACCGTGTACCTGGACGCTCCCCTTCCTAGGATCACCGTGGGGCCCGTCAAATCCAAATCCCAAGATCCAGGAGGGTGTGTTTATGGCGATCGTGACCAAGTCCGGAAGCAAGACCAGCCCGCGCGAGGTGCTGGAGCGCGCCAAGGCCGAAGGCGTAGAGGTGGTCGACGTACGTTTCGTCGACCTGCCCGGCACATGGCAGCACTTCAGCCTCCCGCTAGGCGAGCTCGATGAGGGCAGCTTCTCGGAGGGGCTCGGCTTTGACGGCTCCAGCATCCGCGGGTTCCAGTCCATCGACGAGAGCGACATGCTCCTCATCCCGGACCCGGACTCCGCGACCATCGACCCCGTCCTCTCGCACAAGACACTCTTTCTCATTTGCGACGTCATCGACCCCATCACGCGCGAGCCGTACAGCCGCGACGCGCGGCTGATCGCGAAGAAGGCGGAGGAGCACCTGCGCCGCTCCGGCATCGCCGACGTCAGCTACTGGGGACCGGAGGCGGAGTTCTACCTCTTCAACTCGCTCCGCTTCGACCAGAACGCGTACAGC
>VBIA01000048.1 GCA_005879985.1 Chloroflexota bacterium | reverse complement strand
CGTTCCGGCCGCGGCACAAGGAGGGCTACTTCCCCGTGCCCCCGACAGACAAGCTGCAGGACCTGCGGTCCGAGATCATGCTCAAGCTGATCGAGGCCGGCGTGCAGGTGGAGGTACAGCACCACGAGGTCGGCACCGCCGGCCAGGCCGAGATCGACATGCGCTTCGACTCGCTCACCAAGATGGGCGACAAGATGATGGTCTACAAGTACGTGATCAAGAACGTGGCCGCGCAGCACGGCTACGTCGCGACCTTCATGCCGAAGCCGCTGTTCCAGGACAACGGATCGGGCATGCACGTGCACCAGAGCTTGTGGAAGGACGGCGAGAACCTGTTCGCCGACAAGGCCGGATACGCCGGGCTGAGCCAGACCGCGATCTACTACATCGGCGGCCTGCTCAAGCACGCGCCGGCGCTGCTCGGCATCTGCGCGCCGACGACCAACTCG
>VBIA01000192.1 GCA_005879985.1 Chloroflexota bacterium | reverse complement strand
CGGTCATTCATCCAGACCATCGGCCGCGCGGCCCGAAACGTCGAAGGTCACGTGGTGATGTACGCGGACAAGATCACCGATTCGATGCGCGCGGCCCTCGACGAGACCGAGCGCAGGCGCGACAGGCAGACCGCTTACAACGCCGAGCGCGGCATCACGCCAGAGAGCGTGAAGAAGGCCATCTATGCGCTCGAGATCAACAAGAAGGACCTCCAGGCAGACGCTGTCGAGCTGATGATCGGCGCCGGCGTGCCGCGCGAGGACATCCTCGCCATCGTGCGCGACCTGGAGAAGGAGATGCGGCGACTCTCCAAGGAGCTGCAGTTCGAGGATGCCGCGAGGGTACGCGACCGCATCATTCTGCTGCGCAAGAGGCTGGCCGGCGAGGAGACGGGCGACAAAGAGGATGACGAAGAGGTGTCGCTGGCGATCGCGGCGGCGCCCAAACAGAGGACCACAGTCCGAAACTGGCGGAAGACACGCCGCGGCCCTTGACCGTCCAGAACGCGAATAGAGCCGCCGCCCTCCTGACCGCCGAGCCCGCTGGCTGGATGCAGACGATCGGCGCGCGCATCACCGAATCGGAGCCTGGACGTGTGGTCCTGGAGCTGGAGGCGGGGCCAGAGCATCGGCACGGTGGCGGAGTCGTGCAGGGCGGCGTGATCACGCAGATCGCCGACGCTGCGATGGGCATGTCGCTCGCCACGCTTCAGGAAGAAGGCGTTTGGAACACGACAATCGAGCTGAAGATCAACTTCCTGCGTCCGGTCAGGGAGGGCAGGCTGCGCGCGATCGGGCGCGTCGTCGAGATCAAGCAGTCGCTCATGTTCAGCGAGGCGGACGTCGTGGACGAGCGAGGGCGCCTGGTGGCCCGCGCCTCGTCGACCAACATGGCGGTGCCCGAGGGACAGGGCCGTGAATGAGAAAGGCGCCTCCCCACCGAGTGGGGAGGACGGCGCGCAGCGCCGGGTGGGGACGGCAGACCTGCTCAATCCGTCTAAAGCCTGGCAGTGGCTCGGCCTCACCCTTGTCGACAGCGGCGAGGGCTTCGCCACCGTCGAGATGACTGCCACGGAAGACATGGGCAACC
This sequence comes from Chloroflexota bacterium, assembly GCA_005879985.1. Lineage (GTDB taxonomy): Bacteria > Chloroflexota > Dormibacteria > Dormibacterales > Dormibacteraceae > CF-118. Next base: position 2,527 of record VBIA01000192.1, on the reverse strand, counting down.
AGTCCGGTTTCGTGCACGGTGGCATGATCAGCGCCCTGGCCGACTCGGCGATGGGTCGCGCCTTGCGTAACATCAGGCCCGGGGTCGTTCGCTCCATGAGCTTCGACCTCAAGCTCAGCTTCATCTCCGCCGCGAAGGTGGGCGAGACCCTGCACGCGACGGCTCGCGTGGTGCGCGCGGGCCGGAGGACGGCGGTAACGGAGTGCAGGGTCGAGGGGCCGGGCCAGAAGCTCGTGGCCACCGCCAGCGGAACGTTTGCGATCACGAGAGAAAAGGAATAGCTACAGGTTCGAATGCCGACTGATCAGATCACGATCCGCGGGGCGCGCGAGCACAACCTGAAGAACGTCACCCTCTCCATCCCACGGGACAGGCTCGTCGTCTTCACCGGCCTGTCCGGGTCCGGGAAGTCCTCGCTCGCCTTCGACACGATCTACGCCGAGGGCCAGCGGCGGTACGTCGAATCGCTCTCCGCCTACGCAAGGCAGTTCCTCGGCCAGATGGAGAAGCCCGACGTGGACATCATCGAAGGGCTCTCGCCGGCGATCTCGATCGACCAGAAGGGGACCTCGAAGAACCCGCGCTCGACCGTGGGGACGGTGACCGAGGTGTGGGACTACCTCCGACTGCTGTATGCGCGCGTCGGGCATCCGCACTGCCCGGTATGCGGACGCGAGGTGCGCCGGCAGACGGTCGAGCAGATGGCGGACCACGTCGAGAAGCTGCCAAAGGGCGCCCGGATCATGGTCCTCGGCCCCGTGGTCAAGGGACGCAAGGGCGAGTACCGATCGCTGATCGACGATGTCAGGAAGTCCGGCTTCGTACGGGTGCGGGTGGACGGAATCCTCTACGAGATCGGCGAGTCGATCCCGATGGACAAGAACAAGAAGCACGACATCCAGGTCGTGGTCGACCGGATTGTCGTCGGGCCGGAACAGCGGACGCGGCTCGTCGATTCGATCGAGACCGCGGCGAGGTTGGGTGGCGGCTCGGTGATCATCGCCCCACAGGGGGGTCCGGCGGAAGAAGGGCTTCGCCCGACCGCCGGAAAGGGGGGAGTCCCCCCTCGGTCAATCGCTGGTGAAGAGATTCAGATGTCGCAGGACTACGCGTGTCCCTACGACGGGACCAGCGTGCCCGAACCGGAGCCGCGGAACTTCTCCTTCAACAACCCTCACGGCGCGTGCCCGGTGTGCACGGGCATCGGGTCGCAGCTGGTGGTGGACGGTGACCTCATCGTGCCCGATCCGTCGCAGTCCCTGCGAGAAGGTGCGATCGCGGCGTGGAGCCGATCGCAATTCTTCTACCCGGAGCTGCTCGAATCGGTCAGCAAGTACTTCGGCATCGAGATGGACAAGCCCTGGTCGAAGCTGCCGAAACAGCAGCGCGACCTTCTGCTGAACGGAACCGGCGAGAAGAAGATCCGGTTCGGATACAAGAACCAGTACGGCCACTCGCGCTGGTACGAGGCGCCGTTCGAGGGCGTGATCGCGAACCTGCAGCGCCGGTACGAGGAGACCCAGTCCGAGTACCTGAAGGCGGAGCTCGAGCGATACATGTCAGACAAACCGTGCCCGGCGTGCAACGGGATGCGCTTGAAGCCGGAATCGCTCGCGGTGACGGTGGCCGACCGCAACATCGCGCAGGTCGCGCGGCTGTCGGTCAGCGCATCCATCGCGTTCGTCGACAGTCTCGAGCTGACCGAGCGCGAGCACTTGATCGCGCGCGGAATCCTCAAAGAGATCCGTGAGCGCCTTCAGTTCATGATCGACGTCGGTCTCGACTACCTGACGATCGAGCGACCCGCGAACACTCTCAGCGGCGGCGAATCGCAGCGGATCCGGCTTGCGACGCAGATCGGATCGAAGCTGATGGGCGTCCTCTACATCCTGGACGAGCCGTCGATCGGACTGCACCAGCGCGACAACCGCCGGCTCATCAACACGCTTTTGAGCCTGCGTGACCTCGGCAACACGCTGATCGTCGTCGAGCACGACGAGGAGACCATCCGGTCGGCCGACTACATGGTCGACATCGGTCCGGCGGCGGGCGAGCACGGCGGCGAGATCGTAGCCGCCGGCACGGTCGAGCAGGTGCTGCGCGACCCGCACTCGATCACAGCTGCCTACCTGCGCGGTGACCGCATGATCCCGGTCCCGCGGCAGAGGCGAAAGGGCAACGGCAAGAAGCTCGTCGTGCGCGGCGCCCGGGCGAACAACCTCAAGGACATCGACGTGGCGATCCCGCTCGGCTGCTTTGTCTCGGTGTCCGGCGTGAGCGGCTCAGGCAAGTCGTCGCTGATCACCGACATCATCAGCCGCAAGGTGGCGCAACACTTCTACCGCGCCAAGGAGAGGCCGGGACCGCATCGCGCGGTCGAGGGGCTGGAGCATCTCGACAAGGCGATCGACATCGACCAGTCGCCGATCGGCCGGACGCCGCGCAGCAACCCGGCGACCTACACGGGGATGTTCACGCACATCCGCGACCTTTTCGCGAGCATGCCCGAGGCCAAGATGCGCGGCTA
>VBIA01000191.1 GCA_005879985.1 Chloroflexota bacterium | reverse complement strand
GTGTCCGACACGGCGGCGATCATCCCTCCCGACTCGTCGCGCGCGGTCGTCGCGCCTTCCCACGACGCCGGGTTGCCGATGCGAATCGCAGAGGCGATCGTCTTCGGGTGGTCGACGGGATGGCCGTTGACGATGGGCGCGGCACCGTCGGCCTGCGCGCCGACCATCCGCGGCAGGTGCATCGCCAGTCCTTTCGCCTGGCACTCGCGGAAGCCCTTCCAGTAGGCGGTGATGTTGCCCGCGTTTCCCACCGGCACGAATAGATAGTCGGGCGCGTCGCCCAGAGCCTCGACCACCTCGAAGGCGGCCGTCTTCTGGCCCTCGATGCGGTGAGGGTTGACCGAGTTCATGAGCGCCACGGGATAGCGGCTGGACAGGTCGCGGACGGTCTGCAGCGCGTGGTCGAAGTTGCCCTTGAGCGCGATCACCTTCGCGCCGTACATCAGCGCCTGCGACAGCTTGTTGAGCGCGATCTCACCGGCCGGGACGACGACGATCGCTCTTACTCCCGTGCGAGCCGCATAGGCGGCCATCGACGCGGACGTGTTGCCGGTCGACGCGCACATCAGCACCCTGCTGCCAGACTCGAGCGCCTTGGCCACCGCGACGACCATGCCGCGGTCCTTGAAAGACCCGGTCGGGTTCAGGCCCTCGTACTTGAAGTAGAGCTTCGACAGCCCAAGCGCGCGACCGATGTTGCGGCTTGGCACGAGCGGCGTCGAGCCTTCGTGCAGGTCGACGTCGGGCGTTTTCGGACCGACAGGCAGAAACTCGCGATATCGGGCGATGACTCCCATCAGCGTCCGGCCTATTTAGAAGACGCGAAGGAAGGAGGACACGGCGCGCACCGGCTGCAGGCCAGCGATGCGCTCGCGTGCCTTCTGCAGGCGCGTGTCCTCGGTGGGGTGCGTGGTGATCACCAGCTCCGCCGTCTTCTCCTCGACCCACGCGTCCTTCTGGATGAAGCTCGAGATGCTGACGCCTTCCTCGGCGAAGACCTGCCCCACCGCGGCCAGCACTCCGGGGCGATCCTCGGCGCGGATGCGGTAGTAGGCGCGGGTCACCACCTCGCCCATGGGGACGACGCCGACGCGATCGTCGAACGTGAACGACGGGCGGTTCTGGACGCCGCGCCTTATCGACCGCGCGAGGTCGATGAGATCGCCGACCACCGCGGAGGCGGTCGGCCTCCCACCCGCGCCCTGGCCTTTCAGCAGCACCCTGCCGACGAGGTCGCCCTCGACGAACACGGCGTTGTCGGCGCCTTCGACCTGCGCCAGGGGATGGTCAAGCGGCACCAGCGCCGGATGCACGCGGGCCTCGACGCGGCCGCGGTGGCGCTGCGTGTGCGCGACGAGCTTGATGGCGTAGCCGAGCTCGCGCGCGTAGCGGAAGTCGACGGGCTCAATGCCGTTGATGCCCTCGCGGTAGATGTCCCCGGGCCGGACGCTGATCTCGTAGGCGATGGAGCCCAGGATCGCGAGCTTGTAGGTTGCGTCGAAGCCTTCTATGTCGTCCGTTGGGTCGGCTTCCGCGTAACCAGCCGCCTGCGCTTCTTTGACTGCGTCCTCGAGGGCCAGACCGTCGGTGCCCATGCGTCCGAGCACGTAGTTGGTGGTGCCGTTGATGACCGCGGACAGGCGCTCGATGCGATTCGCCTGCAGGTCGGTGCGGAATGTGCTGATCAATGGAATGCCGCCGCCGACCGCGGCTTCGAAGTAAACGTCGACGTTCTTTTCCGCGGCGAGCGTGAGCAGCTGCATGCCGTGGTTGGCCATGACGACCTTGTTCGCGGTGACGACGTGCTTGCCGGCGCTGATCGCCCTTTCCAGGTACGAGTGCATCGGCTCGTCGCCGCCGGCGACCTCGACGATGACCTGGATGTCGTTGTCGTCGAGCAGCAGGTCCGGATCGTTGGTGAGCAACCCCGGCTCGACCGTCACCGCCCGTGGCTTGTTGACGTCGCGGACCAGGATCCTCTGGAGGCACAGCTCCAGGCCCGCCCGGCGGGTGAGCTGTGGCTGGCCAGTGACCAGGCGCTCGGCCACCTGGGAGCCGACAGTGCCGAGGCCGATCAGGCCGACGTTCAGGGAAGTCGCTGCCACGGTGACGGTATTCTCCCTGCCGTGACCCGCATCCTGCGCGAGACGGACGTCGAGAGGGTGATCGACATGGAAGCTGTGATCGAGGCCGTCGCGGCGGCGATGCGCGAGCTGGGCGAGGGCAAGGCCCAGAACGAGCCCCGGCGGCGGGCGTTCGCGCCAGGGGCGCTCCTGAACGTGATGGTCGCAACCTACCCGGGCGGCGAGTGCATGGGCCTGAAGGCGTACACGGTTGCCGCCGGCAAGGTGCGGTTCCTGGTCACGGTGTTCGGGCTGGACGGTGCGTTGCGCGCGCTGATCGAGGCCGACCTGATGGGCGCGTACCGCACGGGCGCGGCGAGCGCGGTCGCGGCGCGAGCGTTGCTGCCCGCGCCAGGCGGTCCTCTGACGGTAGCGGTGATCGGCTCCGGCCAGCAGGCGCGGACCCAGGCGCTGGCGCTGTCACGCGTGCTTTCCGTCGGCGAGATGCGAGTGTTCAGCCGCGACCCCAAGCACCGGGAGGCGTTTGCTTCGGAGCAGTCTTCGGCGCTGGGCGTCCGCGTGGTGGCCGCCTCGAGCGCCGAGGCCGCGGTGCGCGACGCCGACGTTGTGGTGACGATCACGACCAGCACCGAGCCGGTCCTGTCCGCCGATTGGGTCAAAGTTCCCTCGCTGGTGATCGGCGCAGGATCCAACTTTCCAAACCGGACCGAGCTGCCGGCTGACCTGGTGACGCGGGCGCAGACGGTGGTGGTCGATCAGCTGGCAGTCGCGCGGCTGGAGAGCGGCGACCTGATCCAGGCGGTCGGCTCCGGGGCCCTGGCGTGGGAGCGGGTGACCGAGTTCGGCACGGTCATGGCGGGCGGCTGGAAGGCGCCGGCCGAGCCCGGAATCACCCTGTTCGAGTCGCACGGTCTGGCGCTCTGGGACCTGGCG
>VBIA01000190.1 GCA_005879985.1 Chloroflexota bacterium | reverse complement strand
GTAGGCGCGGACCGTGTTGGGACTGCGGTTGGCCTCGAGCTGAAGCCATCCGATGTACTCGTTCGCCGCGGCCTGCAGATCGATGGACATGACGAGGCCGGATGCATGTTGACACAAGATGCCGCCGGTTACTCGCGGCTCGTGAACGACCTTTCTTGTTATGGGAGGCGGGCCGAGGGTTCGTGCCTCTAACCTTTTAGCGATGCGTCGATGGATTGCGCTCGCCGCACTCGTAGTGGTGACCGCGTGCACTCAGTCCAGCGCGGCGGCGACAGGTGTCGCTGATGTGGCCGTGCAGTCAGGCGACCTGCCCAAGGGTGTCCAGAAGTGCTCGGTCTCGGGCGACATCGATTCGTTCCTCAACGCTGTCAAGTCGAAGGACCCGAACACTTACAAGTCGACCAAGCAGGAATGGGACAGGGCGAAGTCTCACGGCGCGACCGCGGCGGAGGTCGTGTTCTACACCGACAGCAAGGCCCACTGCGACTCGATCACCAACTCCGAGAACGGCGACCTCGCGTCCGCGACGTATCCGATCGTCATCAACTTCGTCATCAAGTTCAAAGACCAGACCAGCGCCGAACAGGGGTACACCACCGAGTCGATCTTCGGCTTCAGCGAATCGACCATCAGCTCCAGCGCTCCGGCCGGCGTGACCAAAGGAACCGACACGGGACTCGGCAAGAACTCGATCACCTTCCTGATTGCGATCGCCAATCAATCGTTCTTTGTCGCGGTGTGGCAGAACAAGACGTTCATGGTGATCCTCGCGGTCATCAACATCGACAGCGCGCAGGCCAAGAAGATCGCGAGCAACGAGAACAGCCGGATCAAGTAGCCGCCGGGCTCAGACGCCCGCCTGTTTTCTCCGCACCGCGATCAGCTTCTTGATGAGGCTCTTGGGCGGCGGCTTGTCGATCGGAAAGTGCAGCGAGCCCGGCGTCGACTTGTATGCCTTGAGCTCCGCAGGCAGTTGCGAGAAGACCGAGCCGCTGTGCGGTAGGTAGGCGACGTGGTTCTTGAACGCGGCGAAGCCGCAGATCATCTTGCCCTTGAGGCGGAAGCCGGGCATGCCGTACGAGATGACCTCTGCCGCCTGCGGAACGATCGCGCGGATCGTCTGACGCAGCGCCTGGAGCGTGCTCCGGTGCGGCTCGCCGACCCCCGCTAGATACGCGTCGATCTCGTGATGCGACATCGCTTGGTCGGTCAGCCCTTCAGGAGCTGCTGGAATTACCCATAGAATGCCTCGATCAGGATGCGGATGTGGCCTGACGCTGAGGGGCTTTCGATTCCCCGACGCAGCCCGGGCAGCGGCCCGCGATCCTGCCCATGGGGTCAACCAGCCACCCGGCCGACGCGTGTCCGCGGCCGCAAATGACGCACGCGGGCCGCTGGAACAGCAAGTCCGTGAGCCGGCGCAGAACTGCTCCGACTCCCCGCCGCGCAACGCTGGGTTGGCCAAACAACTTAGGCGCCACCAGTATCCTCTGACCCGGCGCCCGTGAACAGGTGACGCGTTAGTTAGTGCTTTTGGTCCACTGACCAGGGGGTCCGGGGCCGCTCGAGGAGCTCGCCGTCAACCTCCAGGTCTACAAGCTCGTTGTAGAAGCAAATCAGGTTGTCGAGCTTTGGGCACTCGGGAATCGGCGCCCTGTACGACCAGGCGAGATCCTTATGGACTGTGCCGCCGGCGCGCACCGACCAGTAGGAAGCCACACCCTTGTAAGGGCAGCGAGTAGCCGTATCGGTGGGCTCCAGGAGGTCCATTCTCACGTCAAGCCTCGGGATGTAGTAGCGGACCGGAAGGCTCGTCTCGAACAGCAGTCGAGGCCTGCGCGTCTCGGCCACGAGGTCGCCATCGACCAGCACCTTGACGTGCCGCGAAGAGTTGAGTACGTCGACTCGATGACCTGGATCGCGTGGATGGACGAACACCTCGTCGTCTTCTTCGTACCACGCGTCCATAAGGTTCCAACGAAACATCGCCAGCCCGGCCAAGGCATCCAGGTCGGCTGGGGGTTGGGGGACGGTCCAGGCGGCATTCTCGGCAGTTTTGCCTCCCGCCTCCACCGACCAGAGCTTGACCTTGCCCAGACCAGGCTCTGAGTCTGTCCCCCCAGATTCATGGATCAGATCCCACCGGAGGTCCTCTCTGGGAAAGGCGTAGGCATTGTGCGGGGGCGGAAGGTACAGCAACTGAGCACGCCTTGTGTCGCCCACTGTCGTTCCGCTCAGGACGACCCGGATCCGCCGCTGGGTCGGCTCCAGTCGAACGCGCCCACCGCGCTCCGTCCACATTCGATACATGGCTTCGCGCCGGGTGTTTTGCTGTGTGTCCTGCACCGGCTCAGCCTAACTCGTCCAGTCGAAGTCCGATGTGACCGCCGCAGCAATCTCCATGGGAGACGTTGGTGCGCCTGGCAAGAATCGAACTTGCTGCCTCTTGCTCCGCAGGCAAGCGCTCTATCCGGTGAGCTACAGGCGCGGGCGCTTCAGTTTAGTCGAGCATCGACGGCGACCGTCCCGGCCTTGAAGGCGGTCGCATCCAGATTTGTGAATACCACCAGAGCGACGAAAACATTCTTCTGCCAGCACGCGAGGCGAACCGGCGTCCGGTCGTAGGTCCATGACGACGCGCCGAGGCCGGTGCCTGTGCCGCGCGCCACTCCTGGCGGGAGCTCGCCCGGGACGGGTGGCGTGAAACCCAGGATACCGGCCTGCCATGCGCGGTCCGCCTCGCCCTGCTCTGCGAACGCGACGACCAGGCTCGCAGCCGACTGGACCTTGTTAACGGCGGCGAGCTCTGAGTTGCAGGCGGACGGGTCGGCGGCGAACAGGTTGATTGCGGCCTCTGTGGCGCCCAGGCCCTTCAGATCGTTCCACTGCCTGGCCAGCCGCTGAGCGAGGTCAGGGTTGGCCGATCTCGTCGTTGCGATGTAGCTCGCGATCGGTCCGGACCCTGGGCACTGCGACAGCGGCCCGGGAAGATCCGCCGGCTCCAGCAGCGTCGACGCCACAGGGTTGTGCGGCGTCGGGCTTGGCAGCGGCGAGGGAGGCGGAGCGCTGGTCAGCGGCGACGTGCAGGCCGCCAGCGTGAGCGTGATTGCCAGCGCGGCGGTCAACCTGTTCACGAACGGCGCAGTTTAACGCGGCAGGTAGACTGGGAAACCGGCCACGCGCCTGTAGCTCACCGGACAGAGCAGTCGCCTCCGGAACGGGCGGCGGGACTCCCCGGGACGCTGAGGGACACCGCTCCGGGGTCGCAGCCAAGGGAAAAGACATTCAGCCGGCGACCGCTAGCGAAACCCCCAACGTCCATCAAGCGGCTCGTCCGGAGAGCCGCTCGGCCAGGGGCGGCGGCCCCACGAACTAACGCGCGGACCTAATGAGCGATCGAAGCCTGCTCAGCAGGCGGGCAACATACCTAACTACGGCTGGGGTGGCCACGAAAATGACCACCCCATGCGGTGCATCAAACACGTTTGTAGCTCAACTTATTTACTTCCGTCCTCTCGCCTGGCAGGGTGGGACTATTAATGA
>VBIA01000140.1 GCA_005879985.1 Chloroflexota bacterium | reverse complement strand
GGCGCGAGAACGCGACCAGCGTGAGGTTGACGGCGTTGAGCATCAGCTCGATCGAGATGAGGATGATCAGCGGGTTGCGGCGAATCAGCACGCCGATCGCGCCGAGAGTGAACAGCGCAGCCCCCAGCAGCAGGAACCATGAGACGTCGAGCTGCGAGCCGCCGATGTCGAGCGTTCCCGACATTCAGGACTCGTCCCGGCGGCTGAGGTAGATCGCGCCGATTGCCGCCACCAGCAGCAGCACCGACGTGAGCTCGAACGGATAGAGATAAGTGGTGAACAGCCCGACGGCGATGGACTGCACGGTCCCGAACACGTTGAGGTCGGTGTGGTCAGGCTGCCGGTACTGGACTCCCTGCAGCATCGCGTAAAGCAGGCCGAAGAAAGCGAGCACGAACAGCGACGACAGACCGGTCTGGAATCGCAGGCGGCCGGGACCCGTCTCGCGCGCCGGCCCGAGCAGCGCGATGACGAACAGGAACAGGACCATGACCGCGCCGGCGTACACAATGATCTGGACCACGAAAACGAACTGAGCGCTGAGGAGCAGGAACAGCACCGACAGCGAGAGCATCACCACCACCAGGCTCAGCACCGAACGTATCGGCTGATGGAAGGTGATGACGCCGACACCTCCCGCGATGGCCAGAAGGCCGAAGACGATGAAGACGGCGATCGCCAAGACTAGGTTTTTCCCTCTCCCGCAGGCGGGAGAGGGTCAGGGTGAGGGCGTGAGTCGAGCCGTGCCTGCACGTCGGGCGGAAGCGGCTCGAGCAGCTTCTCCTTCGTGTAGATGAACTTCTCGCGGCTCGTGTCGGACAGCTCGTACTCAGGGCCCAGCACGATCGCCTGCACGGGGCAAGCCTCCTCGCAGTAGCCGCAGAAGATGCAGCGAAGCATGTTGATCTCGTACGTCTTCGCGTAGCGCTCGCCCGGCGACACGCGGTTCTCGTCGCTGTTCTCGGCGGCGATCACGAGGATGCAGCCCACCGGACACGCCGCGGCGCAGAGCTCGCAGCCGATGCAGCGCTCGAGCCCGTTGTCGTAGCGGCGCAGGTAGTGGCGGCCGCGGTAGCGCTCCGAGCGCGGCGACTTCTCCTCCGGGTACTCGGTCGTGACCTGCGGCGAGAAGTACTCGCCAAGCGTCGTCTTGAGGCCCTTGGCCAGAGCGCCGATGTCATCGAGCACGCTCTGGTTCTCGCGCTCGGGCTTCTTCGGTTCGTCGGCCATGCCTATCCCTGCACCAGCACGATGATCACGCCGGTCACGATCACGTTGACGATGGCCAGCGGCAGCAGCACCTTCCACCCGAGTCGCATGAGCATGTCGTAGCGCAAGCGGGGGAATGTGCCTCGCAGCCAAATGTATACGAAGACGAAAAACACGACCTTGAGAAAGAAGGCGAGCACCGGCGGCACGACCCAGAGGTACCAGCCGCCGAAGAACAGCAGCGTCGCCAGCGCCGACGCGGTGATGACGTTGACGTACTCGGCCAGGTAGTACATGACGAACTTCAGGCCCGAGTACTCGGTTAGGAAGCCGCCGATGAGCTCCTGCTCGGCTTCCGGAAGGTCGAAGGGCGTGCGGTTCGTTTCGGCGACCGCCGCGATCATGTAGATCAGGAATCCGATCGGGGTCAGGAGGATGAGCGGGATCGGGCCGGTGTACGGGCCCCAGTGCACCGTGTAGTCGACGATGTCGCGCAGACGGAGCGAGCCGACGATCATGAACGTCGGCACCAGCGAGAGGCCCATCGCCATCTCGTAGCTGATCAACTGCGCCGCCGAGCGCAGGCCGCCGAGCAGGGAATACTTGTTGTTAGAGGCGTAGCCGCCGAGAACGATCGCGTAGACGTTCAGCGAGCTGACCGCGAAGATCAGCAGGACTCCGACGTTCACGTCGGCGATCCAGTACTGGACGTTGTACCAGAGGCCGATCGGGATCACCGCCCAGGCCAGGAACGCGGCGGCGACGGCGATGGTCGGCGCGATGACGTAGATGACGCGGTCGGTCTTGGCGGGGACGAACGATTCCTTGAACGCGAGCTTGATGCCGTCCGCGGCCAGCTGCATGAGGCCCCATGGCCCGACGCGGTTGGGCCCCGGCCGCCGCTGGATGTGGCCGAGGGCGACGCGCTCGAACCACACGGTGTAGGCGGTGGCGGTCAGCAGCACGAAGAGCACCACCGCCATCGCCAGGACCACCACGACCCAGTGGCCGATCGGGTCCTTGTAGAGGTCGCTCATGGATGCGACGGCCCGATGAGTACTGGCGTTGGCGCAGGCTCTGGGTCCGGTGGGGTGAGAGCCATCTCACGCTGGATTGCCGAGATGCCCACATAGTTGAGCCCGAGGCCGAGCGCGGCGCCCACGTCCTGCAGCACCTCCCACGACTCCCTGAGCGGCTGCTTCAGCGCGATCGGCGGCCGCAGGAACTGAACGCGGCCCTCCAGGTTCGTGTAGCTGCCCTGCTGCTCCGCAAAGGTGGTGGCAGGCAGCACCACGGCGGCGCGATCCCACTCCGACCGCGGCAGGTGATCCCAGGCGGCGTGGAATTTCACCGATGAAGGGATGCCGGCGGTCGGCGGCGGACCCCAGCTGAGCAGCGCCTCGACGCCGTCTAGGCTGTCCCAGCCGGCGACCCCGGCCGCCAGCGCGCCGCGCTCGTTGGTGCCGCGGTACAGGGCGAGCTCCTTGCCGCCCACCTTCTCCGCCAGGTCGCCGCAGGCGCCCGCGAGATCGTTGATGTCCTCGCCGCCGCGACCGTCGCCGAACAGGATGGCCACCGGTCCGCCAGGATTCTT
>VBIA01000047.1 GCA_005879985.1 Chloroflexota bacterium | reverse complement strand
GAGCGAACTGGCAGTAGCGGCCGATGTGGCGGGCCGTCTTGCGGTCCATGTAGTCCTCGGGGTTGAAGCCCTTGACCTCGGCCGCGATCTTGGTGTCGAACCCGGTGGTGTCGAACCGGGTGATCGGGCCGATGCCTGACGAGCCTTCGACCATGTTCGACCACACGGTCTCCTCGTCGTTGCCGATCGGGGTGATGAAGCCTATGCCGGTGACAGCCACACGCCGGCCGTTGGAGTGATTCGTATTCATGCTCTAGCCAGCTTACGGACCTCGCGGCCACAAGACATCGGCACCTTGTGGGAAAAGCCGTGCCGAACTTTGGACATGGAGTCCAAGAATCGGGCTAGAGCAGCTTCCTCAGGCCAATCGCGAGTTGAAGGCGCAGCCTCGTCGCGGGCTCGTCCAGGTTCCTGCCGAGCAGCTGCCGCAGCCGGTCCAGGCGATAAAGCACCGTGTGGCGGTGGAGCTTCAGCTCCGCGGCCGAGTCCTTGACGGACCCGCGCGCGAGATGCGCCTCCAGCGTTTCCATGAGCTGCTCGCGGTTGCGCGTTGCCGGGTCGAGCAGCACGCCCAGGGTCTCGCGCACGAAGCGCTCGGCCAGGGCCGGGTTCTGCACCATCAGCAGGAAGGGGATGACCTCGTCGTGCCGGTGCACGACGCCCTCGGGATGCAGCTTGCGGCCGGCCTCGACCGCCTGCTGCGCCTCGAGGTAGGAGCGGGAGATGCCGCGCAGGCCCGAGTGGTAACCGCCGATGCCCGCGCGAACGTGGGCGCGTGACTTGCCCGAGCGACTGATCGCCTCGGCGTTCATCTGCATCACGAAGTCGGCGGCGCCGTCGACCGATTTGGCCGAGTCCGCCGGCCACAGGATGACCAGTGTCGTCGGGTCGGTCGTGTGCGAGATGACGCCGCGCGGCAGTTCCAGCGCGGTGACGACCTCCGCCAGCGAGTCGCCTCCGCGCGCGCCCTCGCGCGGGCCGATCATGAGCGTGCAGACCGTGGCCACGTAACCGACCGCGCCAAGCGGCATGTTGAGGGTGAGCGCCTGCTTCTGCAGCTCCAGCTCAGAGTCGAAGTTGTCGCTGATGAGCGCGTGGAAGAGGCGCGCCCGTGCTCGCGTGCCGCGCTGCATGTGCTGCTCGCGCGCGTGCAGGTACGTCTTGGTGACCTCCGCCGCAACCTGGTCTAGCGCGGCGAAGACGTAATTGGCGGTGATCATCAGCGCCTCGGGCGTGACCTCGGGATGGCCACGCCACGCGCGAAGGATCGCGTCCCACGCGACGCGCGCCGCGATGCGGTAGGCCGCCAGGATCGGCTCGACCGACTGGCTGCTTCGCGCCTGCAGGATCCCCAGCTGAGCCACGCGCCGCAGTTCCTCGGGCGCGGCCGGGCGAGCTTCCCGGGCGGTGGCCAGGAAGAGGTCCAGCCCCGCCTCGCAGGTCTTGGCGATCGCCTCCTGCTGTGGGGGCACGCCGGTCGAGTCGTCCCAGCGCACGACGGTCACGACCGCCCGGGCCATGTGCCGGGCGAGGCCCGCCCGCCTCTTCTCGAGATCGGCGATGAGCGAGTCCGGGAGCCGCGTGTTCGGCTTCTGGGCCGCTTTCTTGGACGCCGTGGCCAATCGAGCCATGGGTCCGACTATACCGAGCCGGACGGCTTTAGGACGTCAGGTCGAATGCGTCTTGATGAAGGCGAGCATCCGCTTCCAGGCGTCGTCGCAGGCGTCCTTCCACTGCTCGTAGCTCCGATCGAAGAAGCTGTGCGGCGCTCCCTCATACACGTGCTGCTCGAACGGCACGCCGGCCTTCTCGAGCTGCTCCTTGAACTCCATCGCCTGCTCGGGCGTCGTCGCCGCGTCGTTGCCGGCCACCATCACCAGCAGCGGCGCCTTCAGCTTCGAGATGAAGGGCTCGGTTCTCGTCGGCCGGCCGTAAAAGCCGATACAGCCGTCGATGTCCGGCTGCTCCGCCGACTGGTTCCAGGAGTTGGAGCCGCCGAAGCAGAAACCGACGGTGAACACAGACTTCACCGCGCCGCCGTCCTTCGACTTCAGGTAGGCGATCGCGGCTGCCGTGTCGCTCGCGACTCCTTCAGGCGTCGTCTGCTGCACATGGGGCATGTACTCGAAGCTGTCGCTCCGGTCGCCCATGCCCGCCGTGCGGCCGAAGTAATCGATCGCCACAGCATCGACGCCCGTCTCGGCGAAGCGCTGCGCAAGTTCCTTGTAGAACTCGTGCAGTCCGCGCACATCGGGAAGCACGACCATCCCCGCGCCGGTCGGCTTCTCTGCCCGCGCGAAGTAGGCCATGAGCTTGTTACCGTCGGATGCCGTCAGCTCGAAGTCGCCCTGAGAGGCGGCCGCGCCGCTGATCGGCGGCAGGGGCGGTCTGGCATCGTCGGTGTAGCACATGACTCGATTCTCCAATAGATTGGTATCGGCATGAAGATCGAGAGCCCGGCGTTCACCCAGGACGACCTCGACAAGTTCTTCGACGAGCAGCTGGACCGGGAGAGGCTTCACCTTGCGCGCAGGCTCGAGGAGGCATCGGCGAGGCTCGCGGCCATCGCGCCGCGCATCACTTCAAGCGAAGGCGGCGACCACTGGAGCGAACACGAGGTGCTCGCCCATATCGCGGTGCTCTCGAAGTTCTACGGCGTCATGGTGCACAGGGTCGCCGGCGGCCAGATGACGGAGGTCGACCTGCTCGACGCGACCAAGCTGCGGGACGTAGCGGGCGAGCAGACGGCGGCGCTGCCGACGGCGGACATCATCAGGTCGATCGCTTCGGACCACGCGCGCACGGTCAAGCTCCTGCGCGAGCTGGACGCTACCGCGCTGCGCAAGACGGCGCGGCTGCCAACCGGTGAGGAGGTCAGCGCTGAGTTCCTGGTGCGGTATCCGCTCATCAACCACCTCGAGCAGCACGTCGAGCAGCTCGAGCGTGCGCTCGGCTAGGACTCCGGCACCGACTCCCCGAAGCCCAGCTTTCTCACTTCATCGCGTAGCGCGTGTGCAGCGTCGTCCATCACCTTCGGATCGGGATTCGGATCCTGGTTGCCGAAGTCGAGGTCGTGCATGCCGCGGATCGGCACGACGTGGATATGTGAGGTGAGACAGGATCTGCGGGTCGATGTCGAGCCAGTGATCAACCTCGAGTCGCGGCACCACGAGCGTATGGCCTGGCCGCAACGGGCGATTTGCGAGGAACGCGACCGCGTGCTCGTCCTTCCAAACGAAGCGAGCGGGCAGCTCGCCGGCGATGATGCGGCCGAAAACCGACGGCACGATCCAAGACTAATCTTGAGCGCGTGCCGCACGCCATCGAGCTCGTAGGCGCCAGCAAGAAGTACGGAAACTTTGAAGCGCTCAAGAACGTCTCGTTCGCAATCGAGAAGGGCTCACTCGTGGCAATGCTCGGACCGAACGGAGCCGGCAAGACGACCTCGATCAACCTGATGCTCGGCCTGCGCCGGCCGACCGCGGGCAAGGCCCTCATCTTCGGCGATGACCCGCGCAGCATCGCAACACGTCGGAGATTCGGGGCCATGCTGCAGGAGTCCGGCGTGCCGCAGCTGCTCAAAGTCACCGAGCTCGTCGAGCTGTTCCGGAGCTACTACCCCAACCCCTTGCCCACAGACCAGGTGGTGAAGCTGGTAGGCCTGGAAGAGAAGGCCGGCACGCTCGTCAAAGACCTGTCAGGCGGACAGACCCAGAGGCTCTACTTCGCGCTTGCGATCTGCGGCGACCCAGAGATCCTGTTCCTGGACGAACCGACAGTTGGCATGGACGTCGAAGGCCGCCGCGTCTTCCTGCGCGCGATCCGCGACTTCGCGTCCGGCGGCAAGACCGTGCTGCTCACCACTCACTACCTCGAAGAAGCCGACGAGCTGGCCGAACGTGTGCTCGTCATCGACAAAGGCAATCTCATCGCGGACGGCAGCCCGCAAGAGATCAAGTCGCGGGTCGCGGGCAGCAAGATCAGCTTCACGAGCGGGGCGCCGTTCGACGCGGCCGCCCTCAGCGGACTGCCGGTCAGCGCTGCCGACGTCAGCGACCACCGCGTGACCCTGATGACGAACGATCCGCAGGCCGTGCTGCGCGAGCTGTTCCGGCGCAACGTCGACATGTTGAACCTCGAGGTACGCGGCGCCGACCTGGAAGAAGCGTTTCTCAGCCTGACTGGACGCGGCTGATGGCGCGCGTCTTCCTCATGCAAACGCGGGCCGAGATGCTGAAGTTCTGGCGCGTGCCGGCGTTCGCATTCTTCAGCCTCGGACTGCCCTTGATCATCTTCACGTTCTTCGGCCTGAGGCAGGCGACCCAGCCGCTGTACCCACACGCGGCGATCACCGTCGGCACATACGTGATGGCGTCGATGGCCGCTTACACCGTGGGCAACGTCATGGTGTTCTCATTCGGCATGGCCCTCGCGATCGAGCGCGGCCAGAAGCAGGACCTGCTGCTCCGCGCCAGCCCGCTGCCGCCGGCGATCTACCTGCTGGCCAAGGTCGTCAACGCCGCACTGTTCGCGCTCGTCGCGCTGATCGTGCTGTTCGTCTTCGCGCACTTCACGGCGTCGGTCAACCTCGCGGCCGGCACCTGGGTGACGCTGGCCGCGCGACTGCTCCTCGGCTCGATTCCTTTCATCGGGCTGGGACTCGGCTTCGGCTACCTGGTCGGGCCCAACGCAGCGCCGGCCGTCATCAACTTCGTCTATCTGCCCACAGCATTCGCGTCAGGCATCTTCATCCCGGTCAACCAGCTGCCCGATTTCATCAAAGGCCTGGCGCCATATCTGCCACTAAACCCATTCGTGGAGCTCGGCTGGAACGCGATCGGCGTCAACACCGACCGCGCGGTGTCGACCGACGTCCTCTACCTGGTCGCGTACGCCATTGGCTTCTTTGCGCTCGCCTTGTGGGCGTACCGGCGCGACACCGCCGCGAAGTTCGCCTAGCAGGCCACTGAAAAAGTAATCGTCGGATCTGCGACGCCCATTTCGGCCGCCGCAGCTCTCGACGCCCTTTTTCATCGTCCTGCTAGCTGAAGAATCCGGCCGGTAGCGCGGCGCCGAACGCGTCCTCGAATCGCTCAGAGAATTCATGTCGCGCGTAGCTGTGCTCCGCCGTGCCAACCTGCTCGATCGCGTACGTGGCCGCGAGCGATGCCACGCGACCTGACGTCGCGACATCCAGGCCGCGCAGCAGGCCGGCGACCAGGCCCGCGCGATAGGCGTCGCCAGCGCCCGTGGGATCCACCTCGCGACGCGCAGGCGCTGGAGGAATCTCCTCGACTCCATCCGCGCTTGCGATGCGCGATCCCAGCCGGCCCAGCGTCGTCACCACCATCTCGGCGCACTCGAGCAGGTGGCCGTCGTCGCAGCTCATGCGCTCCTTGACGAGCTCGATTTCGTAGTCGTTGCCGATCAGGATCCACGCGCCAGTCGCTGCGGAGTCGAGGTCGCTTCCGCTGAGATGCGGCAGCTGGTGAGCCGGATCGAAGACGAACCGGACGCCGCGCTCGCGGCACTCGCGCGAGAGCCGCATCATCGCCGCCGGATCGTTTGGACCGATGACCACCGCCTCGACCTCGGGAGGAGCGTCATCCAGACCGAGCATCGCGGCCTTGCGCATGGCGCCGCCGTAGTAACCCGTGATCTGGTTGTCGTCCATGTCGGTGGTCGTGAAGCCGGTGGCTGTGATCTCGCCATCGATCAAGCGCAGCCCTCTGCAGTCGATCCCTCTTTCCTCGAGCCAGGCGCGGTACTCGGCGGCATCAGCGCCGGCGGTGGCCAGCACCGCGGCCGGATAACCGAGAAGCGAGAGGTTGAAGGCGTAGTTGCCGGCCACGCCGCCGCGCCGTTTGTGCAGGTCGTCGACCAGGAAGCTCAGGTTGAGGATGTGCGTCTTGTCCGGGAGGATGTGCTCCCGGAAGCGACCTTTGAAGTTGAGGATGTAGTCGTAGGCGATCGAGCCGGTGCAGACGACCATCGGCCGAACCGTAGCAACAAAAAAGGGCGGCCCGTAGGCCGCCCTTCTCGCTGTCGGTGACTAAGCCGCGCGGCGGCGCGAGCGCCGGGCCCGGCGGCGGGTCGTCGCGGGCTTCGCAGCCGGCTTCGAGGCGGGCGTGATCTCGCTCGCGCCCTCGAACCTGGTGGCCACGCGCGCCACCGTCTTGAACGATTTGTTGAACAGACGCAGGGTGCGCTTCGCCACTGTGCCAATCGCGTCTGGCCGCTTCGCCTGGGACTTGATCTGGCGCAGGCTGCGCAGCACCACCTTCTCCGGCACCAGCTCGACCGCGACCCTGGCGGCGGTCTTGCTGATCACCTTGAAGGCGTCCCTCGCCGGCTCGGTGGCCGCGTCGATGCGGGCGTTCACCCGGCGGTTGATCTTGCGGGCTGCAGGCGTACCCCTGCGCTCCAGGCTCTTGACCTGCCTGCGCACCGAGGCGATGGGATTGCTGGCCACCTCCGCCGCCGTCTCAGCAGCGCCGAAAGCGACCTCTTCCACCGTATCCGTGATGTCCCTGATATCCGTGCTCATCAATTCCTCTCCTTGGACTTGTCCTTGTTGACGCACTGCATCATAACGCGATGCGTCATGCCGTGTCAAGCCGGAGGCGCGAGGCGCTCGATGAGCTCCTGGGCGAAGGCGCCGAAGACGTCGTAGTGGGCGACCCGGCGGCGCTTCTCGGGCTGGATCCACTCCGGCCGGAGGCCGTGCTTGCGGCCCCATTCCTCGAGTCGAGGTCGGAGACCGATCACATGCAGGAACGGCCGCTCCCTGCGCATGCCCCTGATGGTCGAGCCGTGGTAGTAGTCGAAGTTGCGATGCAAGGCGATGCCGCCCGCCTCCGCGAAGGCTATTGCTTCCCTGATCTGCCGCCGCTCGAAGTAGCGCTCGCCAGGCGCCTCCTTGGTCACCGCCGATCCTTGCAGATCGGCCGGTAGGCGCACAGCACGCAGGGGCGCTCGGCGTGCTCGAGGCCGAGCGCGAAGTCGCGAGCAGTGATCTTCCTCACAGCGGCCGCGACCCGCTCCTCCACCGCCGCGTCGTCGGGCGTGACAGTGATCGCCTCGCCGCGCCGCATGTCGAACAGCACCAGTTCGGGCGACGTGCCGCCGGGCAACAGCCCGCGCCCGGCCGCCAGCCTGTACAGGCGGAGCTGCAGCGAGTACGCATCGCGCAGCTTGTCATCGAGTGATGCGTTGGTCTTGTAGTCGATCAGGACCGTGCGGCCGTCCACCTCGCACACGCGGTCGACCAGGCCTCGGATGCGCGCGCCCGCGAGCCGAAGGTTGAATTCGACCTCGACGCCGAGCGTCCGCGCGCGCGCCAGCGAATGCACGGCGTAGCGCTCCAGCATGGGTACGCCCGACTCCGGCCCGACATACAGCGCGTGCAGGTCTGTTTCAGGACCACCTGCATGCCATGCCGCCAGGGCGGTGTGCACCGCTGCACCCAGCTCGCTCGAACGCGAGTCGCGAGCTGCGCGGTTCAGAAGCTCGTCGGGCGGCGCGGGCACTCCCCACACGCGGCGGAATCGATACCGCACCGGGCAGAGCTCGAAGTCGTGCAGGTCGGAGAAGCTCAGCTCGAGCTCCGGCACCGCGCGAGGCCTGGCGTCCTCCGGCCGCGGGCGCACCAGCTCGTAGCTGTCCAGCACATCGGCGACAAGCGCTGCCGCACCGTTCCGACCTTCCCCGGTGGGCTCGATCGCCGGCAGCTCCAACTGCTCAGCCTCGACCACGGTCGCCTCCTCGGTGTGGGCCAGCGCCCAGCTCAATATCTCCGCGAAATGGTCGTGGTCGCCGACCTCGACCTCCGCTGATGTCTGCTCCTCGCGCGTGGCTGTGACGTACAGCTCGTCCTTGGCCCGCGTGAGCCCGACGTACACGACGCGGCGCCGCTCGCCGGTCGCCAGCGCCACCGCGGGGGCGCCCGGCGACGTCGCGACGAAACGAGGGTGCTTCTCTCCGCGCCAGTTCTTCATCACGAAACCGAGGCCATCCGGATCGAAGAACAGCCGCTCGGTGTCGCGCGGGCGCGGCGGACGAAGGTTGACCAGGAACACCACCGGGAACTCCAGACCCTTGGCCGAGTGGATGGTGAGCAGCGACACCGCGTCCGCGGTCGCGATTCGCTCCAGCGCTTCGCCCACCGGCAGGTCGGCGTCGATGACCTGGTCCAGGTGCCTCACGAAATCTCCAATGCCCGCAAGCACCAGATCGCGTTCGAAGAAGGCAGCCAGCTGGAACACCTTGCGCAGGTTGAGCAGCGCGCGGGGGCTGCCGTCGCGCTGCGCGCGCAGCTCCGCCCAGCGCAAGTAGCCCGATTCCTCGAGCAGCCGGTTGAGAATGTCGGCGACCGTCAACGCGTCACGCATTCCACCGAGCCGGTCGGTGATCGCGATCAGCGCGGCGGCCTGCTCGGCGACGCGCGGGTGCATCTCTGGGAAGCCCTCGCGCCGCGACTCCTCGAAGCAGTCGCGAAGCCGCATGCCGCGGCGCTCGAAGCGCCGCGACGCCAGCCTGTACAGCGCGCGGTCGTCCAGCCGGACAATCGGTCCCTGCAGAACACGGACCAGGGCGCCGTCGTCCAGCGGGTTCTCCGTCAGGCGCAGCAGGCCGAGCACGTCCTTTATCTCTTGCCGGTCGAAGAAGCCCGATCCTCCGCTCGTCAGGTAAGGAATGCCCTGGCGGCGCAGCTCGTCTTCGAACTCGCGCGGAAGCATGCGCACCGAGTGCGAGAGGATCGCGATGTCGGAGAGCTTCCGGCCCGATCGGTGCAGGCGGCGGATCGACTCCGCAACCGATCGCGCCTCCGTGCGCGAGTCGGGCGCCATCAGCACCGTCACCGACCTGCCGCCTGAGCCTCGCGTCGCCACGAGCTCAGGCTCGGCCTCGAAGTCGGGGTCGCGGCGGATGAAGTCGGTGGCGCAGTCCAGGATCTCCTGGTACGAGCGCCTGTTGTGCGTGAGCGGCAGGCGCCGTCCGCCGAAACGGCTGCGGATGTTCTCGATCTCGGCGTCGCGCCAGCCGTAGATCGACTGCTTCGCGTCGCCGACCACCGACACGTTGCCGAATCCGTCAGCGGACAGCAGGCGGATGAGGTCGAGCTGGATGCGGTTGGTGTCCTGGAACTCGTCGACGAGCAGATAGCGGAATCTTTCGCGGCAGCGGCTGCGAAACTCGGGCACGCGCTCCAGCGCGTCGATGACGGCCAGGATCAGGTCGTCGAAGTCGCGCAGCCCGGCCTCCGCCAGCGATTCCTCGTACGTGCGGTAGATGAGGTGGAGCACGTCGATGGCCTCGCGCTCCGCGCGAGCCGGAAGGATCGGATTGCCTCCCGGCTGCTCGCCGCTGCCCTCCGCTCCCGCGGGCCAGTGAGTCAGGTGCAGCTCGTGCGCCCGCTTGTGGAACTGGTCGGGCCTGATGCCGCGGCCCTTCAACTTCAGGACGAATCGAAGCCCCAACCGCAGCAGCTCGTCCAGCTCCTCCACGCCCAGCGCCACAAACGAGTCAGGATCGAGGGGAGCCGCGGCGCCGCTGCTGAGCTTCGTGATGAGCGCCTGCTCGAAAAGGCGCTGGCCGGCCTCATCGAGCACGCGCAGCTCGCGTGGCGTGCCGACGAGGTACGCGAACTCTTCGAGCAAACGCGCGCAGGTGCCATGGAACGTGCCGATCCACGCGCCGTCCATCACCTGCGCGCCGAGCTCCGGTCGCCTTCGCGCCAGCTCGGCTGTGATGCGCTCGCGAAGCTCGTCTGCCGCGCGGTCGTTGAAGGTGACCGCCAGGATCCGGTCGGGCGGCACGCCCTGCTCGACCAGCCAGCAGAATCGCTCCGTCGCCGTGTAGGTCTTGCCTGTGCCTGGGCCGGCCGCGATGAGGAAGGCGCCGTCCGGACCCGCGTGCGCCGCCACCGCCTGCTCCGCGCTCAACGAGCTAACCCGCACGCTCATTCGGGCGGCTGGCCTCCGTACGGGCAGATAGTCGAGTGCGGGCAGCCCGAGTACCGGCTCACGCACGTCCCTGCAAGGTCGCGCGGCGCGGGCTCGAATCGCCCCGCCTGGATGCCCGCGATGGCTGCCATGACCGTCGACCGGCTGCGCTCGAGGTCCTCATCGCTTAGCAATCGCTCGCGATACTCCTTCAAGCCCGCGGGCTGGCCCACGCTGAAGATGACCTCGCGGATCGAGCCCCACACCCATTCCTTCGGGTACCAGAGCGAGAGGAATCGCGGCTTGAATCCGAGCGGGTTGCCCTCGTCGTCGAAGCCGAAGCGGCAGGCCAGGTAGTAGAGCGCCAGCTGGACGTCGTACAGCTCGGGCCCGAAGTAGGACTCATACGCCCAACGCATGCTCTTGCCGGCGCCGGTCTTGTAGTCGACGACCTCGACCTGTCCGTCGCCAACGTCGTTTACGCGGTCGATCTTGCCGACGATCTCGACGCCGTCGAGACCCTCAGCGTCGTCGCTGAGGCGGAGGTGGAATCGCTTTTCCAGCGCCACGGTGCCCAGCCTCCTCACGCGCTGCATGCCAGTGGCAAAACGGATGTAGTTGCCCAGCACGTTGCGCACCTGGTGCTCCTCGCGCCTGCGATCGAGCACGCCCTCCATCCGCGACAGGTAGCCGTCGAGGTGTCGCTGCAGAGTCTGATCGAGCCACTCGCGCTGCCTTTCAGCGTCGAGCGACCGCCATTCGGGCTCGAGCGCGTGGAAGTCCTCGAGCACCTCGTGCAGGAAGCCGCCGCGCTCCATCAACACCGAGCGCGGCTCCGCCACCAGGCGGGGGTGATGGTTGTACCAGTAGAGGCGCGGGCACTTGAGGTAGTCGTTGAGGGTCGTCGGGCTGAAATGCGAGATCTCGACACCCACCGGGTTGCGCTCGCCGCCGTACGGTTCGAACGGCTCGCCCGCCTGCGGGTCGGACAGGAAGGCGACGTCGAGACCGAGCGACCTCGCGCGCTCGTTCGAAGCCGCGTCGAGATGAGCGCGCGTCGACGCGATCATCACCTCGGCCTCGCGCGCAAGCAGAAGACTTGCCGGCTCGAGCCTGGTCGAAGCGCGTGAGAGCTCGCGCACCTCGGCCGCCGGCGAGGCAAGGTCCAGGAACACCGATGGCCCCGCCTGGCGCAGATATGAATCGGCGAACGTGAGGTACACGCGCCGCCGCGCCCGGGTGAGCGCGACATAGGCGAGCCGCGCCTCCTCTGCGGCGTGACCGTCGGGGTCAGATGGCCACGAAGGCATGAAGCCGACCTTGAACGCCTCGAGCCACGCGCGGTCGGCGTCGTCGAGCAGCGGATGAGGGCGCGCGCCGACCGGGAAAAGTCCATGCGCGAAGCCGGCGCAGAAAACGTGCTCGAACTGGAGGCCCTTGGCCTGGTGCACGGTCATGATCTGGACCGCGTCCCTGCTTGCGGGCGCGGCCTCGGTGTCGTCGGCGACCGCCGCGAGCATCGCTCCCACGGGCCCGGGCAGGTCCGACAGCAGCGGCTTGCGTCCGTGCAGCCGCTCGTACACGTCCTCGATGCCCTCGAGCCCATCAATCGCGGCGCGAAGGTCTGACATCGCCTCCACGCGCGCGTCCTCGGCCAGGTCGACCTCGAGGAGCGCGCCCAGCGCGCCGTCCTCGATGAGCGCCTGGTATGCCAGGGCCGCGATGGGCAGGCGCTCGGCCTCGCGCACCAGGCGCTGGCGCGCGACCATCGCTCGGTGCAGGCTGTCAAGCTCATCCTGGGTGAGGAACTCGAAGTAATCGGGCGGCAGTGGCTCTTCGGTGCCAACTTCACCATCCCAGGGCAGGGGCCAGCGCTGGGGGTCCGTGGCCGCCAGGAAGTACATGAGCCGCCGCATGACACGCACCAGCGGCCGGCCGCGCTCATACGCGTGCGCGCGCAGGCGGCTGAGCGTTGCCGGTCGCACCGGACCGAGCGTCGAAGCCAGCGACGCCTGGAATGAGTCGGGGTCGTCGGGGCGCCGCAGCGACTCGAGGTATCCATAAAGGAAGCGGACGACCTCGTTGCGAACGCCGGCGCCCGAGCCCCTGACCTCGAAGGGAACGCCGAGCGCGCGCAGCGCCTCCTCGTACGGCGCGCCAAGCACGGTGGTGCTGCGGAGGAGGATCGCGATGTCGCCCGCTGCGAGGTCGCGCGACGTCGCCAGCGAGCGCTTGATCTCCCGCGCGCAGAAGAACGCCTCGTCGAGCGCGTCGCTCTCGCGCGCCACGACGACCGCCGGCGGCGCCGGCTCGATGTCACGCGCTTCTTGCAGCCGCCGCGGGGCGCGCGGACCCTGCGTGGCCACGAGCAGGCGCTCGCCGGCGTCGAGCACGTCCTGCGCGCAGCGGCGGCATTCGTCGAGCATCACCGTCTCGCCGCCGTACACGCTCGCGAAGTCGACGCTGAGCAGGCGTGGCACCGTGCCGCGGAATCCATAGATCGACTGGTCCGGATCGCCGACCACCACGAGTCGCGGACGCGACTCCGGCGGCGCCAGCACGCGGAGCAGCGCGAACTGCGCGGGGTCGACGTCCTGGAACTCGTCGACCAGCACCAGCCGGAATTTGGTGCGCAGCCGCTCCAGCAGACGCGCGTCGGACGAAAGCAGGCCGACCGCGCCCATGATCAGGTCGCGGAAGTCGACCATGCGCCCGGCCTCCAGTCGTTGCTGGTAGGCCTGATACACCGCGGCAAGCGATTGCAACCGCGCGCCGGCGCTGGATTCGGCCGCGAGCAACAGCGCAGACGGATGCACCAGGTTCTGCTTCATCAGCGAGACGAAGTTCAGGAGGTCGCGCGCGAAGGCCTCGGATCGCTTCACACCGGAAAGCGCGCCGAGAACGGAAGGATCGAGCTCGGCCAGCACCTGTCGCATGACCATGGATTCCTGCAGGCCGTTCAGCTGCAGGCGCTGCGGGTCCGGCCTCCACTCGCGCCACAGGCGCAAGCAGAAGCTGTGGAAGGTCGAGATCCACGCCTCGCCGTAGTCGTCCTCCAGGCGCGCGTCGATCCGGCTCGCGAGCTCCCCGGCGGCGCCGGTGGAGAACGTCAGGACGAGGATCTGGCTACGGTCGGCCTCACCGGATCGAACGGCCTGCTCGTAGAGATCGACGAGCAGATGTGTTTTGCCGGTGCCCGGTCCGGCGAGGACCCGCAGCGGGCCGTGGATGTTGCGTATGTCGAGTGGCAAGGACTCCCCTGGAGTGGTGGCCGGGCCACCCGATTATGCGGTGAGGTGCCTTCCGAATTCAGCCCGCCCTGTTAAGGCGGCGGCATCAATGGCGCGGCCCTCGATCTGGCGGGTGAGAAGGGCCATGGCCACAAGTCCGGCCAGGAAGGCAGCCTCGATCTGCACCCATCCCTCCAGAGGTGTGCCGAGGTTGCGCACCAGCAGGTAGGGAGAGGCGGCCAGCAGCATCGCCACGAGCGCTGCCCGCCAGACGGGAGCCTCGTGCCACACGATCCACCCGGCAGCGACGAACACGCAGAGGTCCGAGTTGTGGAGATACGGCGACGTCAGCAGCGACGCGATTGCGCCTATCGCCATCGCCATGCCCGGCCGGCCGCGCTGGGTGAACGCCGCCACCAGCGCCGCCAGCACGATGCCGGCGCGGACCACCATCGCGGCCGTTCCTGACAGGCCGAACGCACCGCCGAGCGTCAGTGCGGTCGCCCCCCCTGGAAGGCGGCTGAGCGAGCCGAGGTAGTCGTTCACTCCGTCCAGGCCGATGGCCAGGATGCTCAAGCCGGCGAGCACCGCCGATGCGGCCGCACACGCCACGAATGCCCGCCAGCGGCCGGCTGCCAGCAGCACGAACGGCACGAGCACCACGGTGTTCGGCTTCAGCACGAGCACGGAAAGCACCAGGCCGGCGGCGATCTCGCGGTCCTGTTTCACGAGGCGCCAGGCCACCAGCAGCGCGGCCGCGACCAACGGCACGATCTGCCCGACATAAATCGCGAGCAGCACCCACCACGGTGTCATCGCCACCGCCACGGCGGCCACGCGCGCCGGTCCCCTGTACGAGCTGCTCCATCCGAGCGCCAACACCAGCGCGAGCAGCAGCACGGAAGCCCAGACCGCCAGGGCAAGGCCGTACGGCAGCGCCGTGAGTGGAGCGGCCAGCCACGAGTCGACCGGCGGGCTCAGGTAAGGCTGTGTGAACTGCTTGGGGACGAGCTGGCCCTGCATCGACCTGACGAGGCTCTGGTCGTAGATCTCGAACCATCCGTGCTGCATACCAACGAGCGCAGCCGCCAGGTAGGTGTGAAAGTCGACGCCCGCCCATGTCTGGCCTCGGAACCTGCCATTGGGCATGTGCAGGAGGTCAAGGACCATCACATACACAGAGGCTGCGAGGAGTAATGCGGGTACGAGGAAGCGCAGCCCCGCCCTGGTCAGCGATTCAGCCACCGCCCGCACCCAGCCCCCTCCACAACCCGCGCATATAGTCAGAACGCATGGCCACGGCGGTGAGGCATGAGGCGGCAGCTCGACTGCCGGCCATGGCGATCCTCGCCTCGGTGGCCGTGTTCATTGTCCACCTGCCGGCCTTCGCGCATCGGCTGCTCGACGGCGACGAGGCCGTGTACGGATCGATCGCGGCGCTCATGAACCAGGGCGGGGCGCTGTACGGCGATGGCGGGGTCGACAACAAGCCGCCAGGGATCTTCTGGACCTACGCGGCCACATTCGGCCTGTTCGGCACGTACCAGATGACCGCGGTGCACCTCATCGCCCTTGTGGTCATGGCCGCGACGTGCGTTCTGCTGTTCCTCATCGGGCGGTCGATCTCATGTACCCGTGCCGGCCTGCTGGCCGCGACCTTCTATGGCCTGCTGACGGCCACAGGCAATCCGCGCTTGCTGGCGGCCAACACCGAGCTGTTCATGACGCTTCCACTGACGGCCGCGTTCCTGCTGTTGCTGCGGCGGCAGTGGCTGTGGTCCGGCTTACTGATGGTGGTCGCGGGCGCGTTCAAGCAGGTGGCCGCGGCGGAGGTGCTGCTGCTGCCGGTGGGCCTGCTCGTGCTCGAGGCACGCGGGGCGCGCACAGGGGCCGCTGTTCGTTTCGGCGCCGGCATCCTGATCGGCATCGCGGCGGGTGCCGCAGCCCTTGCGCTTACCGGATCGCTCGCGGGTTTCTGGCGCTGGACCGTCGAGACGCTGACGGGGTACGCGGCGGGCAACTGGAGCCCGGCCGTTCTGCTGGATCGCTCGCAGAGCAGCATCATCCCTTTCGTTGCGAGCGCGATCGTCCTCTGGGTCGCTGCCGGCTCGGTCGCCGTGCGCTGGCGCAGCCTGTGGCCCGCCGAAAAGCTGGCGGTGGCGTGGCTTGCGTTGTCACTCCTTGGCTCCCTCGCCGGCGGCCACTGGTCGTGGCACTACTTCATCCAGGTCATGGCCCCGCTTGCGTTGCTCGCCGGTCTCGCCATCGATCGCGCGCTGGATACCCCAGTGCGGCGCTGGATCGCCGCCGCAGTTGTGATCGGCGTGACGGTGCCCGCGGCCGCATGGACGAGCTTCAACTTTCGCGCAGACCCGCTCACCTACGACTGGAGCCCTCCCGTCGCGCAGCACGAGCAGGTCGCCGAGTACATCCGCACGCACACGAGCCCGGGCGATCGGGTCTTCGTTTGGGGCGACTGGCCTGCCCTCTACGCGGAGTCGGACCGCTTGATGTCGAGCCGGTTCCCTGGCTTTCTCCGCGGATTCGCGCGCACTTCGGGTCTGCCGCCCAACAACTGGGACACCGCGCCGGACGTCTGGCCGGCGCTGCAGTCAGACTTCGAGCGCCACCCGCCTGAGCTCATCGTCGACACCTCGACCGATGACTGGAGTGACTTCGGTCCTTATCCGATGTCGAAGTATCCGGTGCTTGCGAACCTCGTCGCGTCGAGCTACCACCGCGTCGCGACGATCGACGGGGTCGTGATCTACGCCCGCAACACTTAGGGAAGAGCTGGCGGGGACGGCAGAGGCGGCGGCGACGGAAGCGGCGGCGGCGAGGGAAGCGGCAGTCGCGGCGCGTTCGGAATAACCACGCCAAGTGCAGGCGCGATCTTGCTGACCGTGGCGTTGACGGCGTCCGGAACCGAGCGTTCAACTGCCGCGATGGTCGACGGCGCCACGGTCGACGTCGACAGAGCCGGTGCGGGCGCGATGACGGCGGGTTCGACCGGCGTCCGCGTTACCGGCGTGGCGGTGGCGCCGACGAGCACCGCAGCGGTCGCGCCGGCGGCGACCACCGCGCTCGTCATCAGCGTGTGGTTA
>VBIA01000161.1 GCA_005879985.1 Chloroflexota bacterium | reverse complement strand
AGTTGAGAAACTATGTCCCATTCCTCGGTCGATGACGCCCTCGTGGGCTACCGGCGATTTCATCGCGCACTCCTGAACTCGACCGCCCGCAAGTGGCGCGACCTTGACATTTCGATGCAGCAGGTGCGCGCCATGCATGTCCTGCGTGACGAGGGTGAGGTCGCCATCGGCCGCCTGACTGAGGTGTTCGGGTTCGGCATGCCGGCGGCGAGCCTGCTCGCGGATCGCCTTGTGCGTGCCGGCTACGCCGAGCGCCGCGACGACTCGGCCGACCGACGGCGTGTGCTCATCCGGCTCAGCCGGGCGGGCGACCGTCTGATGACCGAGCTAATCGAGGGCAGCCAGGCGCACATGCGCCGCTGGATGTCCTCTCTATCACCTGATGAGCTCGACACCGTGGCTCGGGCCTGGAACCTGATGGCCAAGGCGGCGGGCGAACGGGAGAAGGCGACCATATGACCGCGGTCGCCACGAAGACGGCAGCCAGGGGCGGCGTCGACCGCGGGGTCATGGCCGTGTTCGCCGGACTGATGCTCGGCTCGCTGATCGCATCGCTGAACATGACCCTGGTCGCGCCGGCGATGCCGACCATCGTGGCCGAGCTCGGCGGGCTCGCCGACTACACGTGGATCCCCATCTCCGCAATGCTCGCGTCAACGGTCGTCGTCCCGATCGCGGGCAAGCTCTCCGACATCTACGGGCGCAAGCCGCTCTACATGACCGGCGTCATCGTCTTCGCGCTGGGGTCAGCGCTGTCGGGATTGGCGCCGAACTTCTGGTTCCTGGTCTTCGCGCGATTCGTGCAGGGCGCGGGCATGGGCTTCCTGATGCCGCTGTCGCAGGCGATCATCGGCGACATCATCTCGCCGCGCGAGCGCGGCAAGTACCAGGGCATGATGGGCGCGTCGTTCGGCCTTGCCTCCATCGTCGGGCCCGCCGCCGGCGGCTTCATCACTCAGTACTACTCGTGGCGGTGGCTGTTCTTCGTGAACATCCCGTTCGCGGCGCTGACCCTGCTGGTGGTGGCGTTCTACATGCACGTGCCCAACGAGAGGCGCAAGCACCGCATCGACGTGATGGGCAGCATCACGCTCTCGCTTGGCGTTTCGGCCGTGCTTCTCGCCACCGTCTGGGGCGGCTCGCAGTTCGCATGGGACTCGTGGCAGATCATTGGCCTTTACTCCGCAGGCGCCGTCCTGCTGATCGCATTCGCCTGGTTCGAAACGCGCGCGGAAGAGCCCGTGCTGCCTCTGCACCTCTGGAAGAGCGGCATCTTCACGTTCTCGAACATCGCCAGCATCGGAGTGGCCATGACGATGTTCGGAACCATCTACTTCCTGCCCGTCTTCGTGCAGGGAGTGATCGGCAACAGCGTGACCAACTCGGGCGCGATCCTGGTGCCGATGCTCGTAGCGATGATCATCACCAGCATCGGCAGCGGGCAGCTCATCTCGCGGACCGGCCGCTACAAGATGGTGCTCATCGCCGGCATGGTGCTGATGATCGCCGGCTACGCGCTGCTGGCCCAGCTCGACATCCACTCGACCAACCAGCAGGTCATCGTGGCCATGATCGTCATCGGGCTCGGGCTCGGCACTTCGATGCAGACGTACACGCTGGTGGTTCAGAACTCGGTGAGCCGCCACGACATGGCGGTCGCGACGTCCGCAACCCAGCTCTCGCGCTCGATCGGCGCGGCGATCGGCCTCGCGGTTCTCGGCACGATCCTCAGCCAGGGCATGACCTCCGCTCTGCCCAAGTACCTGCCTGCGGGCGCTGCCGCCAAATTGCAGACGTCCGGCACGGGGAGCGCCGGCGCGATCTTCGACCCCTCACAGCTGGCGCACCTGCCGAACGCGATCGCGATGGGGATCCGCCACGGGCTGGCCGACGCGCTACATCCTGTGTTCCTGGCGGGCCTGCCGATCCTGACCGTCGCCTTGATCGCCACCCTGTTCATCCGCGAGGTGCCGCTGCGCCAGACGGCACATGTCGCCGCAGGCCGCCGTGGCTCAGCCGCTGAGGGAGCCTTCTCCGAACAGGTCTAGCGTTCCAATTTGGCGCGCACATGGCCAGAATTTGCTGGCCGTGGATCAGGAGCTGGAGAGGCACGTAGTCGCCGAGCGCGCGTTCTGGGCTGCGGCCGGAATGGCGACGGTCGGCGGCATCGGGCCCTTGATCGCGGCGGCCGGACACACCAACCGGCTGGCGGGGATCGTCGTGCCGTTCCTCGCGGCGGCCGGAGCGAACGCCGCGCTGGCGCTGCTCTACCGGCGCGGCCGCTCGTTCACCGCGCTCGTGTACTTCATCGGCGGGCTGGCCATCGCCTACGGCCTGCTGCTCGTGCTGGCGATTCCACTGCGCATCGCTGTCGAGGGGTCGTGCCCGGCCGCGCCGCAGCGATGCGCCGCCGGGCAGGAGCTGCAGCTGAGCAGCGTCGAGTCGCTGGGGCTTTCGATCGCGGTTGCATTTGGCACGCTGGCCCTGCTGACCGGATTCTTCGGGCTGCTGGCGCTGTACCGGCACAAGCCGGGCGCGACCCAGGGTCCGGCCGCCTGGCCGGCGCAGGAGCCCGCCGGCTGGAGGAAGCCGGCAGTCGCGGAAGAGAAGCCCGAAGTGGTGAAGGCTGAAGAGCAGAGGCCAGACGAGCCGAAGGCCGAAGACCCGAAGGCCGAAGACCCGAAGGCCGAAGACCCGAAGGCCGAGGAGCCTCAAGAGAGGGAAGCACCCGAGCCGCCCCCAGGCTGATTCCCCTCGCCGTCCCAGGGGTCCCCGCGAACTCACGGCTTGCCTCTGAGTTCGCGGGGGTCATTACACTCGGCGGAATGGACTTCGCGTTTTCCGAAGAGCAGGAGATGCTGCGCCGCTCGGCGCGCGACTTCCTCACCAAGGAATGCTCATCGAAGGTCGTGCGCCGGCTCATGGAGGCCGACGACTCGTACGACCCGGCGCTGTGGAAGAAGATCGCCGGCCTGGGGTGGACCGCTCTCGGCATCCCCGAGGCATACGGCGGGGTCGGCAGCTTCCTCGACCTGATCGTCGTGCTGGAGGAGGCCGGGCGCGCGCTGCTGCCCGGACCGTTCTTCGCGACCATGGGCCTCGCCGTCCCCGCGCTGATCGAGGCGGGCACCGAGGCGCAGAAGAAGGAGGCACTCGGCGCGATCGCGTCAGGCGAGGCACGCGCGACGCTTGCCCTCACCGAGCCGGCCGGCCGCTGGGACGCAACCGGCATCACCCTCGAGGCGAAACCCGTGGGCGGAGGCTGGCAGCTGGACGGCGTGAAGCTTTTCGTGCCCGACGCCGAGCACGCGGACTACATCGTGGTCGCGGCTCGCACGCGCGGCGAAGGTGACGACGGCATCAGCCTGTTCCTGGTCAAGGGTCGACCGAAAGGGATGACCGTCAATCCGCTGAAAACGCTCGACATGACACGGCGTTGGTCAGAGGTGCGCTTCGATGGAGTGCAGCTCGAGGCCCACGCGCTGATGGGCGCACCGCACACTGCATGGCCTCGCCTGAAGCGCGCGCTGGAGTGGGGCA
>VBIA01000046.1 GCA_005879985.1 Chloroflexota bacterium | reverse complement strand
CCGCGTCGTCACCAAATACCGAAGTCGAGACTCGGTGGTCGCGTGGCAGCTCGAGCACGAGGCGGTGGATCCGCTTGGGTTCGAGCATTCATGGCGTTTGGGCCGCGATTTCGTCGAGTCCGAGCTCGCGACGCTGCGCGATTGCGATCCGTCGAGGCCGGTCATGATGAACGGGTTCCTGCCCACGTCGTCGCTGGTCCAGCTGTCGCAATCGTGGCGAACCCGCGACCAAGGGGACTCGCTCGCTGTTGCCGCGCAGCTCGCAGACATCGTGGGATTCGACTACTACCCGCGAAACGCCCTCTTGAGGCTGGGAGCGAGGACTGTGTATGCGGACGGGTCCGCAGCCAAACCGCCAGGTTCGCTGTTCGCGGCCCTACGTGAGCACGGCCGGCGGTGGATGGTGGCGGAAGGCCAGGCGGAGCCATGGGAAACGACCACCGTGCCTCCGAACCCACCTGGAAAGTCGATGTTCACCTGCGGCCCGCACCACGTGATCGAGAACTACAACGCCGCGATCAGCTGGTCGAGTCGGGAAACGCCCCTGTACGCGTACCTCTTTTGGGGAGCCGAATACTGGATCTTGAGGGCTCGATCGGGCGACTCGAGTTACCTCGATGCATTTCAGCGACTACTCGCCGGCTAACGCGTGGCCGGCTCGATGATCTGGTTCAGGTGGAGCGCGTCAGGCCAGGCGGTTGGCTTTCGCTTGCGTGCCGGGCTGCGGCTCGCGGCGCGCGTACTCGGCCCGAGCACATTCGTGTGCCTCATCCTGGTCGGAGTGAAGGTGCTCGCACTCCCAGATATTTCCCGCCAGGTCGCGCAGCACGGCGGTGTAATGGTGGTGGCGGCGGCCGCCGGCGGCGGGAGCCTGCCTCAACTCGCAGCCGCAGACGACGCGACCGAGTCGCTCACGTTTGGTCTGCAGCGCGGAAGAGGCGCCGCGCCGAAGCGCGGCGCCGTCATCTTCGATCAGGCGACGACCTGAACCTTGGCTGCGCGAGGACCCTTGGGGCTTGCCTCGACCTGGAAGGTCACCTTCTCGCCGCCCTGCAGGCGGTCGAAGTCGGCGTCGGTGCCGCTCCGGTGGAAGAAGTACTCCTTGCCGTCCTCGGCCGCGATAAATCCGAAGCCGCGATCGCTCACGAGCTTCTTGATGGTGCCACTCTGCATGGCTGTCTCCTTATCTCTCGAACCAGCTGACGCTTGAAGGAAGCCGTTCGAGAAGGAAGAAGCGACCCCAGGCGAGCACCAACTCTTTCAGGTGCTGCAACCACTATACGCGAGCCGGTGAGCCGGCTCAGACCGCCTGGCGGTAAACCGGCGGGCGACCCCGTCCACGCGCGCTGCGCCGGCGGCGGCCGGTCGAGCGCACGTGCGCCGGCGCGGGCGGTGCCGCGGACGCGCCGTCCTCGACGTACAGCCAGCCTCCCTGGCGGGAGAGCTCGGCCGAGTCGAGCGTGCGCAGGGCAGGCGCGCCCTGACGGCGCAGCTTGGCCCACTTCTCTTGGTCCTCGTGCGTGAGGAACGTGACAGCGCGGCCGGCGCTGCCGTTGCGGGCGGTGCGTCCGATGCGGTGGGTCATCGCTTCGGCCGAGTCGGGCAGGTCATAGTTCACGATCAGGCCAACGTGGCTTATATCGAGGCCACGCGCCGCGACGTTGGTTGCGACGAGAACGTCGGCGCGTTCGCTGCGGAACGTCTCCATGACGTGCTCACGTGCGTTCTGCGCCATGTTGCCCTGCAGCTCGACCGACCGGTGGCCCAGCCGCTGCAGGTCGCGGTTCAGCTTCTTGACGCCGTGCTTGGTGCGGCCGAACACGATGGTGCCGCGGTGCTGTCGGAGGATTTCGCTGAGGAGTCGCAGCTTCAAGCCGGAATCCGTGCGCACGAGGCCGTGCTCGAGGAGCGATGGGCCCTCCGTGACCAGTCTGATAGTGACGGGATCGTTCAGGTGCTTGGCGATCATCGTCTTGACCCAGTCGGGGATCGTCGCCGAGGCCAGCACGGTCTGGGTCGAGTATGTGAGGCCGATGATGCGCTCGACGTCGGGCGCGAAGCCCGCGTCCAGCATCTCATCCGCTTCGTCGAGCACCAGGTATTCCACGCGGCTGAGCGATACGAGCCTCCGCTCGACCATGTCCAGGATCCGTCCCGGCGTGCCGATCACGACATCGGCGCCACGCTTCAACGCCTGCATCTGACCGTGGTAGCCGACGCCGCCGTACAGCAGGGCGGCGCGGAGCTGCGAGTCCAGCGACTTGAACACCGCGTCGACCTGGATCGCCAGCTCGCGCGTGGGCGCCACGATCAGGGCGCGCGGTCCGGGGTTGCCGGGCTGGATGTGATCGAGCAGCGGTATCAGGTACGCGAGCGTCTTGCCGCTCCCGGTGGGTGACTGCATGACGACGTCCCTGCCCTCGAGCAGGGCGGGTATCGATTCCGATTGGACGCGGTTGGGTGTGGTGATGTTCTGGCGGGTGAGAGCGGCAAGCAGGCGCGCGCTCACGGCGCCATCGGCAAATGTGTTCAAAACGAAAGCTCCAGGGTGCCTCTCTTTTCTTCTTATTTGCCGCGATCTACTGGGCTCTGTCTGAAACAGGAAGAGAGGACCCGAGCGGGCGACGCACCGGTGCGTCCGAGCAAGTGTACGGGTTTCCCCAAGGCCGTGTCGTACCGATTGGTGCGGATTATGATGCGGACGCCGTTCGGTTCCGGGCGGACATGGCGACCAGCGCTCTCGAACGCGCCGCTCGCGTGCCGAGATTGGTTCGAGCCAGGAGAACAATGGCAGCGATTGCGATCTCGGTCCCCGACGCCCTCAAGCGGATGCCCCAGCCGTACGCCGAGCTGAAGAGGAGGGTGGAGGCGGCCGGTCTGATGAGGAAACGGCCCGGCTACTACAGCCTGATGCTCGTCACCAACGCGATCCTGTTCGCCGGCACCCTGTGGATCTTCACCCAGGTGCAGAGCGTGTGGGCGACCGCGCTGGTCGCGGCGGCGCTGGCGTTCGTCTCGGGTCAGCTCGGATTCCAGCTGCACGACTCCGGACATCGCCAGATGTTTTCGAGCCGGCGGCTCAACACGGTGGTCGGCATCGTGACCGGGAACGGGCTGCTCGGGATGAGCCACGGATGGTGGGTCGACAAGCACAACCGCCACCACGGCAACCCGAACCACGTCGACCTAGACCCGGACATCGACATCGGAGTGATCGCGTATTCCGAGGAGCAGGCCATCGCGAAGCGCGGGCTTTCGCGCTGGATCGTCCGCCACCAGGCGGGTCTCTTCTTCCTGCTCCTTTTCGGCCTCGCGTGGGCGATGCACGTCAACAGCGTGCGGTTCCTCGTCAGCACCAAAGAGAGGCTGCGCTGGGTCGAGGTCGGGGCGCTGTGCCTCCACGCGCTGGTGTTTCCGGCGCTGCTCGTCGTGTTGGTCGGGCCGTGGCGGGCCCTGCTGGTCATCGTGGTCCAGAAGTGCGTAGCAGGTTGGTACATGGCCTCGGTCTTCGCGCCCAACCACAAGGGCATGCCTCAGATCGAGGCCGGCGAGGAGCTCGACTTCCTGCGCACGCAGGTGCTGACGTCACGCAACGTCAGGTCGAACCCGATCACCGACCTGCTGTACGGTTCGCTCAACTACCAGATCGAGCACCACCTGTTCCCGACCATGCCCCGCTGCAACATCCGGCGCGCGCACAAGATCGTTCGTGACTTCTGCGCCGAGGTCGGTGTCCCGTATTACGAGACCTCGATCTACCGCTCGTATCGCGAGATCCTCAGCTTCCTGCACGAGGTAGGAGCGCCGCTACGAAGGGCGCCGGCCTGAGCTAACCGCCTTCTTCACGAGCGTGCCGATCCTTGCCTCTTCGGCGGCGGTCACCTTCTTGAGCGCGAAGGCCACCGGCCACATGTCGCCGTCGTCGAGGTTCGCGGTATCGCTGAAGCCAAGGGTCGCGTACCGCGTCTTGAACTTCTGCCCGCTCTGGAAGAAGCACACGACCTTGCCGTCCATGGCATACGCGGGCATCCCATACCAGGTTCTCGGCGAGAGGTCCGGCCCGCTGGCCTTGACGACGGCATGCACCCGCTTGGCCATGGCACGGTCAGACTCCGGCATCTCGGCGATCTTCGCGAGAACTTCGCTTTCCCCGTCCGCCTTGTCCGCGCGGGGGCCTCGCCGCTCGGCCGCCTGCGCCTCTCGGGCGCGCTCCTGAATCGCGGCTCGTTCCTCTTCCGTGAACGTCTTATTCGTGCTCTTCGCGGGCTTTGGTTTGGTCTTCATTGCACGTTTCCTCCTCTGACAGTCTTGATGCTTGCGAAACCTCATGCTAGGCAGGCGGTGCGGCGGTGGCTTCTCCGAAACTGCTCAATTGAGGCTGCTTGCGTACCATGTTTCCATGGACCTCCGCGACCTCGTAAGGCTGCGCAAGGCGAAGGATCGCATGGATCGCGAGTTCGAACAGCCGCTCGACGTGCCGGCCCTTGCGCGGTCGGCCGCCATGTCGACGGGCCACTTCTCGCGCAGCTTCAAGGCTGCGTTCGACGAGAGCCCGTACAGCTATCTGATGACCCGCAGGATCGAGCGGGCAAAAACGCTCCTCAGGCGCGGCGACATGACCGTCACCGACGCGTGCTTCGCGGTCGGCTGTACATCGCTGGGCTCGTTCAGCTCGCGCTTTACGGAACTCGTCGGCGAGTCGCCCAGCGCCTATCGCGCGCGCAGCCACTCAGCGGCGGCGGCCATCCTCCCCTGCGTGATCAAGGTGAGGACAAAACCGATCAGAAATGAAGAAGCGGCCGCGTCGAACCGCTCTTAAGTTGATCGCATGAACAACCTGAAGCTGCACAGCTGCTTTATCGCTGTCCATGACCACGACGAGGCGCTCGCCTTTTATCGCGACCTGCTCGGGCTAGAGGTGCGCAGCGACGTCAAATACGAGGGCATGCGCTGGACCGCGGTCGGGCCCAAGGGCCAGCCGGACGTCAGCATCGTCCTCGAGCCGCCACTTGCCGACCCCAACGCATCCCCGGGCGACCGCCAGGTCATGAAGGAGCTGCTGGCCAAGGGTCTGCTGCGGGCCGTCAACTTCAGCACCGAGGATTGCGACGCGACCTTCGAACACATCCGGGCCGGAGGTGGAGAGGTGATGCAAGAGCCGATGGATCAGCAATACGGCGTCAGGGACTGCGCTTTTCGCGACCCGTCCGGCAACATGATTCGGTTCAACCAGCGCAAGGCCTGACAGAAGCCGCTCTAACCTGACGCCGTGCAGCTGATTGCAGCCGTTCTCGTCGTCGCGGTTGCGGCCCTCCACATGTACTTCCTCGTGCTCGAGATGTTTCTTTGGACGTCGCCGTTCGGCCGGCGCACCTTCCGTACGACCCCGGAATTCGCTGCATCGACCAGGACGCTGGCCGCCAACCAGGGTCTGTACAACGGCTTTTTGGCCGCCGGGCTCATCTGGGCACTGATCGCGTACGGAGTCCACGCGGGGCGGCCGATACTCACCTTCTTTCTGGTCTGCATCGTGGTCGCCGGCGTCTATGGAGCGGCCACGGTCAGCCGGAGGATCCTTGTGATCCAGGCGGTGCCCGCACTGGTCGCCGGCGGATTGCTCTGGCTTTCCTGATCGGCGTCGATCAGTTTCGACGACACCTGCAGTTATAGCCGGTGAGACCGCATCGAAATTTCGGAGGACACGATGGACACGAAGAACCTCGACATCTACGGCTCTGAGCCGATCCCCTGGACCCGCGTTCTGAAACAGCTGGAGGCCGGTGACCTGAAGGGCTCCTTCTGGCTGGCCACCACCCGGCCGGACGGCCGGCCGCACGTGGCGGGCATCGGCGCGATCTGGGTGGACGGCAAGCTGTACTTTGTCAGCGGCGCTTCCACGCGCAAGAGCCAGAACCTGTCGCAGAACCCAAGCTGCTCGCTTTCGGTCTCCCTGCCAGACATCGACGTGACCCTCGAGGGAACCGCGGCGATCGTGCGCGACGAATCGACGCTGGCACGGCTGGCCGAGCGCTACGCGGCGCAGGGCTGGCCGGCGGAGGCGCGCGACGGCGCTATCACAGCGCCGTACAGCGCTCCTAGCGCGGGGCCGGCGCCATGGGACCTGTACGAGCTCATGATGGCCAAGGCGATCGGCGTCGGCACCGCCGAGCCGCACGGCGCGACCCGATGGAGCTGGGCCTAAGAGGCGGTCGCCAGGACCCGCGCGGGATTCTCGACCAGCAGCTTCAGCACCGTCGCGTCGTCGACGCCGCGGCGGCGCAGCCGAGGCACTATCGAGCGGAGGATGTGCCCGTAGCCAGAGCCGCCGAACTTGAGTAGCTGCACCTTGGTACACACGTCCTGCGAGATGAGGAGCCGGTCGCCAAAGCCGGCGTCCAGCAGCTCGATCAGGCAGTCGACGCGCTCGCGATCGCTCGGCTCGGCCGATCCGTCGCCGTCGAAGTACGACTCTGACCCGAACGTGTCGTACTCCACGTAAACGCCACGCCCGAGGATCGCTCGGTGGTAGGCGGTGTCGGGCTGCTCGTCGAGATGGCTGATCACGACGTGGCTCAAATCGGCGCCGGCCGCCTCGAGGATGTCGAGGGCCGCGAGCGCTTCGCGTCGAAAGATCGCGACGTGAACGTTGATCGCCAGTCCCGTCTTGCCCTGCGCGGCCGCGGCCACGCGCAGGACCTTGGCCTCGTCAGGATGAACCGGCGAGCTCGTGCCGATCTCTCCGATGATCCCGGGCCGCACGTCGGTGCCGCCAAGCCCGTTCGCGATCTCATCCAGCAGGCGCTCGAGCAGCTCGGACTCGGACAGCGCCGCGACCTCAGGCGGGTGGGACCGCTGTGTGTAGCAGCCGCAGCCGGCCACGATGTGCAGGCCGGTCTGCTCCGACACCTCGCGCAGCTTCGCCGGTTGCGGGCGAATGCCGGTGGTCGTCAGGTCGACGATCGAACTGCCGCCGAGCTGCCGGAATGGAGCCAGCTCCGCAACCGCCGCGCCGAAATCGTCCAGCATCAGGTTCTGCCGGCTGACGTAAGGGTCGACCTGCAGCAGGCCGCGGTTCGCCAGCGTGATCTCAGCGTCCACGAGCGGCTTCTGCCACTCAGAAGTGGGCGAATCCCACAGCAACGTCAGGTCGATGAACACGTGCTCGTGCATCAAGGTGATGCCGAGATCGCGCCCGGATATCGGACCGCGCACGGTCATCACGCGGCCGGTCGACATCCCGACGAGGCTAAGCGATCAGCTGGCCAAGAAGCTTGCGCGTGCTCGGCGCCAGGTCATGGCGGAGCCGGTAGTACGTCCAGATGCTGTCCTTCTCGCTGTCGACCAGGCCTGCCTCCTTGAGCCTGGCCATGTGGTGCGAGATCGTCGACTGGCTCAGCTCCAGGTCCGCCGTGAAGTCGCAGATGCAGATGGGCGATTTCGCCTTCCAGAGGGCCGCGACCATCGTCAGCCGAGTCGGATCGGCAAGCGCCTTCATGAGGTTGGCCGCCTCCTCCGCCCACCCGACGTCGACAGCCGGCAGCACGCAGCACTCGCCACGCTGCCGGAGGACGGGAAGCTGCTTCAGCGCCACTGACCCGATGATACACAACCCATCGACAATCGTCGATGCCTTGTGCTAGCATGCGACCCATCGACATTTA
This sequence comes from Chloroflexota bacterium, assembly GCA_005879985.1. Taxonomy (GTDB): domain Bacteria; phylum Chloroflexota; class Dormibacteria; order Dormibacterales; family Dormibacteraceae; genus CF-118. Next base: position 5,088 of record VBIA01000046.1, on the reverse strand, counting down.
TCGATGGGCCAGGGAGATAACACCATGAGTGAAGTCAGGGAAGCCGTCCGCTTGCGCTACGCGAACGTCGCCAAGCAGCTCGTCGTGTTCAACCGGCCCGGTTCGGGGCCGGCCGGCTGCTGCCAGGCCGATGGACCCGACTGCGGGTGCAGCGGCTCTTACTCCGCTGAGGCCCTGCAAGAGATCGGGCTGACCGAGTCGGTCAGTCTCGGATGCGGCAATCCGACAATGCTCGCCGAGTTGAGGCCGGGCGAGACCGTCCTCGACCTGGGCTCGGGCGCGGGCCTTGATGTCTTGCTCTCGGCGCGCCGCGTCGCGCCTGGCGGTCATGCCTATGGCGTCGACATGACCGACGAGATGCTCGGCCTCGCCAACGGCAACAAGGCCAAGTCCGGCGTGACGAATGCCAGCTTCCTGAAGGGAACCATAGAAACCATCCCGCTGCCGGACTCGACAGTCGACGTCGTCATATCCAACTGCGTCATCAACCTCGCCGAGGACAAGGGTGCTGTCATCAAGGAGGCGTTCAGGGTCCTCAGGCCAGGCGGTCGGTTCGCTGTCGCCGACATGGTCGAGCTAGAGCCACTCGAGCCGGCCGACAAGCAAGCCCTGGACAAGTGGGCCGGCTGCATCTCGGGCACGATCCCGATCAGTGAATATCGAAACGCACTCGTCACCGCCGGGTTCGCCGATGTCGACTTCGAGATCCACGCCACCGAGAACATGCCCGGTATCGACGGCAAGGTGGGCAGCGCCTACATCCGGGCCCGAAAACCGCTGATGTAGCGGTCGATCAGCCGGCCGGCAGCTCCGCGGCTTCCACCTGAAAGAGCCGTTCAGGCTCCGGCAGGCCCCGAAGCTGCTGCAGGCCTAGATCGCGGAAGGTCACGCCCTGTGGGCGTGAGGCGTCCACCGCAAAGCGGGTCGAATCGGACATCACGACCTGGCCGCCGTGCGCCGAAGCGCAGACCCGGGCCGCCGTGCTGACCGCGAGGCCGACATATCCGGTGTCGGTCAGGGTGGAGCGGCCGGTGTGCAGGCCGATCCTGATCCGCACTTGTGCGCTGTCCCTCCAGACGTGCGACAGAGCAGCGCGTTGAATGGCGATCGCCGCGCTGAGCGCAGCGGGCGCTCCCTTGAAGACCGCGAACAGCTCGTCCGCGCGGATGTCGACCACGTAGCCGCCGGACGAACGAACCGCGGTCCTGAGCAGTGAACGCGTTTCTGACAGGAGGCGCGCATAGCGGTTCCCGAGCTGCCGCGTGAGTCCGGTGGAGTCCTCGATGTCAGAGAACAGGAACGTCACGACGCCTCGTGGCAGCGAGCTCGCGTCGCTCTCGCGCGCCGCGATCTCGGCTCGAGCGCGGACAGTGACCACCTGGCCGGTGATGAAGCCGACCGGGACGATCCCGTACTTCTTAGCGGCTTTGAGCAGCCTCGTCCGCGCCGTGTCGCGAGCTGTTTCGCTCTCGAAAGCGACCTGGTTGAATCGCGACAGTGCGTTGCGCACGTGCGCCTCGTCATTGATCGGCAGACGCCTCCGGCCGTGGGAGTCGACGTAGGCGAAAGCGGTGTCCGGCAGCTCGGCGCGTGTCCTGGCGGATAGGTTGGCCACTCACGTTGAGTTTCGCAGACGCTCGTCGTAACGACCTCGGCGCCCGCCTGACCGGCCGCCTGACCCGCAATACAATCCGGCCGGATTGACGCCCGACCGGAAGCACATCGCCGTCCTGACGCGCGAATACCCGCCCGAGGTCTACGGCGGCGCGGGCACGCACGTCGAGTACCTGGTGCGCGAGCTGCGCAAGCTGGTCGACGTCACCGTTCACGCGTGGGGTTCGCCCCGCGACGAGCCCAACGTCGAGAGCTACAAACCGTGGGAGGGGCTCAGCGAGCCGAAGCCCGAGGCCGCCGCCCTGCAGGCCATGTCCATCGACCTCGCGATGGCCGCGAAAACCAAGGGCAGCGACCTCGCCCACAGCCACACCTGGTACGCCAACCTCGGCGGCCATTTCGCGAAGCTCATGTGGTCGATCCCGCACGTCATGACCATCCACAGCCTCGAGCCGCTCCGCCCGTGGAAGAAGGAGCAGCTCGGCGGCGGCTACGCCCTCTCGCTCTTCTGCGAGCGCACCGCCATCGAGGCCGCGGACGCGGTCATCGCAGTCTCCAGAGGCGTGCGCAGGGACGTCCTCGAGACCTACCCGGCGGTGCGGCCCGACCGGGTGCACGTCATCCACAACGGCATCGACCCCGACATCTACAGCCGCCGCGAGTCGCCCGAGACGCTCGCGAAGTACGGCGTCGACGCCTCACGCCCGTATGCGTTGTTCAACGGCCGCATCACCCGGCAGAAGGGCCTGCCGCTCCTGCTCGCCGCCGCCCTGAAGCTCGACCCGAAGCACCAGCTCGTCGTCGCGGCCAGCAGCCCGGACACGCCCGAGATCGCCGCCGAGGTCAACGCCTTGGCCGCCCGGGTGCGCGCGGAGGGCCGCAGCCTGGTCTGGATCGACCACTACATCTCGCGCGAGGACCTCATCGCTCTCCACTCGAGCGCGACCGTCTTCGTGTGCCCGTCAATCTACGAGCCGTTCGGGCTCGTGATCCTGGAGGCGATGGCGTGCGACACGGCCGTGGTGGCCTCAAGAGTCGGAGGTATCCCCGAGATCGTGGTCGACGGTGAGACCGGCTTCTTGATCGACTACGACGCGGGCCGCCCCGATGCTTTTTCCGCGGCCCTTGGGGAGAGGATCGATCAGCTGCTCGACGACCCGGTCCGCGCCAGGGCGATGGGGGAGGCCGGGCGCAAGCGGGTCCTCACGCATTTCGGATGGCCCGCGATCGCCAGGACGACCGCCGACCTCTACGCGTCGCTGCTATAGCAAACGGGTCGAAAGCTAGCCCAGGAAGACTCCCGACAGCACCGCGTTGGCGGTCCCGGCCGTGTTGGTCACCGTGACTGTGACCGTGCCGCCGGCCGCGACGTTGATGTTCGCGCTGACCCACGCGCCCTGCGTGAAGTCGGTGGTGATGTTGGCGGTCTGAGGACCGGAGGCGTCGCTGATGGTGATGGTCTCGCGCCGGCCGAGGCCGTCCCAGTCCAGCGCGTACAGGTGGATGGCGCCGCTGAACGCTGTCGAGAACGTGAGGTGCAGCCGCACCTGGTTGGCGTCGTAGATCGTGCACGCGCGGCGGGTTGCGGTGTCAGGGCTCTCGAGCGCCTGCACCGCGGAGGTTGCGCCCCACAGGAAGTCAGCGCCGCTGTCGACGGTCAGCGTGGCATTGGGCAGCGAGGCCAGGTCGCTGCTTCCGTTCCAGCCCAGCAGCGCGTAGCCGCTCGCTCCGTACGTGCCCACCCAGTTGCCCTGCGGCGCCTGGCTGTAGGAAAGGAGGCTCGCGGTGGTGGCGGAGACGGCGCTCGAAGGCGGCGAGTCGCCGTTGTTGTTGCTGGCGATCACGCGATAGAAATAGGTGGTCGCGGGGCTGAGCCCTGTGTCGGTGAATGACGTCGTCGTGCTCGTGCCCACCTGGTTCCAGGCGCTGCTGCCATCAGGCGAGCGCTGGACCTTGTACGAGGTGGCGCCGCTGGAAGCGGTCCACGACACCGCGATCTGCGAGGCGCTAACCGGGCTGGCGCTGACACCGGTCGGCGCGGCGGGGGCCGGAGGCCCGTCACCGAGGAAGATGCCCGAAATCACGGCGTTCGCGCCTGCGGTCTGTGTGACGCTGATGCTCACCGTGCCGCCGGCGGCGACGCTGATCGAAAGGCTGATCCACACGCCCTGCGAGAAGTCAGTCGTGATGTTGGCGCTGCGAGCCCCGGAGCCGTCGTTGATCGTCACCGTCTCGCGGCGCGCGGTGCTGTCCCAGTCCAGCACGTAGATGTGGAGGTTGCCGCTGTAGGCGGCGGGGAAGGTCAGGTGCAGGCGCACCTGGCTCGCGTCATAGATCGCGCAGGCGCGGCGCGTGCTCGTGTCCGGGCTCTCCAGCGCCTGCACCAGGCCTGTCGTGCCCCACAGGAAGTCGGTGCCGTTGTCGACGGTCAGGGTTGCACCGGGCAGCGAGACGAGGTCGCCATTCCCGTTCCAGCCCAGCAGCGCGTAACCGCTCGCGCCGTAGCTGCCCACCCAGTTGCCCTGCGGCGCTTGCGTGTAGGGCAGCAGGTTGGCTGTGGTGGCTGACGCCGTGGCCGACGGAGCCGAGTCGCCCGCGTTGTTGCTGGCGATGACGCGATAGAAATAGGTCGTCGCGGGGCTGAGGCCCGAGTCGGTGAACGACGTTGTGGTGCTCGTGCCCACCTGCGTCCATCCGGTGCTGCCGTCGGGTGAGCGCTGGATCTTGTATGACGTCGCATTGGCGACTGCGGTCCAGCTGACGCCGATCTGCGAGGCGCTGACCGACGTAGCGGTCACGCCAGTTGGCGCCGCGGGGGCCGGCGGTCCGCCGCCCAGGAAGACGCCCGAGATGACCGCGTTCAGGCCGGCGGTCTGCGTGACGGTGATCGTCACGGTGCCGCCCGCGCCCACGTTGACGGGCGCGTTCACCCACGCGCCGCCAGAGAAGTCGGTCGTGATGTTCGCGGCCTGCGGTCCCGAGCCGTCATTGATCGTGATGGTCTCCCGCCGGCCCGTGGTGTCCCAGTCCAGCGCGTACAGGTGCATCGTGCCGCTGAACGCGCTCGAGAATGTGAGGTGCAGGCGCACCTGGCTCGCGTCGTACCAGCTGGACGCATGGCGCGTGGTGGCATCGGGGCTCTGCAGCGCCTGCACGGCGGTCGTGGAGCCGCTCCATTCAAACCGCTGGCCGTTGTCGAGGGTCAGGGTGATGCCCGGCAGCGAGACCAGGTCGCTGCTCCCGTTCCAGCCCAGCAGCGCGTAGCCGTTCGCGCCGTAGCTGCCCACCCAGTTGCCCTGCGGCGCCTGCGTGTACCCGATCAGCGTCGCGGTGCTGGCCGACGCGGTGCTCGACGGCGGTGAGTCGCCGACGCTGTTGCTGGCGATCACGCGATAGAAGTAGGTGGTCGCGGCGTTCAGCCCGGTGTCGCTGAAGGTCGTCCCGGAGCTCGTGCCGACCTGCGTCCAGCCCGTG
>VBIA01000160.1 GCA_005879985.1 Chloroflexota bacterium | reverse complement strand
CCTGGGACGGTTGCGCTCGGCAGCTCCGGACACGTACATGGTGGTCGAAGACATCCTGGCCGCAGACGAGGGGGTGCCGGACACCTTTCCGGTGCAGGGCACGACCGGCTATGACTTCATCGCGTATGTCGACGGCCTATTCGTCGACTCTGCCAACGAAGGATCGTTGACCGCTCTCTATCACGCGTTTACCGGCGAGTCGCAGCTTTTCTCCGAGGTGGTTCGAACGTGCAAGCACGAGATCATAACCACCGAGCTGGCGCCAGACTTCGAACGCCTGACCAACCTGCTGGTCGACATCTGCGATGTCAACCGGCGTCACCGCGATCGCACTCGCCGTGAGCTGCGGGAGGCTGTCCGCGAGATCGCCGCTTGCCTGGGCGTATATAGAACCTACGTCCGTCGCGGTTCACCGCCATCTGAACAAGACCGGCGTCACGTTTCGATGGCCGTTCAGGAAGCCACGCGCCGCCAGCCGGACATCGATGCCGAGCTTCTTTCGTTTGTGGGCGACCTATTGCTCATGCGGTATGAAGGCGCCAACGAGGCCGAGTTCTCCGCGAGATTCCAGCAGGTTACGCCCGCGGTGATGGCCAAAGGAGTCGAGGACACAGCGTTCTATCGCTATAACCGCCTCGTCTCGCTAAACGAGGTCGGCGGTGATCCAGGCTCGTTCGGACGGTCAGTCGAGGCATTCCACGCGCACTGTCTCAAAACGTCCGAGAAGTGGCCGGCCACGATGCTCACCCTGTCCACCCACGACACCAAGCGCAGTGGCGACGTGCGGGCGAGGACAAACCTGTTGTCGGAAATCCCGGCGGAGTGGGAGTCAGCGGTCCGGCGGTGGGCCGAGCACAACGAGCGCCATCGGGCGCAGGGATTCCCGGACCGAAACCTCGAATACCTCATGTACCAGACGATGGTCGGAGCCTGGCCGGTCGACGAGCAGCGGCTGGTGGCGTTCCTGCAGAAAGCCGCCCGCGAAGCCAAGGTCCACACCTCATGGATCAACCCGGTTCAGGCATTCGAGGACGCGTTGGCTCAATTCGCCGGCAGCGTGATGGCGGACGCTGAGTTCAAGAGCGACCTCGAGTCGTTCATCGGCCGTCATCAGCTGGTGGCACTGGGACGGCTTGCGTCGCTCGCCCAGACCACCCTCCTGATGACCTCGCCGGGAGTGCCCGACCTGTACCAGGGCACGGAAGTGTGGAACCTGAGCCTCGTCGACCCGGACAACCGGCGGCCGATGGACTTTGAGCATGTCGCCAGCCTGCTGTCGGAAATTCGTGGCGCCGCATTGAGCGACGTCATTGCGCGGACGGACGAGGGCGCTCCGAAGCTGTGGCTCATCAATCGCCTCCTCGAACAACGCAGGACTGACCCCAAGCTCTTCGGCAGCTCGAGCTACACACCGCTCATCGCGTCCGGAGCCAAGGCACGCCATGCCGTGGGCTTTGTCCGCGATCGCCTGCTGGTCGTGGCACCCCGGCTCGTGGTTGGGCTGGGCGGCGATTGGGCCGACACCGCGATCGACATTCCTGACGGCAACTGGAGAAGTCTGCTCACAGGCGATGAACAGGAAGGCGGACTTGGCGTGCCGGTCGCCCAGCTGACGCGGCGGTTTCCGGTGGCCGTCCTGGCGCGGCGCGCCGCATCTCGCTAGCGTCGATGCATCGGTTCAGGGTCTGGGCGCCCGGCAAACAACGCGTCGAGCTCTTGTCCGGCGGGAGTCGCGCCCCAATGACCGAGCTCGAAGGCGGCTGGTGGGAAGGCGCCGATGCGAAGGCCGGTCCAGGGACGCGTTATGGCTTTGCGGTCGAGGGCGGTGACGCGCGGCCCGACCCGCGCTCCGCTTCGCAACCCGACGGTGTGCTCGGCCTGTCCGAGGTCGTCGATCATGACCTGCACTCGTGGACCGATGCGAGATGGCGCGGCCTGTCACCCGCTCGCCTCGTCCTTTACGAGCTGCACGTCGGGACCTTCTCGCCCGCGGGCACCTTCTATGGCGTGATCGACCATCTTCCCCACCTCGTCGCGCTCGGCGTTGACGCCATCGAGATCATGCCGGTCGCCGAGTTCTCGGGCGATCGCGGGTGGGGGTATGACGGTGTGGATTTCTTCGCTCCGCACCACGCCTATGGGGGTCCAGCCGGTCTCAAGAAGCTGGTCGACAACTGTCATGCCGCCGGTATAGGCGTCGTTCTCGACGTCGTCTACAACCACGCGGGCCCGGTGGGCAACTACCTTGGCGATTTCGGCCCTTACTTCACCGGTCGAAATCGGACCGCCTGGGGGACTCCTTTCAATTTCGACGGGGACGGCAGCCACGAAGTCCGTCGCTTCGTCGTTGAGAACGCGTTGATGTGGATTCGTGACTACCACATCGACGGCCTGCGACTGGACGCGGTGCACACGATCGTCGACGATTCGCCGCTGAACATCCTCGAACAGCTGGCCACCGAAGTGCATGCTGCATCGGCGGCGCTGCGTAGGTCGGTACTGCTGTTCGCCGAAACTGAAGCCAACGACCCTCGCCTGGTTCGCGCCCGCGATGCGGGTGGGTACGGACTCGACGCGGCGTGGGCGGACGACTGGCATCACGCGCTTCACGTCGCGTTGACCGGCGAGCGCACCGGCTATTACGAGGACTTCACGTTTCCAGGGATGCTCGCGAAGGCGCTGCGCCAGGCATGGGTCTACGACGGGAGGTGGTCACAGCACCGGCAGAAGATGCGCGGCGCCAAATCGGCCGGTGTTGCTCCCAACGCTTTCGTGGTCGCGGCTCAAAACCACGATCAGGTGGGGAACCGGGCCGCGGGTGATCGACTCGCGGCGCTGGTGGACGAAGGCAGAGTAAAAGCAGCGGCCGCGCTTCTCCTGACCACGCCCTTCACGCCGCTTTTGTTCCAGGGAGAGGAATGGGCGGCGAGCACGCCCTTCCTTTACTTCACCGCCCACGCCGATCCGGCGTTGGGCAAGGCCGTGTCGGAAGGACGGCGGCGCGAATTCGCCGCTTTCGGCTGGAACCGAGACGAGGTGCCGGACCCGCAAGACCCGGGCACATTCGAGCAGTCGAAGCTGAAATGGGAGGAACTGGACGAGCCTTACCATCGACGCATGCTCGGTTGGTACCGCGACCTGATCGCGATGCGTCGCCGCATGCCCGCGGTTGCGCAGGAAGTCAAGGCGCACGTGGATGGAGACCGAATCGTCTTCGAGCGAGACGGCGTCGTCGTCCGCGTGAACCTCTGCGAGCCCGACTGCACCGAGGTCGAGGTCGTCGAGCATGCATGACGTCGAGGTCTGGCCTGGCCGCGCCTATCCCCTAGGCGCCAACTTCGACGGTACCGGGACGAACTTTGCACTCTACAGCGAGGTCGCCGAGGCGGTGGACCTCTGTCTGTTCGATGACGAGGGACAGGAACGCAGTGTGGCCCTGGAGGAGGTCGACGCGTTCTCGTGGCACGCCTACCTGCCCAATATCGAGCCCGGCCAGCGCTATGGCTACCGCGTCAGAGGTCCATATGCGCCGGAGCGAGGCGCGCGCTGCAACCCGAGCAAGCTGCTGCTGGATCCATACGCCCGAGCGATAGAAGGAGAGGTCCGGTGGAACCCAGCCTGCTATTCGTACGAGCTCGGCAACGAGGATTCCATCAACACCACCGACAGCGCTCCGTACGTCTTCCGATCTGTGGTGCACAACCCGTATTTCGAGTGGGGCAATGACCGTCCCCCGGAAACGCCACTGCACGAAACGGTCATCTATGAAGCGCATGTGAAGGGAATGACGCGTTGTCATCCAGATGTGGAGGAAGAGTTGCGCGGCACGTATGCCGGCATTGCGCATCCGGCCGTGGTCGAGCACCTTCAGATGTTGGGCGTCACGGCTGTCGAGCTCATGCCGATCCACCAGTTTGTTCAGGACCAGCGATTGCTCGATATGTCGCTCCGCAACTACTGGGGATACAACACGATCGGATTCTTTGCGCCGCATAACGGATACGCCAGCAGCGGCCAGAGTGGACAGCAGGTAAACGAGTTCAAGGCCATGGTCCGCACGCTGCACGAAGCGGGCATCGAAGTCATCCTCGACGTCGTGTACAACCACACCGCCGAGGGCAACCACCTCGGGCCGACTCTCTGCTTCCGCGGCATAGACAACGCCGCGTACTACCGGCTCGTCGCCGAGGACCCGAAGTTCTATTACGACACCACAGGCACCGGAAACAGCCTCAGCGTGCAGCATCCACGCACGCTGCAGCTGATCATGGATTCGCTCCGGTACTGGATCACCGAGGTGCATGTCGACGGTTTTCGGTTTGACCTGGCGGCAACGCTGGCCCGGGAGTTTCACGAAGTCGACAGGCTTTCGACATTCTTCGATCTCATCCACCAGGACCCCGTCGTGAGCCGTGCCAAGCTCATCGCCGAGCCCTGGGACATCGGCGAAGGTGGCTACCAGGTCGGGAACTTTCCAGCCCTGTGGTCGGAATGGAACGGCAGATTCAGAGACGCGGTGCGAGACTTCTGGCGGGGTGCCCCGTCTACCGTCGCGGAGCTCGCGTCGCGGCTCACCGGCAGCTCCGACCTCTACCAGAGCGACTCACGCCGACCGGTGGCCAGCATCAACTTCGTAACCGCCCACGATGGCTTTACCCTCCGCGATCTTGTCTCCTACAACGAGAAGCACAACGAGGCGAATGGCGAGGACAACGCCGACGGTGAGTCGCATAACCGCTCGTGGAACTGCGGCGTGGAGGGCGACACGGACAACCCCGCCGTCATCAGGTTGCGCGCGAAGCAGGAACGCAACTGCCTGACCACACTTTTCCTCGCGCAGGGCGTGCCGATGCTGCTCATGGGTGACGAGCTCGGCAGGACGCAGACGGGAAACAACAATGCTTACTGCCAGGACAATGAACTGTCGTGGGTCAACTGGGATCAGGTCGACGGGAAGCTGCTGGAGGTCATGCGCTGGCTGATCGGGCTACGACGCGAGCACCCTGTGTTTCGCAGGCGTCGCTGGTTCCAGGGGCGTCCGATTCGCGGCACTGTGGATATTGGTTGGTTCAAGCCGAGCGGAAAGGTGATGACCGACAA
>VBIA01000044.1 GCA_005879985.1 Chloroflexota bacterium | reverse complement strand
CGGATGGCAGTTCAGAAATTTCATGCTTCCGCCGGGGGATCCGGAAATCGTGGTCAGGACCAGGACTGCCTTCGCGAACGGTGTCTGGCTTGCCGGGAATGTGGCCGCGGTGGGCGTATACGTCCTCCGGCGTAGGCAGCTCGGACGCTATGTCCTGCTGGCTGTCCTTGCGTTCGATCTAATGAATTCAGTGTTCACCGCGGTCGGCTTCCTGCGGGTCGACGATTCGACGACCGCCGTGCAATGGCTGGCGGCCGGACTAATGCCGTTGGTGGCGCTGGTGCTGCTCTGGCACCAGCCTGGCAAAGAGATCAATGCGCCCTGATCGCGGTCGCGTGGTGGGCGGTGATGGATTCGAACCAACGGCCTCCTCGGTGTAAGCGAGGCGCTCTAGCCAACTGAGCTAACCGCCCGAAGCGCGTCCAGTCTACTTAGCCGCCAGCAGCGCCAGCGCCGCGTTCAGCTGGATGTCCTTGTCGAGCCCGACCGTCGGCTGCAGCACCTCGAACTCGTCGTTGCTGTTCGCCAGGGCGACCGACAGGTCAGGCGTCAGGCCGACATGATCGACCGTCGTCCCGTTCGGCAGGTACCAGCGCTTGATCGTGAGGTGCAGGTCGCCCTCCGAACCGCCCTTCAGTGGGAAGTCCTGCTGCTCGGAGCCTTTGCCGAACGTCTTCGCGCCAACCAGCTTCGCCCGCCTGTGCACTTGCAGCGACCCGGCGACGATCTCGGCGGCTGAGGCGCTGTTGCCGTTCACGAGTAGCACCAGCGGGATTGAGGCCGCCGGGTGAGTGCCGCTCACGGTGTGCCGGTCGACCGAACCGTTGCGCCCGTGCTCCTCGAACGTCTCGCCGCTCGCCACGAAGGAGCTGATCACGCTGTCGGCCTGGTCCACGAACCCACCCGGGTTGTCGCGAAGGTCGAGCACCATGCTCTTCGACGAGGAGAGGTTCGCCGAGAGCACCGAGGCGAAGTCGTCGAAGGTCGTGGACCCGAAGCTGTAGATGCGCACGTACAGCACGTGGTCGCCGATCACGGTCGATCGCACGGACGGAACCTGGATCTCGGCGCGTGTGATGGTCACATCGAAAGTCGACGTGTCGCGCTTGATGGTCAGCGTCACACTCGTGCCGTCGGGCCCTTGAATCAAAGAGGTCGCAAGGTCGGCGGTCATGCCGCCGGCGTCACGCGCACCCACCTTCAGAATCTGGTCCCCGCCCTGAAGGCCCGCCTTGGCCGCGGGCGAACCAGGCACCGTGCCGGTGATCAGCGGGTATCCGGATCCGAAGGTCACGTAGATCCCGATGCCTGAGTACCGGCCCTCGTACGCCTCCTGCAGCTTCTTGTACTGGTCGGGGTCGTAATAGACCGAGTACGGGTCGCCCAGGCTCGCCACCAGCCCACTGACGGTCCCGCGCGACATCTTGGTCGTGTCCAGGTTGCCGTCCACGTATTCGGCCTGGATGACCCGGATCGCGTCCTGCAACTCCGTCGTGTCGACGCGCCCGGCCTGATGGTGGGCGATGTACGGGATCCAGTCCGGCAACGCCTGGTCCGCATAGACGCCAGCGCCGAAACCGACCAGACCAATCACAAGAAAGGCGCCGCCCCGAAGGACGGCGCGAAGGTTCATGTCAGGAGATTACGCCGGGACCGCACCTCAGCAGCCCAGCCAGATGCACGGGTCCCTGTATGCGTTGTAGACGCGCACCTCGAAGTGCAGGTGCGGCCCGGTCGACCATCCGGTCGAGCCTTCGAACGCGATGGTCGTGCCGCGCGCCACGATCATGCCGCTGCGCAGCCCCGGCGCGTAGCCGGCCAGGTGGCCGTACACGGTGGAGTAACCGTTGCCGTGCACCATCAGGACCATGTTGCCGTAGCCGATCGAGCCGGGGTAAAGATAGACGACGCCGGTGTCGGCGGCCACGATCTGCGTCCCGTACGGGCCCGCGATGTCGAGTCCAGTGTGGATCCGATGCGGGTACGGGCAGGCGGCGTCATAGATCTCGAGGTAGAAGGTCGAGCAGCCAAAGCCCTGCGATATGCAGCCGAATCCGCACCCGGGCTCGGGCCACTCGAACACGCCTGTGCCGCCGCCGGCTTTGACCGCGGCTGCGTCGTACTGGCGGGCAAGGTCGGCCACCTGTGCGTCGATGGCCGCACGCTGCGCCTGCACCTGCGCGTACTGCGCCTGCAGCTGTACCTCGAGCTGTGACGCCAGCGTGATCGCCTGATATTGCGTCGCCTTGCTCTTCTCGAGGTCGGCCTCTTCAGCCTGCTGCTGGAGCAGCAGCGCTTGCACCTGCGAGTGCTGCACGGCGAGGTCTGCCTGCGCCGACGTCACCTGCGTGTGCTCGACCGCGAGCACATCGAGCAGCTTGCGATCCGAAGCCGCGATCTGCTGCGTGGCCATCATGCGGTTCACCAGGTCGTTGAAGCTCGAGGCCGTCAGCACAAGCTCGACATAGTTGACCGGTCCGTGACCATCGACGTAACGCATGCGCTGGTCGAGCAGCTGGTCGCGAACCGCGACATCGGCCTGCAGCCGTGTCAGCTCCGCCTGCTTGAAGCGGATCTGCCGGTCGAGCTGAACGATCTTGGCCTTGGTCTGGCCGATGAGCGCCTGCTGGGCCGCGATCTGATTGTTCAGGCTCTGGATCAGCGCGTACAGAGCGTTGATCTGCGCCTGCACGTCGTGGATCTGGTTCTGGATGTTCTGCAACTGCCGCTGGTTGTTTACCTGCTGATTGATCCCCGCGTTATAGGCGACGCACGCCTGGTAGACGTCGGGCGGATCGCCGGGATAGCAGTAGATGGCCGTGGCAACGCGGCTCGACGCCGGCAACCATGCCAGTGAGGCGATCGTGATTGCGGCGATGATGCGGGACTTCATGTGTTGGACTACAGCCTCACGAAGCGGCGGACGCCAATATAGCTTCCGAGCGCGCCAAGTAGAGCTCCCCCAGCGAGCAAATCTCGGGCCAGGCTCGAGATGAAAGTCGGGTCGTACGTGAGCGGGATGAACGTGATGTCCGCGCTGAAGCGCGAAACCGCGGGCGGATACGAGATCACCAGCAGCGAAAGCGCGATCGCGGCCGCGATGACCCCGGTCATGATTCCTTCGAGCACGAACGGCCCGCGCACGAACCATTCGGTCGCGCCGACGAGCTTCATCACCTCGATCTCCTTGCGCCGGTGATACACCGCGGTGCGGATCGTGTTCATGACGATCACGACGGAGACGATGACCAGGATGGCCATCAGGCCGATTCCCGCGAAGCCGAGCCACTGCGACAGCTGCAGCATTCGCGTGACGAACTCGCCCTGGTAGTTGGTCGGGTCAGTCGGATCGACCCCGGGCCACTGCCGCGCCATCGAGTCGATGGCCGCCACGTCATTCAGTGACCGCACGCGCACCTCGAGCTTCGCGTCGAGCGGGTTGCCCTGGATCTGCTGCGAAAGAACAGCGTTGTTCGGGTCGCGCACAAACTCCGCGAGCGCCTCTTCCTTGGTCACGAACCTCACGGTCGCGACGCGGGGGTCGCCCTGGAGCTGCTGCTGGAAGGCGTACACGGAGGTCAGCGGCGTGTCGTCCGCGACGTTGATCGACATCACGCTGACCTTGTCGCGGAATCCGTCGAGCACCTGCGAGAACGCGTGCCCCACGAGCAGGTTCACGCCGGCGAGAATCAGGATGAGCGTGATCGAGACCACCGCGGCCAGGCTGACCGCGAGGTTTCGCCAGAAGCTCTGCCAGGCGCTATTGAGCGCGAATCTGAGATTTCGAAGAATCGTCATGGTATCTGCCTGATCTGTCGTCCCTCGCAATCTGGCCTGCGTCGATGGCCACCACGCGTCTGCGCAGCAGGTCGACAATCTCGCGGTTGTGAGTCGCCATCACGACCGTCGCGCCACGCGCGTTGATGCGCATGAAGAGCTGCATGATCTCCCACGCGGTCGCAGGGTCGAGGTTGCCGGTGGGCTCGTCGGCGATGATCATGCTCGGTGCGTGGACGAGAGCCCGCGCGATGGCCACGCGCTGCTGCTCGCCACCTGAGAGGTTCGCCGGATACGTGAGCTCCTTGCCCGACAGGCCGACCGTGTCGAGCGCCTCGGCCACGCGGGTGCGGATGAAAGCGTCCGGCTGGCCGTGCACGCGCAGCGCGAAGGCCACGTTCTCGTAGATGGTCAGGTTGGGAAGCAGCTTGAAGTCCTGGAACACGAGGCCGACCTTGCGGCGGTAGAAGGGGAGCTGGCGCCGCTTCATGCGCCCGAGCTCCACGCCTTCGACGAAGATCTTGCCCTTCGTAGGCTTCTCCTCGCGGATCAGGAGCCTCACCAGGGTGGACTTGCCCGCGCCCGAGGGGCCGACCAGGAATACGAAGTCCCCTTCGGGCACGACGAGATTGACGTCGCGAAGGGCTTCGGTGCCGGTCGGGTACCGCTTCCACACATGCTGGAAGCTGATGACCGGCCGGGCGGTGAAATCCGGTGTTAGAACCATAAGCTGAGTCTTTTGCTGTGACGTCAGGCGCCGGCGGGCGCGCTGGGCTAGGTCGCGGGCAGTATAGCTCAGGCGGCCCGAAAGCTCCGAAAGCTCCAAGCGGGAGGGTCCCACCAGCACCGGGCTATGTAACGTAGCCGCGGGGTTTTGCTTGCGGTCGCCCTCACTCTGGCCCTGCGCGCCGGGCGCGTTGAGGACGCGTTACTCGCGCTTAATTTGTGCTCCCAAAAGGAGAGGGGACAACCAGGTTAGTCCCTGGTGCCGCTCTGGCCCAGGCGCCAGCGAAGCCATGACTCGATGAACGGGTCGAGCTCGCCGTCGAGCACCGCCTGGGCGTTTCCAAATTCGAAGCCGGTGCGGACGTCCTTCACCAGCGTGTACGGCTGCAGGACGTAGTTGCGAATCTGCGAACCGAACTCGGCGGGCATCACCTGACCGCGGATCTGGTCCAGCTGCTTGGCCGCGTCCAGCTGCTGCCGCTGGAAGAGGCGCGCCTTCAGGACCTTCATCGCCATCTCGCGGTTCTTCATCTGCGAGCGCTCGTTCTGGCACGTGACGACGATCCCCGTGGGAATGTGCGTGATGCGCACAGCAGAGTCGGTCTTGTTGACGTGCTGGCCGCCGGCGCCGGTCGAGCGATACGTGTCGATGCGCAGGTCCTGCGCGTTGATGACGATCGAGCTCTCGTCCGAGCTCTCGAGCTCCGGCATCACCTCGACCAGCGCAAACGAAGTGTGCCGCCGGTGGTTCTGGTCGAAGGGTGAGATGCGCACGAGCCGGTGCACGCCGTGCTCGGAGCGCAGCAATCCGTAAGCCCGCGGGCCGCTCACGATGAACGTGACGCTCTTCAGGCCGGCCTCCTCACCGGGAGACTGGTCGATGATCTCAGTCCCGAGCCGCTTGCGCTCCGCCCACTTCAGGTACATGCGGAGCAGCATCTCGACCCAGTCTTGGGCCTCGATGCCCCCCTGCCCCACCGAAATCGTGACCACGGCGTTGTTCGTTGCGTACTGATCCGTGAACAGCAAGTCGAGCTCGCGCGACCTCAGCTCCGCGGCCACCGCCGCGCGCTCCTTGGCCACCTGCTCTCCCAGCTCGGGATCGTCCTCCGCCAGCTCGTCGAGCTCCACGAGGTCGCGAGCGCGCCGCTCGAGACGGTCCCATCCGTTTACGAGCTCGCGGTGCTCCGAGGACTCGCGCGCGAGCTCACGCGCGTGGTTGGGGTCGTCCCAGACGCCGGGCTGGGCTAGAAGCTGATCGAGCTCGTTGGCGCGCTTGAGCTTGCCGGGCAGGTCAAAGGTGCTCCTTGAGCTGCAGTATCCGATTCAGGATCTCTTTGGGCTCGATCTCAGCGTCCATTACTTCTCCAGACTCGTGGCAGGGTTGGCCCGGCTTCGCCGGGCCAAGACATCGCGTGCACTTGCACCACCAACTCGTCGCGAGGCGAGGGGGTTTTCCGCAAGGGGGACCTGTCCCCCTTGCGCCTTATCGTCCATGGCAACGCTTGTATTTCTTACCCGAGCCGCACCAGCACGGTTCATTGCGGCCGATCTTAGCGTTGGGCGCTGACGCGGATCCCGCGGCCGCGCCCACAGGGGCCGCCGCGCGCTTCTTCGGTTCTCCGTTCGTGCGCCCCCCCGAGCCGTCCAGCTCGCCCGGTCCGCTCTCCACAATCTGCCGCACGACCGGCTTCGGAGGAGGCGGCGCCTGGTTGCGCTGCACCTGCACGCGGAAGATGCCGGAGACAATCGAGCCCTGGATGCGGTCGCGCAGCTCGTTGAACATCTCGAATGCCTCGTTCTTGTACTCGACGAGCGGGTCGCGCTGGCCGTACGCCCGCAGGCCGATGCCCTCGCGGAAGTGCTCCATCTGCGTCAGGTACTCCATCCACTGCCAGTCGATCGTCCGCAGCATCACGTCCTTCTCGACCAGCGGCATCAGGTCGACGCCGACCTCCTCGACCTTCTTGTCGTAAGCCTCGGCGGCGGCCGCGTTGAGATGCTGGGCCAGGCCCTCGCGACCACCGGCGAGCGCTTCGTCGGGGATCTGCGAGCCCGGCGCGATGGGGAGAAACGCGGACAGGTACTTCACCAGTCCTTCGAGGTCCCAGTTCTCGACGTGGCGGCTCTCGCAGGTCTGGTCGATGCCCTTCTGGATGATGTCCTTCACGTAGCCGAGGATGTTCCCGCGCGCGTCCGCGCCCTCGAGCACCTTGTGCCTCTCCTCGTAGACGATCTGGCGCTGCTTGTTCATCACGTCGTCGTACTCGACCACGTGCTTGCGGGCGTCGAAGTGCATGCCCTCGACCTTCTTCTGCGCGCTCGCGATGGAGCGCGCGACCCACGGGTGCTCGATGGGCTCGACCTCGAGGCTGTCCATCAACCGGCCGATGCGGTCGGCGGCAGGACCGAAGATCTTCATGAGGTCGTCCTCGAGCGAGATGAAAAAGCGACTGGAGCCAGGGTCGCCCTGGCGGCCTGCACGGCCGCGCAGCTGGTTGTCGATGCGCCGCGACTCGTGGCGCTCGGTGCCGATGATGTGCAGTCCGCCCACGCCGGTGACGCCATCGCCGAGCACGATGTCCGTGCCGCGTCCCGCCATGTTGGTGGCAATCGTCACGGCGGCGGGCTGCCCTGCCTCCGCCACGATCGCAGCCTCGCGCTCGTGCTGCTTGGCGTTGAGCACGTTGTGCTTGATGCCTCGCTTTTCGAGCATCCGCGCAAGCCGCTCGGACTTCTCGACCGACACGGTGCCCACCAGCACCGGGCGCTTCTCCTTGTTGAGCTCGACGATCTCGTCGATGACGGCGTCGAACTTCGACTTCTCGGTCTTGTAGATCACGTCGGGGTGGTCCTTGCGGACCATCGCGCGGTGCGTCGGGATCACCACGACGTCGAGGCCGTAGATCTTGTGAAACTCCTCCGCCTCGGTCAGCGCCGTGCCCGTCATGCCGGCGAGCTTGTCGTACTGGCGGAAGTAGTTCTGGACGGTGATTGTCGCGATGGTCTTTTGCTCCTGCTGGACCTTCACGCCCTCTTTCGCCTCAACCGCCTGGTGCAGGCCGTCGGACCAGCGCCGCCCCGGCATGGTGCGGCCCGTGAACTCGTCCACGATCACGACCTCGCCGTCCTTGACCAGGTAGTCGCGGTCGCGCAGGAACAGCGTCTTCGCCTTGAGCGCCTGGTTGATCTGGTGCGCCTCGACAATGTTCTCGAGGTCGTAGATGTTGCGGATGCCGGTCCAGCGCTCCATCTTCCCGATGCCGGCCTCGGTCAGCGATGCGGACTTGTGCTTGAGCTCGACCTCGAAGTCCTCGCCCTCGTTGAGCCGCGCGGCCCAGCGCGCGTACTCGTAGTACTTCTCGGTCGATTCCTCCGACTGGCCGGAGATGATGTGCGGCGTCCGTGCCTCGTCGACAAGGATCGAGTCAACCTCGTCGACGATCGCGTAGTTGAGCACGCGCTGGCTGCACTGGCTCATGTCGCGCGCCATGTTGTCGCGCAGGTAGTCGAACGCGAGCTCGGAGTTGGTCGCGTAGGTGATGTCGGCCATGTAAGCCTCGTGCTTGCTCACCGGGCGCAGGTGCTGCAGGCGCGGGTCGGGGTGCGTCTCGTCGACGAACTCGGGGTCGTACAGGTAAGTGCCGGTGGAGCTGACGTTCACGCCGACGCTCATGCCCAGCGCGTGATAGATCGGCCCCATCCATCCCGCGTCGCGGCGGGCCAGGTAATCGTTGACGGTCACCAGGTGCACGCCCTCCCCGGGCAGGGCGTTGAGGTACAGGGCCAGGCTCGCGACGAGGGTCTTGCCCTCGCCGGTCTTCATCTCGGCGATCTTGCCCTGGTGCAGCACGATGCCTCCGACGAGCTGCACGTCGAAATGGCGTAGGCCGATCGTGCGCCGGCTCGCCTCGCGGCACAGCGCGAACGCCTCGATCAGGAGCTCGTCCAGGTCGTGGCCGTCCTTGGCCCTCTGCCTGAGCTCGTCCGAGCGGGCGCGCAGAGCCGCGTCGTCGAGCTCCTTGAGCTCAGGCTCGAGCGCGTTGGCGGCCACGGCCACCGCAAGGTGGCGTTTGACCTCACGTTCGTTGGGGTCGAGCAAACGGCCGAGATTCAGCATCGTGATCTAGTACAGCATGCCCACACAGTCGGTTGGGCTAACCCACCTAATGCTCGCCTGGGCCTTCGTGGCAGGGTTGGCTCGGCTTTGCCGAGCCAAGACTCCACACAACACCTTGCCAGCCTTTGCGTCGCGGGGCGAGGGGGTTTCCCGCAAGGGGGACCTGTCCCCCTTGCGCCTATCTCACGACCGGTTCGATCACGGCCACGGAGCCGTCGGCCCGCCGGAATGCGATCTGGATCTCTCCTGTGTCCTCGTCCAGGTACACGTGGAAGGCCTGGCCGTCGGTCTCGAGCTGCTCAACGACCCGCTCCAGGGGCTCCGGCTTGAGGATCATCCTGAGCCGCTCGGGCTCAAACTCGTGCTCGCGTTGGGCCGGTTCCTGGGGCGGCACCCTCACGGCCGAGGTCGACTGCTTGCGGTGGGTGCGCTGCTCCTTGAGCTTCACGACCTGCCTGTCGATCTTGTCGAGGGCCATGTCGAGCGCAGCCTGCGGGTCGGCGGCATGCTCCTTGGCCGACAGCACCGGCGCCCGGCGGCCGTCGACGTGCACGTTGATGCGCACCACGGTCATCTCGAGACCGAAGCGCTTCGCCTCGTCCACGAAGTCGACCTCTGCATCGGCCACGCGGTCGAAGTGGCGGGCTAAGCGCTCGAGCTTCCGCTGGGCATACTCCTTCAGCTCCGGACGCAGCCCGGCGGTGCGGTCGTTCAGGACGACCCTCACAGCCCGAGTATAAGACGGGATCTGCGCTTCATCGCCCCTCACCAGCCCTGCGCGCCAGACGCGGTCAGGACGCGTTACTCGCGCTTAAGTTGTGCTCCCCTGGGGGAGAGGGGACATGTTATTTCTGCGCCGGCTTGTAGCCCGGAGGGGGCGGGAAGAGCAGCAGGATCTCCTTCGGCAGCGGGATGCCCTGGGAGAACATGCGGTCCAGGATCTTCGGCCGAAGGCCGGTCGGCTTGAACTCGGCGATGACCTTGCCGTCCGCAGTCGCGCCCTTCTGGTCCAGCACGAAGATGTCCTGCATGGTGATGGTCTCCATCTCCATGCCGACGATCTCGGAGATCTGACTCACTTTGCGCGATCCGTCGCGCAGGCGGCTCAGCTGGATGACCAGGTTGATGGCGCCGGCGATCTGCTGGCGGATGGCCTTCAACGGCAGGTCGACGCCGGCCATCAGCACCAGGGTCTCGAGCCTGGCCAGACCGTCGCGCGGGCTGTTGGCGTGCAGCGTGGTCATCGAGCCATCGTGGCCCGTGTTCATGGCCTGCAGCATGTCGAGGGCCTCGCCGCCACGACACTCGCCGACGACGATTCGCTCCGGCCTCATGCGCAGGGAGTTGATCACAAGACGCTGGATGGTGATCTCGCCCTCACCGTTGATGTCCTTGGGCCGCGTCTCCATGCGGCAGACGTGCTCCTGGTGGAGCTGCAGCTCGGCCGCGTCCTCGATGGTGACGATGCGGTCCTCGACCGGGATGAAGCCCGACAACACGTTGAGGAACGTCGTCTTGCCGGTGCCGGTCCCGCCGGAGACGATGATGTTCGCCTTGGACAGCACGGCCGCCTTCAGGAAGCCGAACGCGGACTCGTTCGCGGTGCCGAAGCGGATGAGGTCCTCCACCTGGTAGGGGTCGCGGGCGAACTTTCGGATCGTCAGCAGCGGCCCGTTGAGCGCCAGCGGGCGAATGACCGCGTTGACACGGGAGCCGTCGGCGAGTCGTGCGTCGCAGAGCGGTGAGCGCTCGTCGATGCGGCGGCCCACGGTGCGGACGATGAACTGGATGACGTTGAGGAGCTGGTCCTCGTCCAGGAACTTGATGTTGGTGAGAACCACCTTGCCGCTCATTTCGACGTAGACGTGGTCGGAGCCGTTGACCATGATCTCCGTCACGCGGTCGTCCCGAATTAGAGGCTCGATCGGCCCGAGCTGCTGGTAGTACTCGTCGATATTGATCCCGGGGATCCGGACTGCCATTAATTCGCCTCCGCGGTGGTCTCCAGTGCGCAAGCACTATAGCGAGTCGGTCACGAGCCTTCTCTCGCTTCAAATTCGGACCCTGGCGACCGTCACGCCGATCACGGGCCCAGATCCGGCGGCTTTCAAGGCCACCGCGCAGGCCTCCAGGGTCGCCCCGGTCGTGGCAACGTCGTCCACGACCATCAAGGAGCGCCCTTCGAGCGCGCCTCCCCGCCAGGCGAAGGCTCCGCTCACGTTCTCCCAGCGGCGCAGGCGGTCGCTGCCGACCTGCGGCCTGGTCGCCCTGATGCGCACCAGGCGCCCTGGCGGGTCGCGAAGGTTGAGGTTCTGCCGCAGCTCGCGCGCCAGAAGCTCGGACTGGTTGAACCCTCGCTGCCGGAGCCTCTCACTGTGCAGCGGCACCGGGAGGACGAATGACGAGGCCAGGCCCTCGACCACGATGCGGTCGCAAAGCAGCAGCGCCAGCGGCCTCGCGAGCGCGCGCCAGCCCTGGTACTTGAAGCGGTGGACGAGCGATTCGACGGGGCCCTCGTAGGCGACTGCGGAGCGCAGGCGCGACAGCGCGTGCATGCGCGTGCGGCAGCCGCACGTGTCCTGTTTGGAGTCGAGCTCAGCCCCGCATCGCCGGCAGAGCGGCTCTTCCAGCCGGCGGATCTGCCGCCGGCAGCGATCGCACAACCATGAGCCGGCGAGGTGGCATCCCCCGCATCGGGGCGGCAGGATGAGATCGACCAGCCAATCGAGCACGATTCGAGCCTAAGCGGAGGGTCAATCCCTTCTTAACAGGGGCTAGGAGATCGCTATCTCGTC
>VBIA01000045.1 GCA_005879985.1 Chloroflexota bacterium | reverse complement strand
CCGCAGACAACCGCAGCGACCTCAAGAACTTTCAGCACGTCTGGGTGATCATGATGGAGAACACCGGATACAGCCATCTGATCGGGAACTCGAACGCGCCGTGGATCAATTCCGCTGCCGCTCAGTTCGGCCTCGCCACCAACTACACAGGCGTGAGTCATCCCAGCCAGCCCAACTACATCGCGGCCACGTCAGGCAGCACGAACGGTGTCGTGGACGACAGCGACGTCACTATCAACGTTGCCAACGTCGTCGACCAGATCGAGAGCAGTGGCCGCACGTGGAAGGGCTACATGCAGTCCTACTTCGCCGGCGGCAACACCAACAAGCTCGCGCACTCCGCAGGCAACCAGCTCTACGAGCGCAAGCACAATCCGTTCGTCTCCTATGCGGATGTGCAGAGCAACCCGGCTCGCATGGCCAACCTCGTCGACTTCCCCGAGCTGTCCACCGACCTCGCCTCCGGCAACGCTCCCGACTACTCCTGGATCTCCCCCGACCAGTGCAATGACATGCACGGCCGCGGCGGCACCGACCCCGCCACGGACAGGTGCAACTTCGCCAATGAGAACGACCTCATCCAGGACGGCGACGCATTCCTGTCCTCGACGGTCTCGATGATCATGTCGTCGAGTGCCTGGACGGGAAACTCCGTGATCTTCATCACGTGGGACGAGAGCGACTTCCCGTTCAACGACGTCAGCGGCTGCTGTGACGCGGTGCCCGGTGGCGGCCACGTCATAACCCTGGTCATCTCGCACTCCGACCACTCCGCACGCACGTCGTCAGTTGCCTACAACCACTACTCGATGCTCGCGACGATCGAGCAGGGGTGGCAAATCGGCTGCCTCGCCTTCACCTGCGACTCGGCGAACATGATGCCGATGAGCGACCTGGTCGGCCCGCAAGGCTAGATCAAACTGCGATGGGCGCCGGAGCGGATCCGGCGCCCATCGTGCAATCGCAAGGAGTGCCCACACACGAGAGCTCGATCGTCATCCTCGGCGCGGGTATGTCGGGCGGTGTCGCGGCGCGGACCCTCCGCGAGGAGGGCTACGACGGCCGCCTGGTTCTGATCGGGCACGAGCCGACGCCTCCCTTCGGCCGGCCGCCGCTCTCCAAGTCGTACCTGCGCGGCGAGGAGACCCTCGACGGCTGGATGGTCGCGAACGAGAAGTGGTACGAGGACAACCGCGTGGTTCGCGTGCACGCCACCGCCACGCACGTGGACGCCGACACCCACCAGGTGCACCTTAAGGAAGGCGCACCCGTGCCCTTCGACCGGCTGCTGATCACGACAGGCGGTGTGAACAGGACCCTCGAGGTTCCCGGTGCCGATCTGCCCGGCGTCCACCAACTCCGCACCGTGGCCGAGTCCGACGCCATCAAACAAGACGCCAGGCGCGGCGCGCGTGCGGTGGTGGTCGGCATGGGGTTCATCGGCTCGGAGGTGGCCGCTTCGCTGACCCAGATGGGCGCCCAGGTGACCGCGGTCCTACCGGGAACATCGCCGCTCGAGTCGGTGCTCGGCCCGGTGGTGGGGCAGGTCATGGCCGGCATCCATCGCGACGCGGGCGTCGAACTGCTCAGTGGCGACGAAGTCGTCCGTTTCGAGGGTGCGCATCGGATAGAGCGCGCCATCACGCGGCACGGACGCAGCCTGGCGTGTGACTTCGCCGTCGTCTCAGTCGGCATCAGGCCCGCGCTCGATGCGCTTGCGAGCAGCGGAGTTTCGGTCGACAACGGCGTGCTGGTCGATGAGCTTTGCAGGACCAATGTCCCTGAGGTGTTCGCCGCCGGTGACGTGGCCAGCCACGATCACCCCCTGTTCGGCCGCATTCGCGTTGAGCACTACAACAACGCCGAGAAGCAAGGCGCGGCAGCGGCGAGATCAATGCTTGGAATCGGTGCGCCTTACGCGTACGTCCATACGTTCTGGTCAGATCAGTACGACCTCAAGCTCGAGTACGTCGGCCATGTGCGTAAGTGGGACCAGTTCATCGTGCGTGGCTCGCTGGACGAGAGGAAGTTCCTTGGCTTCTACCTCGCCGATGGGGTGCTGAAGGCAGCCGTCGGTGTGAATCGCGG
>VBIA01000043.1 GCA_005879985.1 Chloroflexota bacterium | reverse complement strand
TATTCGGCCGATCCGCGTGTTGTCCATCGCGCGCGCAAGCTCACGCACATCCGCTACGACGAGATGCTCGAGCTGGCCGCGGTCGGCGCCCAGGTCATTCATCCGCGGGCGGTCGAGATCGGCGAGCTATACGGTGTGCCGATCCACGTGCGGTCGAGCTTCAACGATCGCGTGGGTACGATGATCGTCGCTCAGGTTCCAATGGAAGACAGGCAGCGCGTGCGCGGCATCGCGCAAGAGAAGAACGTCGCGAAGATCACAGTCCTCGGCGTGAAGGACCGGCCCGGCGTGGCCGCGAGCATCTTCGAGCCGCTCGGTGCGGCGGGCATCTCGGTCGACGTCATCGTTCAGAACGTCGGCCATTCCGGCCGCACCGACCTCACGTTCTCGGTCGCCGAGTCGGACCTGAAAGCCGCGGAGAAGCTTGTGCGCATCGCGGCCAAGAAGGTCGCCGCGCGCCGCGTGTCGTCCGCGGGCGGCATCGCGAAGCTCTCCATCGTCGGCACCGGGATGCTCGGCATGCCCGGTATCGCGGGCCGCATGTTTCGCGCGCTCGCCGAGGCAGGGATCAACATCGAGATGATCAGCACCTCCGAGATCCGCATCACCTGCCTCGTCTCGCGCGATCAGGTCGAGAAGGGTGTCCGCGTTCTGCACAAAGCATTCGACCTGGACGTCGAGTAGCTCGTGCCGGTTTCAGTAGCCATAGTCGGGCCCGCGGGCTCGGGCAAGACCACGCTGTTCAACGCGTTGACGGCGGGGCGCGGCGCCGACGGCGTCGGCATGGTCGACGTGCCCGATGAGCGGCTGCAGCGACTTGCCGAGGCGGTGAAGCCGAAGAAGACCACGCCGGCCCAGGTGCGCGTCGAGGACACGCCGCCCGGAAGCCGTGCGCAGCGCGTCGCGTTTGCGCGCCAGGCCGACGTCCTCGTGAAGGTCGCGCGCTGCTTTGGTCCCGACGCCGAGCCGGTCAAGGAGCTCGACGAGTTCACCCTCGACCTGGTGCTCGCCGACCTGACCTCGATCGAAAGGCGTCTCGACGTGGTGGGCAAGGAGGCGCGGGCGGGGAAGAAGGACGCGCAGCGCGAGACCGAGGTCCTCACCGCGGCCAAGGCGCACCTTGACAACAGCAAGCCGCTGCGTACGCTCGCCCTCGAGGAAGAAGACCGCAAGCTGCTCAACTCGATCTTTCCGGTCACGCTCAAGCCCTCGGTGTACGTGGCCAACGTCGCCGACGAGCTGCTGCCGTCCGGCGGCGAAGGCGCGGTGAAGGTGATAGGCATCGCCAACGAGGAAGGCGCGCCGGCCATCGTCCTGTCCGCGCGGCTCGAGGCCGAGCTGACCGAGCTCGACCCGGCCGAGGAGAAGGAGATGCGCGCGAGCTACGGCATCGACGAGTCGGGCCTGGGTCGCATCGCGCGCGCGGTTTGGGAGGCGGGAGGCCTCATCACGTACTTCACCGCCGGTGAGCCAGAGGCGAGGGCATGGCCGTGCGAGCGAGACTCACCCGCGCCGCAGGCGGCGGCGAAGATCCACACCGACTTCGAGAAGCACTTCATCCGGGCCGAGGTCACGTCGGTCGACGAGCTCGTCGCCGCGGGGTCGATGGACGCCCTGCGCGCAGCCGGAAAGCTGCGCGTCGAGGGACGCGACTATCGGGTGCAGGACGGCGACGTGGTCTTCTTCCGAGTCGGGCGCTAAAACGTATTTCCGGTCGACTGAAGCATCTGCCAGAACAGGCTCCCCAGCCAGACCATGACGGCCGCAACCGCAATCAGTAGAAGGAATCGCACACTGCGCCTAACGGCGCGGGCGCATTATTCCGGTATGTCCCAGCTCCGGTTCAGCGGCGCCCACGTGTGGGTCAGGATCGACGACGACGTCGCCGTGCTGGGCCTGAGTGAGTACCTCCAGGACCAGATGGGGGAGATCACCTCGCTGAACCTGCCCGACCTGGGTGACGTGCTGCGCGCGAAAGGCCGCATGGGGCACGTGGAGTCCGACGAAGCCTCTTCCCCGCTCGAGGCGCCTGTCAGCGGCGAGGTCGTCGACGTGAATCCCGATGTGCTCGAAAATCCAGACCTCGTCAACGCCGAGCCATACGGATCGGGCTGGCTCGTCAAGGTGCGGCTGGAGGACCGCGGCGAGCTGGACGACCTCATTAGCGAAGAGGAATACGCGGAGCTGACGACCGAGGTTTAACGCATGGGGGAGGTCAGTCGACCTCTGGTCGGTTCAGTTTTCTGAAGTCGGCATCATAGGAAGCCTTGTTCCAGCCGAAGCTGTGGAAAGACGGCGAGTTCCTGAAGCTCTGGTGGGGCCAGGGGATCAGTGAGCTCGGCAGCCAGGTCAGCGCCCTCGCACTGCCGACGGTCGCGATCCTCATCCTCAGCGCCACGCCGTTTCAGGTGGGGCTGCTCGAGGCCCTTCAGTTCCTGGCGTTCCCGGTGCTCGGCCTCATCGCAGGCGTGTATGCGGACAGGATTCGCCGCCGCCCGATCATGATCGTGTGCGATCTGCTGCGCATGGTCGCGCTCGGGAGCGTGCCGGTGGCGTACGTGCTCGGCCTGCTGACCATGGAGCAGCTCTACGTCGTTGCTCTTCTGGTCGGTGTCGGCACTGTGTTCTTCGATGTCGCCTATCAGTCGTACCTGCCCGCGATCATCTCGCGGTCAGACCTGGTCGAAGGCAACAGCAAGCTGCAGGTGACTGGGTCGGTAGCGCAGATGGTGGGCCCCGCGCTCGCCGGGGTTCTCATCCAGCTCGTGGGCGCGGCTCGCGCGGTCGCAGTCGACGCGACATCGTTCCTCGTGTCGGTCCTGTCGCTGTGGTGGATCCGCCGGCCTGAGCCCGCGCCGAAGCCCGCATCAGAGGCGGGCCGCGGCGGCTTCTTCTCCGAGATGTTGGAGGGAATCCGATTCGTGCTCGGCAACCGGACCATCTCGCGCATCGCCGGCAGCACCGCGACGTCGAACCTCGGCGGAAATATGGTGTTCGCCGTTTACCTCATCTTTGCCTACCGCTTCCTGCACCTGAGTCCCGGCGTCGTTGGTCTGGTCTTTGCCGCAGGCGCGGTGGGCGGCCTGCTTGGCGCGCTGAGCGCATCGTGGATCGCGGCGCGCATCGGGGTCGGGCCGACTCTGTTCGTCAGCATCACGGCCGGCGGACTCTCACTGATCCTGGTTCCACTCGCCCAGTACGGGTTCGCGATCCCGTTGCTGATCGTGTCCTTCTTCATCGGCAGCTGGGTCAACCCCGTGTACAACATCACCCAGGTCAGCCTGCGGCAGGCCATAACTCCGGACCGCGTTCAGGGCCGCATGAACGCCACCGTGCGCACGATGATCTGGGGGACGATCCCGATCGGCGCCTTCATCGGCGGCATCATCGGCACGGTCTACGGTGTGCTGCCCGCGATCTACGTCGGCATCGCGGTCAGCCTCCTGTCCGGGGTCTGGATCCTGGCCGGGCCAATCCGCCTGCGCGTCCAGCCGGAACCGGTCGGAAACGTGTAAAGGCTTGACAACCTCTACATTCGGGGTTATAACTCCTATCGGGACACAACATGTCGTAGCCCACAACCCAGCTGGTTGAGTCCCAAGGCCCAAAGACAGGCAGGCGGAGCATCCGTTCCACGTCCCACCCCACCGCCTGCCTGCCCCTCCCCACGCAGTGGGGAGGCCAGGAGGGGTGTCATACCTGCCAGCCGCATCATCAGTACACTCGCTCTGTGAGTCGTAAGTCCCGCCGCAAGTCCCGCGCGCGGTACCGCCCGCCCGTCAAGGCATCGGCTCCCGTCTCCGGCGGCGCAGTCACCGGCCAGCGCTCGGTTTCCCAGGCCCGCGTCGGCGGCGACCAGGCGACGGTTCGTGCGGTGGAGATGTCGCTCGGCTCGAGCAACCGCATCCAGAAAGGACGGGGCGGCCGGATGGTCGTCGAGTCCGTCGACCCATCGATCCCGCTCGACCGCGTGCCGTACTTCTCGAACGACCTGATCCGGCTGGCGGTGGTGGCGGCTGCCATGGTGGTCCTGCTCGGGGCCGGCGCCGTGACGATCCCGCAGCTGATCAAGTAAGGCACGACTGAGCCCTGGGGGCGCCTCCGGGCGCCCGTCTAAACTCAGGCCGTGCGCGTCATCCTCTTCACCGGGAAAGGCGGTGTAGGCAAGACCTCGGTTGCCGCCGCGACCGCGGTGCGCTGCGCGCAGGCGGGCTACCGCACGGTCGTGATGAGCACCGATCCCGCTCACTCGCTGGGCGACTCGTTCGACGTCGAGCTCGGCACGTCGATGACGCCGATCGCCGAGAACCTCTGGGCCCACGAGGTCTCCGCGCTGCACGAGATGCAGCGCCACTGGGCGAGGCTGCACGAGTACGCGGTCGAGGTCTTCGCGACGCAGGGACTCGACGAGGTGATCGCCGAGGAGGTCGCGAACCCGCCCGGGATGGACGAGATCGCCTCGCTGATGTGGATCAAGCACTACGCGCAGCGCGGCGAGCACGACGTGCTCATCGTCGACTGCGCGCCCACCGGCGAGACGCTGCAGCTGCTCACGTTTCCGGACGCCGCGCGCTGGTGGCTGGACAAGGTGTATCCGTGGGAGCGGCGCGCGATGAAGATGGCGCGGCCGGTGCTGCAGCCGCTGATGGATATTCCGCTCCCGAGCGACGAGATCTTCGCTTCGCTGAAGGACCTGCTGCTCGACCTCGACGGAATGCGTAAGGTCCTCACCGACCCAGACATCACGACGGTCCGCATCGTGCTCAACCTCGAGAAGATGGTCGTCAAGGAGGCGAAGCGCGCTTTCAGTTACTTGAGCCTCTTCGGCTATATGACCGACGCCGTGATCGTGAACAGGCTGCTTCCGGGCGAGCTGCACGACGAGCTTTTCAAGAAGTGGCAGCGCATCCACAAGCGGTACCAGGCCGAGGTGGAGCAGTCGTTCGCGGGCATCCCGATCTTCAACGTGCCGCTGTTCGACAGCGAGGTGGTGGGCGAGACGATGCTGCAGCGCATGGCCAACGCGATCTACGGCGACAACGATCCGGCCGAGCGATTCGTGACCGCGAGCCCGCAGCGCATCCAGAAGGAAGGCGCCGACTATGTCCTGTCGCTCGACGTTCCGTTCCTGGAGCGTTCCGAAGTCGACCTCAGCCGTCACAACGGCGAGCTGTACGTGACCGTGGGCAACTACCGCCGCGAGATCTCCCTTCCGCGGGTGCTCGCCCAGCGCGACACGGCCGGCGCCGCCATCGACGACGGCAAGCTTCGCGTGCGGTTTACCAAGCGCAAGGACGCCAAGCGATGACCCGCGACGGCGAGCGCGCCATCGAGCTCATCAACGAGCTGGCCACGCGGGTGAGCAACGTCGTGTCCGACATGGTCCCGCCTTCGGCGCAGGTGCACCTGCTCAACGCGCAGCGTGAGCTCATCACGGCGCTGGTCCTGATCTATGAGCACCGCGTGACCGCCAGTCCGTCCGAACGAGTCGGCTCGGGCCGGAGGACAGTGCGGCGCAGCGCAGTCAGGCGGCGGCCCCGCGCCGCCAACAAGATCCCGATCGAGTAGCTGGTTGACCGGCCTCGGCGTCTTTCTCGTCTCGGCGGTGATGCTCGTGCCCGCGCTCCTCATCGCCATCCCGGTGCACGAGATGGGCCACGCCGCAGCGGCCTACTTGCTTGGCGATCGATCGGTCCGCTACTTCGGTTACTTCACGTGGAATCCGCGGCGGTTCCTCGACCCGCTCGGCGTGATCGCGGTCTTCATCGCGCTCATCGGCTGGGGCCGCAAGGTGCCGGTGCAGCCCAACCGCATCAGCACCATGGGGCAGAAGGTCCTCTACGAGCTTGGCGGGCCCGCGGCCAACCTGCTCGCGGCTGTGGTCGTCGGCGTGATCCTCCGGGTGCTGTTCGGCATCGGCAACGAGCCTTCGATCAGCTCGCCGATTGGCATCCTGACCTACCTGCTGTACGCGATCTGGTTTCTCAACGTCTCGATCTTCGCGTTCCAGCTGCTGCCCATCCCAGGCCTCGACGGGTGGGACATCGTGGAAGCGCTTTTCCGCAACCGCAATTCGCGGTTCTTCTTCAGCGTGTCCACCCGCCGGCGCGAGATCTGGATCGGCGCCATCATCGTCATCTTCATCGGCAGCGTGTTCAGGGTGCCGGTGCTGAACCTCGTGATGTCGCCCTTCTACACGCCCGCGAGCCTAATCTCATTGGGCACATGCATGGGGT
The DNA here is from genome assembly GCA_005879985.1 of Chloroflexota bacterium. GTDB lineage: Bacteria > Chloroflexota > Dormibacteria > Dormibacterales > Dormibacteraceae > CF-118. The sequence continues at coordinate 19,332 of VBIA01000043.1, read as the reverse complement.
ACGGAGTCCCAGGGTTCAACGCGCTGGCGCCCTGCCTGCTGTAGGCACGCTCGTCAACCAGCCGCCGTATGCGGCGCTTGTGGCCGACTTCGGGCGAGAGCGCGTGGTGGGGGCCATTCGCGCGCAGGTGGAGGCCGAGCGGCGAACAGAACCCGTGGGTGATGAGCAACGCCTGGCTCAGGTCGAAACGCGGCTCCGTGCCGAGGCGGCGCCGCGCCTGCGGCGGGTGATCAACGCCTCGGGCGTGATCCTTCACACCAACCTAGGACGGGCGCCGCTGTCGCGAGCCGCGCTGGACGCGCTCGCCGTGGCCGCGTCGTACAGCAACCTCGAGCTGGACCTGGCCACAGGAAAGCGTGGCGAGCGAGCGGCTCTGCTGGGCGCGCCGCTAATCAACCTGTTCGGCGCCGAGTCCGCGCTGGTCGTCAACAACAACGCGGCCGCCGTGCTGCTCGCGCTCACCGCGTTGTGCAAGGGCCGCGAGGTGGTCGTGTCGCGGGGACAGCAGGTCGAGATCGGCGGGTCCTTCCGCATGCCGGACGTGATGCGCCTTTCCGGCGCACGCATGGTCGAGGTCGGCACGACCAATCGCACGCGCGCCGCCGATTACGAGGACGCGCTCACCGCGCGCACCGCGGCGCTGCTGCGCGTGCACACGTCCAACTACACGGTGAGCGGCTTCACCGAAACGGTGTCGCTTCCGGAGATGGAGGAAATCGCGCGCCGGCACGACCTCATGCTCATCGACGACCTCGGCAGCGGCGCCATCGAGCCGATCGCCGGCGAGCCGACGGTGGCCGACTCCGTGGCGCATTGCGACGTGGTGACGTTCTCCGGCGACAAGCTGTTCGGCGGGCCGCAGGCCGGAATCGTGCTCGGCCGCGCAGGCGCCGTCAACAAGATGGCGCGCCATCCGCTCGCGCGGGCGGTGCGCATCGACAAGCTCACGCTCGCAGCTCTCGAGGCGACCATCAAGCAGCGGCTGGCAGGGCGCGGAGACGACATACCGGTGCAGCGAATGCTGCGCACGCCCGTCGCGGACGTGCGGCGTCGCGCCGCCATGTGGTCGGTGAAGCTGCAGGAACGCGGGGTGGATGTGCGGCTCGTCGATGACGAGTCCGCTGTCGGCGGCGGCTCTGTGCCGGGACACGGATTGCCCACCGTCCTGCTGGCCCTCGGGGGACCCGCGTCGCGGATTGCGACCGCGCTCCGAAACGGCGAGCCGCCCGTCATCGCGCGCATCGAGGACGGCGCGTGCTGCATCGACCCGCGCACCGTGCTCAAAGGTGAGGACGAGGTGCTGATCGACGCGGTGGAGGCGGCTGCCAAGAGCGTCCGATGAGCTTCGTCATCGGCACCGCCGGCCACATCGACCACGGCAAGTCCACGCTCATCACGGCGCTGACCGGCATCGACCCCGACCGGCTTGCCGAGGAGAAGCGGCGCGGCATGACCATTGACCTCGGTTTCGCGCATCTGGGCCTGCCGAGCGGAAGAGAGATCGGGATCGTCGACGTGCCCGGTCACGCGCGCTTCATCCGCAACATGCTCGCGGGGGTGCACGGCCTCGACGCCGTCATCCTCGTGGTCGCGGCCGACGAAGGTGTGCGGCCGCAGACTCGCGAACACCTCGAGATCGTCGACCTGCTCGAGGTCAAGCGCGGAGTTGTTGCATTGACCAAGATCGACCTGGTCGACGACCAGTGGCGCGCGCTGGTGACCGAGGAGATCAAGGCCGCCATCGAAGCTACTTCGCTTGCAAACGCCTCGATCATCCCTGTCTCGGCGGTCACCGGCCATGGTCTCGACGACCTGAAAGCCGCCCTCGATCGAGTCCTCGACGACACCGAGGCGCGCGCCGACCTCGGCCGCCCGCGTCTCCCGATCGATCGCGTCTTCACCATGAGCGGCTTCGGCACTGTGGTCACCGGCACGCTCGTCGACGGTTCGATCGGCGTGGCCGACGACCTGGAGCTCGTTCCCGGCGGGCGTCGCGTGAGGATCCGGGGGCTGCAGCAGCACAACCGGCAGGTCGACGTGGCCTCGCCGGGCAGCCGCGTGGCGGCCAACCTCACCGGCGCCGACCGAGACGAGATCAGGCGAGGCGACGTGCTTGCGCGGCCGGACACGCTGCCCTCAACGAGACGGGTGGACGCGCGCGTGCGCGTGCTGGCCGATTCACCAAGGCCGTTGCGTCACGGCGCCGAGCTGACGCTGCATACGGGAACCGTGGAGGTTGGCTGCCGCGCCATCGTGCTCGAGGGTGATGCCATCGACGCCGGCTCCGAGGGCTGGGTGCAGCTGTACCTCGAGGCGCCGATAGCCGCGGCGGCCGGCGACCGCTTCATCCTCCGGCTGCCGAGTCCATCGACAACCCTGGCCGGCGGTCGCTTCGCGGACGTCGCTCCCCGCAAGCACCCGCGCCATGACGCGGCAGTGCGGGAATCGCTCGAGCGTCGCGCGTCAGGCGACGTGCTGCAGGAGGAGCTGCGCAAGTACCCCCGCGGCGTCAGCGTCGCGGCGCTGCTGAAGGCCACGCTGGCGACTGCAGGCGGGGTCGATGGACTGACGGCCAGGCGCGTCGCCGAATGGATCTGGGCGCCCGAGCACTGGGACGCGCTCAGCGTGCGAGCTCGCGAGGAGCTTCGCGCTTATCACTCGGCCCATCCGTTGCGTCCGGGCATGCCCCGCGAGGAGCTGCGAAGCCGTCTGGGCGTCGCGCACGGCGCCTTCGCGCCGGCGCTCGCGGGGCTCGTCGAGGACGACGTCGTCGCCGAGCGTGATGGCGAGATCTCGCTGCCGGACCATCAAGTCGCCATTGAGACCGCCGACGGCGCCGGCTCGCGCCTGATCGACGAGCTCGGCCGCAATCCATTCGCCCCGCCGTCCATCGCAGAGGCGATGGAGAAGAGCGGTGCCGGCGCCGAGGTGGTGCGCGCCCTCGAGCGAAAAGGCGACCTGGTGCGCTTGAGCGAAGACGTGGTCTTCACCAAGGACGCGTACGCGGGAGCCGTGGCACTGGTCAAGGAGATGATCGCGAGCGGCGGCTCCATCACCGTGGCCCAGCTGCGCGACCGCATGGGCGCAAGCAGGCGTCCCGTGCTCGCTCTGCTCGAACACCTGGACTCGCGTCGCGTGACGCGCCGCGTCGGGGACGCGCGCGTTCTGAGGTAGTCTGGCGCAGCAATGCGAATCGCCGAGATGCTGGCGCGCGGGCGCCCGACGGTCTCGTTCGAATTCATGGCGCCGCGCGATGAGAACGAGGTGGCTGTGGTCGAGAGAACCACCGCCGCGCTTGCGGGCCACGCGCCTGACTGGGTTTCGGTGACGTATCGCAAGGCGACCGGGCACAAGACGCTCGAGCTCGTCACACGCATCAAGCGCCAGTACCACATCGAGGCGATGGCGCACCTCACGTGTGCGAACACCGCCGACGAAACGCGCCCGATCCTCAACTGGATGGAGCGCGAGGGGGTCGCGAACGTCCTCGCTCTGCGTGGCGACCCGCCTGGTCCCGGCGAGGCGTTCGTGCCGGCCGATCCGCACTTCCAGCACGGCAGCGACCTTGTCGCGTTTCTGCGGCGGTCGGGATATCGCTTCGGCATCGGGGCCGCGTGCAGCGCCGAGAAGCATCCGGAGAGCCCCGACCAGGCACATGAGTTTCGCTACATGCAGCTGAAGGTCGACTCGGGCGCGGACTTTCTCATCACGCAGCTCTTCTTCGACAACCGGTTCTACTTCGACCTCGTGCGTCGAGCGAAGGAGGCCGGTATCACCATCCCGATCGTGCCCGGGCTCATGCCAGTGCCCAGCCGGCGCTCCCTCGCATTCATGGCGGCGATGACCGGCGCCTCCCTCCCCCCGGACCTCGCTCGCGCGATCGAGGAGGCTCCTGACGACGACGCGGTGCGAGCGCTGGGAGTCCGTCACTGCATCGAGCAGTGCGTCGAGCTGCTCGAGGCGGGCGTGCCCGGCCTGCACTTCTACACGTTCAACCGCGCCCGCGCGCCGATGGAGATCCTGGCCTCGCTCCGCGGCCAGCAACTCCTGACCGCTTAAGCCCGGCGCCGCCGATCCTCGTGGGCATCTTGGCTACTGAGGCGGCTCATCCGGTCGTTGCCACTTGCGCTGCGGTCCTCGCGCACGCCCCGGTGCGCTCGGGTCCGCTGCTCGTGGCGCCTACGGCTGAGCTCGCCTCAGCGCCAAGCTGCACCACGATGCCGGCGGCGCCGGGCTAACCTTTCGGGCGACAGATGCTCGCGGGAATCGATCTCGGCGGAACGCAGGTTCGCGTCGCGCTGGCGCGCTCGGACGGCCGCTTGATTGCGAGCTTCAAGACCAAGACGCCGCTGCTGCGCACGCCCGAGCGCATGGTCGAATGGGCGGCGGAGGAGATCGAGCGCCACCGCCGCCGGGAGAAGGTGACCAGCATCACGATCGCGGCGCCCGGCCCTATCGACATCGAGAAGGGCGTGCTGGTCAACCCACCCAACCTTCCGGGTTGGCGCAACGTGCCGCTGGCGGACCTGCTTCACCGCGCGACCGGCGCGCGCGTGCACGTGGCCAACGACGCGGACATGGCGGGGCTCGGAGAGTTTCACCGCGGCGCCGGCCAGGGCACGCGGAACATGGTCTACATCACGTGGTCGACGGGCGTCGGCGGGGGACTGATCATCGACGGCAAGCTGCACCGCGGCGCGCACGGCACCGCCGGCGAGGTGGGGCACATGATCATCGATCCCGACGGACCGCTTGACAACTGCGGCCAGCGTGGGTGCCTCGAGGCGATGGCCGGCGGCGCGAGCCTGGCCCGCGAGACCGGCCACCCGGCATCGGAGCTGTTCAAGGCCGCGGCCAACGGCGATGCGCATGCGCGCGAGGTGGTCGAGCGCGCCGCGCGTTACATGGGTCTGGCGCTCATCAGCCTCACGAATGCACTCGACCCCGAGCTGTTCGTGATGGGCGGCGGCGTGACGCGGTCCTGGGCGCTGGTTCAGCCCACGATGCTCGAGACGCTCAAGTCATCACCGTTCATCAAGCCGGGCCGCCGGCCTCGCCTGCTGCGCGCCCGACTGGGCGACCGAGCCGGCCAGGTGGGAGCCGTGGAATGGGCGCGAATCAACCAGTAACCGACCACGACGTGTTGCGCCTGCTGAAGCAGGCCGCGGCCGATGAGGGCGCCAGAGCCTGGATCGTCGGCGGATACGTGCGCGACAAGCTGCTCGGCCGGCCGCATCCAGACCCTGACGTGGTGGTCGAGCACGGCTCGGCGCCCAAGCTGGCGCAGCGGTTCGCCGGGCTCGCGGAAGCGCCGCCGCCGGTGATCTTCGAGCGCTACGGCACCGCGCAGGTGACGGTGCCTGGTCACATCGTCGAGTTCGTTTCGGCGCGGGCCGAGTCTTATCCGCCGGACTCACGCAAGCCCGTCGTCCGCCCGGCGTCCCTCGAGGAGGACATCAAGCGCCGCGACTTCACCATCAACACCTTGCTGATGGATTTCGACGGCAACATCAGCGACCCGCTGGGCCGCGGACGCGCCGACCTCGAGGCGAAAGTACTTCGCACGCCTGTCGATCCGGCGCAGACCTTCAGCGACGACCCGCTGCGCATGCTTCGGGCTGTTCGCTTCGCCGCGCAGCTTGGCTTCGAACCGGCGCCGGAGATCCCGCCGGCCATGCATGAGATGAAAGGCCGGCTCGCGCAGCCTGTCATCTCCGCCGAGCGAATCGCGGACGAGCTGCGCAAGATGCTGGAGTCAGAGCGGCCGCGCCGCGCTATCGATCTGCTCGACGAGGGCGGGTTGCTCGAAGTCGTCCTGCCCGAGGTCGCCGCGTGCAAGGGGGTGGCGCAGGGCGGCTATCACACGCACGACGTGTACGGCCACACCCTGGAGACTCTTCGGCACACCGAGCCGGACCTCATCCTGCGGCTGGCCGCTCTCTTCCACGATGTCGGCAAGCCGCGTACGGCCACGCAGGACGGCGCCTTCACCGGTCACGAGGAAGTCGGAGCGGCGATGTCGGTCGCGGCGCTCGAGCGGCTGCGCTTCCCGCAGCGCGAGATCGAGCAGGTGGCCAGGCTGGTGCGCCTCCATCTGAGGCCGGTCTACTACCGATCTGAGTGGTCTGACGGCGCGGTGCGCCGGCTGGCCCGCGACGCAGGCGATCTGCTCGACCGGCTGATGAAGCTGGCGCGCGCGGATCTGGCCGCGTCGGCCTATCCCGACCAGGAAAAGCTCGATGAGCTGCAAAGACGCCTGGACACGGTGCTCGCTGAATCGCCTTCGCGCCTCACGCCACCGGTCGACGGCGCCGACATCATGCGCATCCGCAACGTTCCGCCAGGCCCCGAGGTCGGACGGATCAAGGCTCGGCTGACGGAGCTGGTGCTGGATGGCGAAATCCCGGCAGATCGCGACTCCGTCCTCGCCTACCTGGAGGGACATCCGGACCTCTAACCCAACTTGTCAAGCAGGGGTTATGCTGAGTTGGAGGGGACCATGCGGATGGTTCATTTCTCCAAGGGATAGGGGTCGGGGAGGCAAGCCATGACTGACGTAGGTCTGGAAACAATGGACGCGCCGGCAGTGAATGGCGATCGGGAGATTCGAAGCTCCGAGCAGCCGATCACGACGGTGCTCGCGAGAGAGGATTCGCTGTCGGGACGCCTGCAGGTTCGGGGCAACGGCAGCGTGATGGGGACGTTCAGCGGCCGCATCGAGTGCGACGGCGAGCTGCTGATCGGACCGGAGGCGCACGTCGAGGCCGACCTGAAGGCGAACAAGGTCACGATCGCCGGATTCGTGAAGGGCAACGTGATCGCCATGACCCGCCTGAAGATCGCCAACACGGGCCGGCTCGAAGGAGACGCACGCGTGGGAGCGCTGGTCGTGCTCGAAGGCGGGGTGCATCACGGCGTGATCCGCGTCCACCCTGAGGGCATCCCGGACGGCCCGGAGACTTCTATCGTGGAGTCACCGCGTCTGGCGGCCCGTGCGACGGTGGTTACGAGCATGCCGAACCCGATCGGCAAGGTCAGGAAGTTCTGGGGTGAGTTCTTCTAAGCGTCCGGCGAAGAAGCCCGCGGATGCGGGAAGTCGGAGCTCGCCTCACAAGACAGCGAAGCCACGTCGCGGCGCGCCTCCGCCCCCATCGAGCTGCCGCCGCGCCCGCAACCAGGCGGCGTGCGGCGCTTGAGCGAAGTCGAGCTGGAAGAGGACGAGCTCCTCATCGAGGGATTTGACGCACAGCTGAACGGCGTGACGGTGCGGGTCACGGCCGTCCTGGAGCGGACCTGCGTCTACCTCAGCAAGGAAGGCGAGCGCCGCCTCGTCAGCAAGAAGGACCTGTGGATCGAGGCCGACAAGCTGCCGATCCGTCGACGAGGCATCGGGTAGCCTACTCAAAAGTGTCCGAAGTCAAGGGCGGTATCAACCGCAACCTGGCCCTGGAGCTGCTGCGTGTGACCGAAGCCGGAGCGCTGGCTGCCGCGCCGCTGCAGGGCCGTGGCAACAAGATGGCGGCGGATGCACGCGCGGTCGAGGCGATCCGCGCGGCGCTCGCCGATGTTGACATGCGTGGCACGGTCGTCATCGGCGAAGGAGAGAAGGACGAGGCGCCGATGCTCTACTTCGGCGAGGAGATCGGCAACGGCCTCGAGCCCGAGGTCGACGTCGCTGTCGATCCCATCGAAGGCACGAGCCTGACAGCGAGCGGCCTGCCTGGCGCGATCTCGGTGGTCGCGCTGGCGGAGCGCGGCTCGATGTTCACGACGCACGTGCACTACATGCAGAAGCTCGTGGTCGGCCGGCGGGCGCGAGGCGTCATCGACCTGGAGATGCCGGTCGAGTGGAACCTGCGCCGCATCGCCAAAGCCGAAGGATTGCCGCCGCAGGAGCTGACCGTCGTGGTCCTCGACCGCGACCGCAACAAGGAGGTCATCGCCCAGATCCGCGCAGTCGGCGCGCGCATCAAGCTCATCAGCGCCGGCGACGTCGCCGGTGCGCTCGAGGCCGCGCTCGAGACCAGGTTTGGGATCCACTGCATGATGGGCTCAGGCGGCGCCACCGAAGGTGTTCTGGCCGCATGCGCGATCAAGACCATCGGCGGCGACATGCAGGCCAAGCTCTTCTTCAAGGACAAGGAGGAGCGCGAGCTGGCCCTCAATGAAGGACACCAGCCCGACAGGGTGCTGTGCCTCGACGATCTTTGCTCAGGCGACGACATCTTCTTCGCGGCCACGGGCATCACCTCAGGTGAGCTGCTGCATGGCGTGCGCTACGAGGACGTTTACGCATACACGCAGTCGATGGTCCTTCGATCCACTTCTGGCACGATGCGCATCGTCGACGCGTACCACCCAATCGACAAGCTGCGCGCAAAGGGCTTGCTGCCCGAGCAAGTAGCGATCCGCTGAGCGCAACCGAGGCGGGACAGTTTCTCGCCGCCGCCGCAAAGACCCTGACGAAGAGTCAGTGGGACTGGATCGCGGCCGCGCGCATCCTTTCCCGCCATCGCTCCTCCACGCTTGGGCAAGAGGAGCGGCTCGACCTGCTGCTCTCGAGCGCGGACCCGGCGATGGCGACCGCGTTCACTGGAGGCTTCAGGGTCGCGCAGACCAAGCTCGCCATCAGCAAGCTGCTGCCCGAGTCGATGGCGGCTTCAGCGCTGGAGTCGGCGCAGGTCGTCGCGCTCGCGATCCTCGTTCGTGAGCAGATGAGCCAGGGCGAGTTCGCGGGCCACTACCGGCCCTTCGCGACGATCCTGCCCGGGCCGGGCTACGAGCCGCCGCCGGCCATCGACCGCCAGATCGCGCTTTTCATGGAGTTCCTGCCCACGCTGGACGGCGACGCCAAGCTCGAGGTGATCGCGGTGGCCAGGGCCCTGACCGAGTCGCCGAAGCCGCTGACGCCGGCGATACCCGCCGGCGCGGTGCCGTCGCCCGGGGTGACGAATCCGCCGGCCGGCTCCGGCGTGCCGGCGTTGTACGCCACCGCGTGGAAGCTGGCCATCGACACGGCGCACTCGTCGGGGCGCACGATCTCGTTCCGCGCGGCGCAGGATCTCGCGGAGCAGGCGGCGCCTCACGACGGGTCCGGGATCGTCGGCACGGCCGGGGTGGCCGCCGGCGGCATTTTCATGCGCGACCTGCTGCCAATCGAGCGGGTGCTGCTGCTGTACGAGCCCTTCGCTTCGGCGTTCCCGTACGAGTCGTTGCTGTAACAGCCGTTCGCCGCTAGGCGGTCCGCACTCCCGCGGCTTTCTCGAGACCCAGCTCGTCGATCGAGGTTTCGCGCATCTTGAAGACTTCGCGGGGGGATCAGGATCCCCCCGCGGAACCCCCCTCGCATCGCGATGTTTGGCGGAGCGAGGCATCACGCCCGGGGACGGCCGGAGTAAATCCGGCCTTCCGGCGACCCGGAATCAGGTGTGGCGGTGCTAAGCGGTTCGCACCCCGGCAGCCTTCTCCAGGCCAAGCTCGTCGATCGAGGTCTCGCGCATCTTGAACTTCTGGATCTTGCCGGTGACAGTCATCGGGAACCCGTCGACGCACTTCCAGTGGCGCGGGATCTTGTAGCTCGCGATCTTGCCCTTGCACCACGCTGCCAGCTCTTCGCCTGAGATCGTCGACCCCTCGCGGAGCTTGACCCAGGCCATGACCTCCTCGCCGTACTTCTCTGACGGGACGCCGATCACCTGCACGTCGGCGATCATCGGGTGGCCGTACAGGAACTCCTCGACCTCGCGCGGATAGATGTTCTCGCCGCCGCGAATGATCATGTCCTTGATGCGGCCGACGATGTTGAGGTAGCCGTCTTCGTCCATGGTCGCGAGGTCGCCGGTGTGCATCCACCGCGCCGCGTCGATCGCCTGGCGGGTCGCCTCCTCGTTGTTCCAGTAGCCGAGCATGACCATGTAGGGTGGACCCGGCCCACCGTCGACACGCGGCGCTCGAGCGGGTCGTCGGTGGTGCACTGGGTGGAGACAGGCGACGTTTCCGTCATGCCGTACGCGATCGTCATCTCGGGGATGTGCATCACTGTCTGCACCTTCTTCATGACCTCAACCGGGCACGGTGAGCCGGCCATGATGCCGGTGCGTAACGAGCTGAAATCGAACTCCTTGAAGCGTTGGTGCTCGAGCTCGCCGATGAACATCGTCGGCACGCCGTAGAGCGACGTGCAGCGCTCCTTCTGCACGGTCTCCATCACGGCGACCGGGTCGTACGCCTCGCCTGGGATCACCATCGCCGAACCGTGCGTGGTGCACGCGAGGTTGCCGAGCACCATGCCAAAGCAGTGATAGAAGGGCACGGGGATGCAGACGCGGTCCTGCTCGGTGTAGCGCAGCGCCTCGCTTTTGGCCGCGTCGCGCTTGAGAGCGTCAAAACCGTCCTCCAGCACGAGTGCTTCTTTCAGCGCCGGGCAGCTGCCCTTTACCTCGGCCAGCATCGCCCGGTAGTCGGCGGTCCGGAATCCGGCGGCGAGGACCAGGAAGCTGATGCCGGCCTGGTTCAGCGCGTACTGCAGCTCCGAGGTGCGGTACGCCGGGTTGATGTTGACCAGGATCGCGCCGATGGCGGCGGTGGCGTACTGCACCAGCACCCACTCGTGGCGGTTCGGCGACCAGATGCCAACCCTGTCGCCTTTCTCGACTCCCCGCGACATCAGCCCGCGGCCGATCTCCTCGCTCTGCTCGACGAGCTGGCTGTAGGTGGCGCGGTAGCCCTGGTGGGGAACGACGAGGGCATCCCGATCACCGAAACGCCCGGCCGTGCGACGGAGGTTGTTAAAGATCGGCTCACCGACCAGCGGCACGCTGCTCGCCCCGTGCACGTAGCTGAGCTCAGCCATCACGCCCACCTCCGAGGAGAGATTTCTCGACCTCATTGTGCGCTTTGGGAAAACAAACCTCTTGACACGGCGGTAGGGTCCGTCGCAACGTGGAAGGAGCACGACACCGGTGCCATCGCTCACGCAAAGGTTGGCCTCCAAAAGTAGGCAACGGCCGTAAAGCGGCGCAGAAACCAAGAAGCGTGGTTATCGATGGAGCCGGTTCGAGGCGGTGTCCGCAGCAGGCGCCGCCTCTTCTGTTATCTAGGGGATAGGCACCCTCTCCCGCTGCCTCGTGGGCAGCGGGAGGGGGATCAGGGGGAAGGGGACCGCCAACGGAGCCGCCCACGGATAATCCCGTGCGTGCGATCGCCGCTCGACCACGCCTGGTTCCGATCCGTCCTCCTGATCGGAGCGGCAATCCCGATCGCGGCGTTCTACGCTTGGCGCACGGTCGTCCTGCCGCTGGCCTCCGGCGCCCTGCCCGAGGACTTCACCGTGAACTACATGGCGGCGGCGGCAAGGATCGCATCCGGCCACAACCCGTACGACCTTTCAGCGGCGACCAGGCTGACGGTGGCGGGCCCCCAGTACGTGACGCCGCTGCCGGTGGCCTGGATGCTGCAGCCACTCCTGCATGCGAGCGCAACGACGCAGCTGATCGTGGTGCTGGCGATCCTGCAGCTGTCACTGGTCGTGTTCCTGATCACGACACTTCGCGCGGTGGGCGTCAAGGACTGGCAGTCGACGGTCCTGCTCGTGCTCGTGGCCATCGCCTTCGAGCCGGTGGCAGCCAACATCGACGAGGGGCAGATCAACCTGGTGCTGCTCGCCCTGAGCGGGATCTGGCTTCTGGGGTGGGTGCGGGGCGACCGCTGGTGGGCAGGCGCCGCGCTCGGGGCGGGCGTGGCGATCAAGCTTCTGCAAGCGCCCCTGGGCTTGCTGGTGCTGTGGGGACGGCGCTGGCGGATGCTGGCCGGGGCGGCGATCGCGGGATTGGCTCTTTGGCTGGTGGCCGTGCCGCAGTACCTGCCCGACTTCCTGTTGAAGGTCGCGCCCGTGCTGTCCGCCGGAACCGGGCTGTTCGAGAACCACTCGCCGGGCGGGACGGTGGCGAGACTGCTCGACCCCGGCACGTTCCTGGGCACGGTGGCCAACACATCGCCGGCGGCACGCGTCATCACGCTGCTCATCTCGGTCGCGGTGCTGGTGGCCACGTTCTGGGTGCTGCGCCGGCCGGCGGCGCGAGGGCGCGCGCGCGGGCTGGAGGCCGCGGCCATGGTGGCCGCGGGCCCGCTCATCGCCAGCTACTCGTGGGGGACGCACCTCGTGCTGCTGCTCCTGCCGATGCTGGTGCTGCTGCACTGGGCGATCGCGCGTCGCGACTGGCTTGTCGTGGGGCTCATCGGCGCCGGGTGGATGCTCATCGGCCCCGGACACAACTGGTTCCAGACGCTGCTGATCTCGGGCTACTCCAACATGCTCGTGCTGCGACTGATGGCCGAGTTCGGCGTGATCGGGATCGCGGCGATCTGGGCGGCCGCGCTGCTGGCGGTGAGCCGGCAGCGATCAGCGGACCGAGCGGATGCGGCTCACGAACACGGTGCCGATCGCGAGCAGGACGATCGCGCTCGAGAAGACCACCCGGTAGCCGAGGTTGGGTGACACGGCGTTGAAGTGGTCGAGCGCCGGACCTGCGAAGAACGGCACCACGAACTGCGGCAAAGTCAGTGCGATGTGGAACAGCCCCATATCCTTGGCGCTGCTCGTGCGGTTGGGCAGCGTGTCGCAGGCGAGGGCCCAGTCGACGGCGTAGTAGAGGCCGTAGCCCACGCCGTACGCGGCGCCGGCCGCGAAGACGATCGGCAGCGAGGTCGGGAAGAAGATCACGAACACGAGGGCGACGAAAGCCTGGAAGGCGCCGCTCGTGAAGACGAAGATCTTGCGTCGCCGCGTGCGGTCGGAGATGTAGCCGCCCAGTAGCCCGAAGGGGATCGCCACCAGCAGCACCACCAGGAACCATTCCGAGGTGAAAGTCGCTGGATCGCCGACGCCGGTCACGTCGCGGAAGAAGTTGTTCAGGTAGTACGCGACCGCGGTTATGCCAGCGGACACGAAGAAGCGGGTGAAGATGACCCACGCGAAGTCGCCGCCGAGCATGGGTTTGAAGAAGTCGTAGATGGCCTCGCGTAAAGGCATGTGCACCCGCGGCGGGAGAGGCTGCGACCCCTCGCCCTTCGCCGCCAGCGACGTGGGGATGAGCGTCAGCACCATGACGACCGCAAACGCGAGGTAGATCCAGCGGTCGAGGTGAGCGCTCGCCAAGAGCGTATTGGCGAAAAGCCCGGCGCCGCTGCCGAGCTGCACCATGGTGGCAAGGAATCCGCTCGCGCGGCCGAAGTCCTGGGCCGGGACGACGTCGGGGATGATGCCGGCGAACGCCGCGCCCGCGGCGTTGAAGAAGAATTGGACCCAGCCGTAGCCGACGATGATCTGCGGGTAGTTGCTCGCCGTTGCAAGGATCAGCAGCCCGGGCAGGGTGAGGAGGGTTGCCCCGATCATCACCGGCCGCCGCCTTCCGATGGGCGTCGTGAGGCGGTCGGAGATCGCGCCGACGATGGGCGGTATGGCCATCGCGAAGAGCCCGCCCACACTGACCGCCAGGCCGATCGCCGTGCCCTGGTTGGCCCTCGGCACCACCGCGTCTATCTGGTTCTGGATCACGATGGTGGTGAGCGGCTGCCACATGAAGAAGTTGCCGAACCAGAAGGCGCTGAGGGCGGTGTGCCTGAGATTTCCGAAGCGTGCCTGCGCCGGCATCGCGGCAACCGCCAAATTCACGTCGCAAGGCTAAGTTAAGTGGGGTTCCCGCGGAACCCGAAACCCGCTACCCTGTTCCGGCCCCCAATGCCACTGCTTTCGCGTGCCATGCAAGTTCTGGTGGACGTGCCGAAACACGGCAAGCTCGCCTACTGCCTGCTGCGCGACGAAAGGGTGCCGCGGGCGCCGAAGGCGGTGCTGCTGGCGGCGCTGGGCGTGATCGTCAGCCCCATCGACTTACCGGCCTGGATCCCGGTGTTGGGCGAGCTCGACATGCTGGCGCTGGGCATCCTCGCGGTGCAGACGTTCATCGAAGCGTGCCCGGAGGACATCCGGCGAGAACATGAAGCGGCGCTGAGGGCGAAGGACAGCACATTCGACCGCGACGTGCGCGACACGATGGCCGCGGCGCGGCATGGGGCGAGGCGGGTTATGAAGCGAATCCGGTCGCGCTTCCAGCGCGGAGACGATTTCGAGGATCCATATTCATCGGTAGCGGAGGGCTAGGGCAGTGCGGGTGATGTTGACCAAGGACGTCGAGAGCGTCGGCAAGGCCGGCGACATCAAGGAGGTCGCGGACGGCTACGGTCGCAATTACCTGCTGCCGCGGAAGCTCGCGGTGATCGCGCGCCGGGGCGTGGAGGCCGAGGGCAAGCGTCTGCGCGACGCGGCCGCCAAGCGCGAGACGAAAGACCGCACCGAGGCGCAGGCGCTTGCCGATGAGATCGGCAACAAGACGGTGGTCGTGCGACTGAAGATGGGCGCCGAGGACAAGGCCTTCGGGTCCATCACCAACCAGGACGTCGCCGCGGCGTTGAAGGCTCAGCACCGCGTCGACATCGACCGGCACAAGATCGACATCAAGGAGCCGATCAAGACGCTGGGCGAGCACCAGGTCCCTCTTCGGTTGCACCGTGACGTGACCGCCCACGTCAATTTGATCGTCACGCAGGACCGCTAGGACCCTCGACGTAGCTTCATGCAAACGATCGCGCTGACACCCGGCAGGGTGCCACCAAACGACCTGGACGCGGAGGTGTCCGTGCTCGGGTCGATCCTGGTGGACCCGCTGTCGGTCGCGAAGGTTCTGCAGTTCCTGCACCCCGAGGATTTCTACCGCGAGAACAACGGGCAGGTTTATCGCGCGGCGCTCGACCTTTTCGCGGCGGGCGAGCCCATCGACAACGTCACGCTGGCCGCGCAGCTGCAGACGATGGGCGTTCTGGAACGCATCGGCGGTCGAGCCCAGCTCGCGTCGATGCAGGGCTCGGTGCCCACCGCGGCCAACATCGAGTATTACGGCCGGATCGTCAAGGAGAAGGCGTACAAGCGCCGGCTGATCTCGGCGGGCGGCAACATCGCGGGCTACGGCTACGACGACTCGATCGAGGCCGAGGAGGCGATCAACAAGGCGCAGTCGCTCGTCTTCGGCGTCGCCGACGATCGCGACCAGCGCGAGCTCGCCCGGTTGTACGACCTGCTCGGTCCCGCGATGGAGCGCATCTCGCTGCAGATGGAGAGCGGGCAGGGAGTCATCGGGATTCCTTCAGGTTTCCACGACCTCGATCGCATGACGGGCGGGTTCAAGGACTCGGACCTGATCATCGTCGCGGGTAGGCCGGCGATGGGGAAAACGAGCCTCGCCCTGAACATCGGCCTTCACGCTGCACTCGAGGCGAAAAAGTCGATCGCCATCTTCAGTCTCGAGATGTCGAAAGAGCAGCTGACCGAGCGATTGCTGACGGAGCAAGCTCAAATCGATGCGCAGCGTCTGCACCGCGGTCTTCTCAGCGAGGCGGAGTTCGATCGGGTCTCCAACGCGCTCGGACCCCTGGGCGAGGCGCAGATCTACATCGACGACACGCCGGTGATGGACGAGCTCACGCTGCAGTTGAAGGCGCGACAGGCGAAGATGCGCCACAGCGTCGACATGATCCTCGTCGACTACCTGCAGCTCATGCACGGACGCGCGCGTGGCGATGACAATCGCGTGCAGGAAGTGTCCGCGATATCGCGTGCACTGAAAGGGTTGGCGCGTGAGCTGCGCATCCCTGTGATCGCTATCTCGCAGCTGAGTCGTGCACCCGAGCAGCGACCTGACAAGCGACCCATCCTGAGCGACCTTCGCGAGTCCGGCTGCCTGGCCGGCGACACCCTTGTTTATCTGCCGGACAGCGGCACGTACACGCCGATAAGAGAGCTTGCGGGCAAGAGTGGTTTTCGAGTCCTCGCGCTCAACGAGAAGACCTGGCTGATGGATGCAAAAGTTGTCACTCACGCGTTTGCGACCGGTCGCAAGCCGGTCTTCCGGATGAAGACGCAACTGGGACGAAGCATCCGCGCGACCGCCAACCATAAGTTCAGGACGATCGAAGGGTGGCGCAGGATCGACGAGCTGAACCCCGGGGATCGCATCGCGGTGCCACGGGTTCTCCAGGGCCCCGACAAGTACACGATGGCGCGCTCCGAGCTTGCATTGCTTGGTCACCTGATCGGCGACGGATGCACACTGCCGACGCACGCGATCCAGTACACGACCAAGGATCCGACCCTGGCCGACGAAGTAGTCCGCCTTGCAACGGATGTCTTCGGCGATTCAGTCCGCCCTCGTGTTGTAAACGAGCGCTCGTGGATCCAGGTCTATCTGCCACCGACCCAGCACCTGACTCACGGAGTGCGGAGTCCTGTGCGCGTCTGGCTCGAAGATCTCGGCGCGTTCGGGCTGCGCGCCCACGAGAAGCGTGTCCCGGCGAAGGTCTTCAACCAGTCGGCCATTGGCATTGCCATATTCCTGCGCCATCTGTGGGCAACCGACGGCTCCGTCCATCTGTCACGGGGCGCGGGCGCAGGCCACTACGCGAACGTGTACTACGCGAGCAGCAGCGAGGGATTGGCGCACGACGTCCAGAACCTCCTGCTGCGCCTGACCATAAGTGCCCGCGTGTCTCGGCATTCGCAGGGTTCGAAGGGCCGGGACCAGTTCCACGTATCGATAAGTGGCCAGCGCGACCTGCTCGCATTCCTCGAGGTGGTCGGCGTAATCGGGCAGTCGAAGACGCTGCACAAGGCCGCGATCCTCGAATACCTCGACGGCAAGGTTGCGAACACGAATCGCGACGTGATTCCGTCGGCGGCCTGGCGGCTTTATGTGCTGCCCGCGCTTGCGGCCAGCGCCATGACGACGCGTGAGATGTACAGCGGTATCGGCACCGCTTATGCAGGCACTTCGATTTACAAGCAGAACCTGGGCCCTGAGCGAGCACGGCGTCTGGCGCAGGTCGTGAAATCTGATGAGCTCGAGCTCATCTCGCTCAGTGACGTGTACTGGGACGTGATCGCCTCCATCGCGCCCGACGGCGAGGACGATGTTTACGATCTGACTGTCGAAGACCTACATAACTTCGTTGCAGAAAATGTTATAGCTCACAACTCGATTGAGCAGGATTCGGACTTGGTGATGTTCTTATACCGACCCGAGTACTACAAATCTGAGGAGCGGCCAGGGATCGCTGAGGTGATCGTGGCCAAGCACCGCAACGGCCCGACCGGCATGATCGAGCTCAAGTTCCGCCGCGATCACACCCGGTTCTACAACCTGGAGACGAGGCGCCCCGAGCCGGGTACCGCGTAGGCGAAGACCAGTGGTCATCATCCTGGTCGGCGGTCAGTGGGGCGACGAGGGCAAAGGCAAGGTCATCGACTACCTCGCCGCGAAGGCCGACATGGTCATCCGCAGCCAGGGCGGAAACAACGCCGGCCACACCGTCATCACCGAGGACGGCGAGTTCAAGTTCCAGCTGATGCCGAGCGGGATCCTGTACCCCGACTGCACCTGCGTCATCGGCAACGGCGTCGTGGTCGACCCGATCGTGCTGCTCAAGGAGATCGCCCAGCTCAGCGAGCGCGGCATCGAGCCCAAGAACCTCGTGGTCAGCGAACGCGCGCACATGGTCATGCGCTACCACCCGCTGTTCGACCAGCTGGAAGAAGAGGCGAGAGGCGACGACCGCCTCGGCACCACGTGGCGCGGTATAGGCCCCGCCTACGCGGACAAAGTGCGCAGGATCGGCTTCCGGATCGGCGACCTCCAGAAGGAAGCCTTCATGCGCAAGAAGCTGGCGTTCGTCGTCGACCAGGTGAAGAACCCGATCCTCACCAAGCTCTACGGCGGCGAGCCCTACGACTGGGAGAGCATGCTCGCCGAGTACGCGACGTACGCAAAGCAGCTCGACCCGTACATCAAGGACACCTTCCCGATAGTCCAAGACGCGCTCGACCGCAACGCCAACATCCTCCTCGAAGGCGCTCAGGCGACGATGCTCGACCTCGACTTCGGCACGTATCCGTACGTCACCAGCTCCAACCCGACGGCGGGCGGCGCGCTGACTGGCAGCGGCATCCCGCCCACCAAGGTCGACCTGACCATCGGCGTCTTCAAGGCCTACACGTCACGCGTCGGCTATGGGCCGTTCCCCTCCGAGCTCACGTTCCGGATCGGCGACCTCCAGAAGGAAGCCTTCATGCGCAAGAAGCTGGCGTTCGTCGTCGACCAGGTGAAGAACCCGATCCTCACCAAGCTCTACGGCGGCGAGCCCTACGACTGGGAGAGCATGCTCGCCGAGTACGCGACGTACGCAAAGCAGCTCGACCCGTACATCAAGGACACCTTCCCGATAGTCCAAGACGCGCTCGACCGCAACGCCAACATCCTCCTCGAAGGCGCTCAGGCGACGATGCTCGACCTCGACTTCGGCACGTATCCGTACGTCACCAGCTCCAACCCGACGGCGGGCGGCGCGCTGACTGGCAGCGGCATCCCGCCCACCAAGGTCGACCTGACCATCGGCGTCTTCAAGGCCTACACGTCACGCGTCGGCTATGGGCCGTTCCCCTCCGAGCTCACGAACGAGATCGGCGACCAGATCCGCGAGCGCGGCCACGAGTTCGGGACCGTGACAGGCAGGGCCCGACGCATCGGCTGGTTCGACGCCGCGGTCGCGCGCTACACCTGCCGCGTCAACGGAGTCGGCGTCGCCGCGCTGATGCGGCTCGACATCCTCGACGACCAGCCACACCTGAAGATCTGCACCGGCTACAGATTCCGCGGCACGACCTACGATCACCCGCTCGCGAACATCTCTCACTACAAGCACTGCGAGCCCGTCTACGAAGAGATGGAGGGCTGGCAAAAAGAGATTGGAAGCGCGCGCTGCTGGGACGACCTGCCGCAGCGCTGCCGAGACTACGTGGTGCGCATCAGCGAGCTCATCAAGGCGCCCATCGAGCTCGTCGGTACGGGCCCGCGCCGCGACCAGTTCGTGACCAGAGGCCGGAAGCTTTTCAACTGAGCCTGTAACCAGGCGGCGGTTCCGGGTGTCTTGAATGATGTGGTCCACGCCATGAGCGGCGATGCGCCTCGGGTCGCAGAGCAGGAGTTCGAAGCTCTGGTCGGGCCGCTCGTCGAACCGGGGCTGCGGCTGGCGTACTCGATGCTGGGCGATCGCGCTGAGGCTGAGGACGCCACCCAGGAGGCGATCACCAAGGCGTGGCGCAACCTGGGCAGGCTTCGGGACCGGGACCAGGCGAGGCCGTGGTTCCTGGCCATCGTCGCCAACCAGTGCCGGAACATGCGCCGCACCCGTTGGTTCCGGACGGTCCGACTGCCGGCCTTCTTTCAGCCC
>VBIA01000158.1 GCA_005879985.1 Chloroflexota bacterium | reverse complement strand
TTCGACATCGGCGGCCACGAGGGGTACCTCACCGTCGGTCTGTACGAGGACGGCCAGCCGGGCGAGCTGTTCGTGACCATGGCCAAGGAGGGCTCGACCATCTCGGGCCTCATGGATGCGTTCGCCACGCAGACGTCATACGCGCTGCAGTTCGGCGTACCGCTGAAGTTCATGGTCGACAAGTTCAGCCACATGCGCTTCGAGCCGTCGGGCTTCACCAAGAACCCGGAGATTCCGATCGCGAAGTCGATCGTCGACTACATCTTCCGGTGGATGGCGGCCCACTTCCTGCCGGCCGAGGACGCCGAGGAAGCAGGCGTGATCCGGCGCGAGCCGGCGGTCGACACAACCCCGCCGCCGCCCACAACACCTGACCCGCAGACAGGGCCCGGCGCGCTGAAGGTCATCGCGGCACCGCCCGCGAACGGCGTGCAGTCCCAGGGGTCCACGCGAACTCGCGGCGCAGCCTCCGAGTTCGTGGGGTCCAAGATCGCATTCATCAACACGGACGCGCCGGCGTGCCCGGACTGTGGAGCGATCACCGTGCGGTCAGGCTCGTGCTACAAATGCCTGAACTGCGGCGCGACGACCGGCTGCAGCTAAACGAGACGAATCTTGTGAGAGCGCCGCACATCGGTGCGGCGCTTTTTCTTTGCTCAGGTGACAGCGGCGATCGATCTGTGCGGCAGCCGACCCAGGGCGCTTAGAGCGATGACGATTGCGGCACCGAGAGCGATGAGTCCGCCGATCTCAATCGCAGAGCTCGCCCCCAAACGATCGCCGAGGAATCCACCAAGAAAGCTGGCCACAGGCATGCTCCCCCAATAGAACAACCTGTAGATCGCGTTCATCCGTCCTTGCAGGCGGTCCGGCGTGAGCGATTGCCGCAGCGTGACCTGGTTGACGTCCTGGATGCTGGCTGCAATGCCGATGACAACCAGCGTGGCGGCCATGACGGCGATCGGCTGACCGAACTGCGCGACCGGGATCAGCAGCGTGCCCACCGCAACGACGATCTGGGTCAGCCACATGGTGCGTCCCAGCGCCAGCAGCCGCACGACCCTGGCGGACGCCCACAGGCCGAGCAGTCCGGCAACGCCCTCGAGCGTGAAGATCGCGCCCAGCAAAGAGGGCGAGAAGTGAAGGCTGCGGTAAGCGAAAACAAGCACGAGGGGCTGCACCATGACCAGGCCGAAGATGGCCGAGGTCATGCCGAGCAGCTCGCTGCGGAGCACGGGGTGGCCGAACACCCATCGCAGGCCTTCAGCGATCTCGTCACGGATTCGACTGGCCGGAGCATCGGTTGCGGAACGGCCCAGCTCGGGCTCAGGTCTCCTGATGAACATCAGCATCGCCGCCGAGATCAGGTAGGTCACAGAGTTGCCGACCAGCGCGACTGGTGCGGTCACCAGCTGGATGAGCACACCCCCGAGGCCAGGCCCGATGAGGTTGGCGATGGAGAAGCTGGTGTCGAGCTTCACGTAACCCTCGGTCAGCTGCTCGCGGCCAATCAGGCCAGGCAGAAAGGACAGCACCCCGATGTCGAAGAACACCGTGAAGACGCCTAGCACAAGGGCGACGACGTAGAGCTCGACCATCGAGAGAAACGACATGAAGGCCGCAACCGGGATGGCCGCGAGCACCAGACCTCGCGCGACGTCGGCCGCGATCATCACCGGCCTCCGGCGAACGCGGTCGAGCCAGGCACCGGCAAACAGGGTCAGGAAGAGGAAAGGCAGACGCTGAAAGGCTGCGAGCAGCCCCACCTCGAGGGGCCCCGCGTGGAGCACGAGGATCGCGGCGGTCGGCAGCGCAAGGGATGTAATGGCGGTACCGACTGAGCTGGCGGTCTGTCCGATCCAGAGCCTCAGAAAGTCCCGATCCCGCCACAGAGTCCCGCCAAACACGCGATCAGGGTAATTGCGGAGGCCGAGCGTTCTCGGTGAGCTCCCTCACACAAGAGCTCTCGCGGCGAGTGCCGGCTCCCGCACGGGTGGGAATGCCTGACCTGGTTCGAGCGCCGGCACTCGCTGAGCATCCCGAGCTCAGAGCCCAGCCCCTCTCGTTGGACGAATCAACGATGGCCCAGGACCACCCGGAGCTCGGCCAGCGACCGTAGCTGGCGACCCTCGGCGTCGAAGTTCTCGGGCCGCAGCCACGCCTCGAACGCCGCTTTCGCGGCCGGCCACTCGCCGTCGAGCATCGAGTACCGCGCGGTGTCGCGGTTCTCGCCCTTGATCACCATGTGCTGCCGGAAGACGCCCTCGAAGGTGAAGCCCAACCGCAACGCAGCACGGCGGGACGGCTCGTTGAGGGCATTGCACTTCCACTCGTAGCGGCGATAGCCCAGATCGTCGAACACGTGCCGCGCCATCACATACATCGCATCAGTCGCGAGCCGCGTGCGCTGCAGCGCCGGCGAGTACCAGATATGCCCCACCTCGATCACACCGTGGCCCTGCTCGACACGGAGGAAACTCGCCATACCCAACGCCCGCCCCGACATCCTTTCGATGATCGCGTAGAACAGCGGATCGGAGCT
>VBIA01000094.1 GCA_005879985.1 Chloroflexota bacterium | reverse complement strand
GCATGACCTCGAGCGGCGGTTTCCTGCAGCAAGGCAATGTGACGTTCCTCATCGGGGTCGAGGACACGCGGGTGACCGAGGCGGTGGAGGTGATCCGCGAGAACTGTCGCGAGCGCAGCCGCTACCTCACGCCAATGCCGCCGGTGCCCGAGCCGGGCGAATTCTTCATGCCTTATCCGGTGGAGGTTCAGGTCGGCGGCGCTACTGTGTTCGTCGTTCCAGTGGATTCTTTCGAAAAGATCTGACCGCGTCGCTTAGATGATCCGGGTCGAGGGCCTGCGCAAGAGCTTTGCTGACGTTCGCGCCGTCGACGGCGTGGACCTCAATGTCGAGCAGGGCGAGATCCTCGTGCTGCTCGGCCAGAACGGCGCGGGCAAGTCGACGACGCTGCGCTGCCTCGGCGGAATCCTGCGTCCTGACGCGGGCACCATCTCGCTGGACGGCTTCCGCCTGCCCGAAAAGCTGAGCGAGGTTCGCTCGCGGCTCGGCGTGGTGCCCGACCAGGCGCGCCTGTACGGCCGCAACACCGCGCCCGAGTACCTTGACCATTTCGGCTTCCTGTACGGAGTCCCGGCCGGCGTGCGGAAGAAGCGAATCGCCGCGCTGCTCGAGCGTTTCGAGCTGGCCGACCGCGCTGACACAGTGCTGGCTGCTTACTCGCGCGGCATGGCGCAGAAGGTCGCGCTCATCCGGGCCACGCTGCACGAGCCTGACTGGATCTTCTGCGACGAACCCACGGCGGGCCTGGACCCCGTCGCAGCCGCCGACATGCGCCGCTACCTCGGCGAGCAGCGCGAGCGCGGCGCCGCGCTGATCGTGACGACCCACGTGCTCGGCGAGGCGGAGCTGATGGCCGACCGGATCGCGATCATGAAGCGAGGCCGCATCGTCAAGTCGGGCACGCTCGAGGAGCTTCGCGCCGAATCGGGCCAGGGACGGAAGTTCCTCGCCGCCCTCGCTGCCGAACCGCGAGATGCCGAGTCGCTGCGCACATGGCTGCGCGATCACACGCTCGACTTCACGCTTGATGGCGATCGGCTCACCTACATCATCCCGTGGGACACGCAGGTGGCTGCGCGCGGCGAGCTCGCGAGCGCGCTGCAGCGGGAGCTCTCATCCCACGGCGCGCCCTTCCACGAGCTCGAAGAGGAACAGATCAGCCTCGAAGCCGTTTACCTGCAAGCAATGGCGGCTGCTGAGTCCCTCCCCGCCGTGCGGGGAGGCCAGGAGGGGGCGCCAAAGGTCACAGAGTCCCTCCCCGCCGCGCGGGGAGGTCAGGAGGGGGCGCCAAAGGTCACAGAGTCCCTCCCCGCCGCGCGGGGAGGTCAGGAGGGGGCGTCGACTTCCTCACCTCCAGCGATATCGGGCATCCCCGCGCGCGAGATGTTCGGCTCGATCCGCAAGCAAGGTCGCATGCTGGGCCACGCCCTTCCTTTCTATGTGAGCTCGTGGTGGCGCCGTGGCGACCTCAGCTGGGTGATGTACCTCAACGCGTTCGTGCTGCTGCTCGTCGGCGGCACCTCGCTGTTCGGTCAGCTGCCGGGGCAGGCGGGCCAGGTGGCGCAGCGGTTTGCCGGAGCGCAGGCGCTCCAGGCGGGCCTGCTGCTGCCCCTCTTCTTCATGTCGTTCGCGCTGCTCGAATCGATCAAGAGCTCGATCGGCATCTGGTGGGAGAAGGCCCAGCAGTCGCTCGAGGTGCTGCTGTACACGCCTGTCGACGATCCGTCGCTCATCTGGCTCGAGGTGCTGCCGGGCGCGATGGTCAGCACCGTTTGGGTCACGCTGTGGATGGCCGCCGGCATGGCGATGCTCACCTTCTTCGGAGAGAGCGCGCCGTGGGACCTGCTGCCGGTGTTCGCGTTCGTCGCCGCTGTGACTTCGTACTGGGCCGCGATGGGCCGCATGCTCGGCTTCATGCTCTTCCCGCGCGAAGGCGCGTCGGGCGGCGCGTGGTCGTTTCTCCTGTCACCCGTGTCCGCCGCGGTGGCGGACCTTCCGCTTGCGCTGTTCGTGTTCAGGTCGCCGTTCGCGACCGCATCGCTTCTGCTCCCGATCGTCGCTTGCGTCGCCCTTACCGTGCTGTGCGGCGTCACGTTCGACCGCGAGCGGTTGATGGAGACTGGCGTCGGCCGCACGCGAAGAAAACGTGTCTGGTTCGCGACCGGCGTGGTCAGGCGCAACGTAGCCGCGCTTGCGGCCGGAGTGCTGCTCGCCATAGTTCCCGCCGGTGTCGCCGCGGCGCTGACCTCAAACGCCAACCTGCATTCGTGGTCAGAGGTCGCCGGGTCGGCCGGCATCGGGCAGCACGACTCGTCTGGCATCGCATACGAGCCGGTCGCGAACACGACCAGCCCGACCAGCGGCGTCACCGTCGCCGCGGCGGGACTCGCGGGCGTGGTCGGAACGCTTGCGTTGATGCTCCTTCTGATGGTCGTGAGCTTCGCCGCCTTCTTCCTGCTCGGCCTGCCGGCGGTGCTCGGAGTGATGACCGCATCGGTGCTGTGGGGAATCCAGCTCGGCTTCGGCGGCAGGGCGCCGCTCGAAGGCTGGCTTGTCGGGGCGACCGGCTTCGCCCTTCTGGCGCTGGCTCTAAACACCGGAGCCGCTTTGCCGATCTACTGGTCGCTGGTGTTCGGGTCAGGGCGGCGCCTCGACCGCCTGCGCGAGGCGTGGTCTTCCTACTGGGCCCTGTACCGCAGCCTCGTCATCCCGGCGTGCGCGCTGTTCGGACTGGTTGTCTTCAGGCTCCTTGCCGCGGGCTGATCCCAACCGTTTGTATACAAACGCAG
>VBIA01000093.1 GCA_005879985.1 Chloroflexota bacterium | reverse complement strand
CTACGTCGACTTCGAGATCTCGGATCCGCATGCCGCCTCGGAAGCGCTCAAGGCGCTCGAGGAGGAGGCGACCGAGGTCAAGCTGTTCGGCAGCTATCCTGCGGCCGAATGAGCGCGACCACCCGCACCAAACGCAAGCCGAACCTGTTCGAATCGCACATCTTTGACGTCGAGACGATCGAGCTCGACGGCGTCGAGGAGAGCTTCCTGCGCGGCGGGCGGCACCTGTTCAGCCTGCTGCCGAAGGCGCTCGCGGGCATCAAGCAGATCGGCGTCATCGGCTGGGGCTCGCAAGGCCCGGCGCAGGCGCAGAATCTGCGCGAAACGCTCGAGGGCACGGGCATCAAGGTCGTCGTCGGATTGCGCGAGGGCTCGGAGTCAATCGCCGACGCGCGCGCGGCGGGCTTCAGCGAGAAGGAAGGCACGCTGGGCGAGATGCTCGATGTCATTCGCGGCGACGATCTCACGATCCTTCTCATCTCCGATGCCGCGCAGGCGCAGCTGCACAGGCAGATCTTCGACGCGCTGAAGCCGGGCTCGACGCTCGGCCTGTCGCACGGCTTCCTGCTCGGATACCTCGAGACGGCGGGCGAGAAGTTCCCAGCGAACATCAACGTGATCGCGGTCTGCCCGAAGGGCATGGGTCCCTCTGTGCGCCGGCTGTACGAGCAGGGCCGCGAGATCAACGGCGCCGGCATCAACACGAGCTTCGCGGTGGAGCAGGATCTCGACGGTCGCGCCACCGACATCGCGCTCGGCTGGTCGGTCGCGCTCGGCGCGCCCTACACGTTCAAGACGACGCTCAAGTCGGAGGTGGTTTCGGACCTGTTCGGCGAGCGATCGATCCTGCTCGGCGCCGTGCACGGAATCGTCGAAGCGCTGTACCGGCGATATCTCGACGACGGAGCCACGCCCGAGGACGCGTTCGACCGCGCGTGCGAATCGCTGACCGGGCCGATCCGCGAGACCATCTCGAAGCAGGGGCTCATCGCGGTCGACGAGCAGCTGACCCCCGACGGGCGCCGCGACTTCCGCCGCGCCTATGACGTCACCTACGCGGCCTTCAAGGGTCTGATGGCCGAGGTCTACGACGAGGTGGTCAGCGGCAACGAGATCCGCAGCGTCGTGGCCGCGGCCGGGCGATTCGATCGCTTCCCAATGACGAAGGTCGAAGGCTCACCGATGTGGCAGACCGGTTCGACCGTGCGCGGCCGGCGCGGCCACCGCCCGCCGCCCATCGATGGTTTCACAGCGGGCACGTACTGCGGCGCGATGATGGCTCAGGTCGACATACTCGTCGAGAACGGGCATCCTTACTCGGAGATCGCCAACGAGTCGATCATCGAGGCCGTCGACTCGCTGCTCCCGTACATGCACGCGCGGGGCGTCGCCTACATGGTCGACAACTGCTCGACCACGGCGCGGCTCGGCACGCGCAAGTGGGGACCGCGGTTTCAGGCGATGCTGGAGCAGATCGCGTTCCCCAACGTCGCATCGCAAGGCGAAACCCCTGACGAGCCGCCCGAGGGATTCCTAACGCACCCGGTCCACGAGGTGCTGCACCAGCTGGGCGAGATGCGCCCGGCGGTCGACATCTCGGTCAGCTGAGCCGCTCAACGCTCGGAACGTTGCCGCCACGAGCAGCGCGTTGCGCAGGCCGATGGCAACGAGGAAGGGCCAGGAGTACGCCGTGGCCGTCGCCTCCGGAGATCAGGGTGGTCAGGACGCAGATCAGGATCCACACCGGGTCCAGCTCGAGCTCCATGGCCACCAGCGGCAGCACCCAGACGAGGTACTGCGTGCTGAGAATCTTGCTGGTCGCGAGCAGCAGGCACACGCTCGCGAGGCAAGCCTGGCGAAGCGTCAGCCGGCCGGTCGCCTGGCGGTAGAGCACGAAGAGGCTCCCGACCACGAACAGGGCTGAGAAGAGGGCGCTCACGGCCCTGTCCCCCGGGCCGGTGATGTTGAACGAGTTGAAGGTGTGGTCGAACGCGGCCGGCCAGCCCAGCAGCGACGCCACCGAAAGCACCGTCGCGGGCACGGATTCCACCTGCACAGGACGCTCGATCGCAAACCGGACGGGATCGAGCCATCCTGGCCCGGCCAGGGCGATCGACAACAGGGCACCGGCCGCAACCGTGAGCCCAAACCACAAGGCGGACATCGCCGCCCTCGATGGGAAGGTTCCCGATCGCGCCTGCTGGATGAGAAACACCGGGAGGAGCACGCCCGGATAGATCTTCAACAGCACGCCGAGCCCGAGCAGGACGTAGGCGATCGGCCAGCGTTTGCGCTCGGCGGCGGCGATCGCCGCGACCGTGACCAGCGCCGGAACGAGGTCGTACCTCGAAAGGATCACGCCGAATCCCCCGACCAGGAGGTACACGACGTAAGCGACGCCGGCGCGCCTCCCCGCCATGCGCGCGACGGCGATCCACGCAACCAGAAACAGCGCCGCCATGCCGAACGAGAAGGCCCACGCGTAGTCGATGCCCGCGGGCGGCAGCGTGAGGCTGAACGGGGCCATCGCCAGGATCGGATACTCGGTCGGCAAGCGGTGGCCGCCCGCCCAGAACGCAAGCGCCTCGCGGTGATAGACGTCGACGTCAGTGAACCTCAAGCCCCTCGCCAGAGCCACGCCCAAAACGCCGCCGACCCCAGCCGTCACCACCGCGAACCCGAGGGCGTTAACCCGCGTTTGTGCGCAAAAACCGGTTATGCGCACCTCAAAACCCGCTTTTGTGCACAAAAGCGGGTTGGAGCCCGTTTACAGGTACGTGTCTGTCGTCAGGTTGTACAGCCGTGGGTTCAGGCCGATCACCTGGTCCGCGTCGATCGGGACGTCGACCAGGACCGAGCGACCCTTGCCCGAAGCCGCGTAGCACGCGTCCAGGATGTCATCAAGGTTGCCGAGGTCCGCGCGCAGGCGGTACCCGTCCCAGCCGTGGGCCTTCGCGGCGGCGACGAAGTCGATGTTCTGGAGCACGCCGTGATAGCGCTCCTTCTCCCACTCGGGGATCACGACCTCGAGGCCCTTGTCGACGATCGCGTAGCGCTCGTTGTTGATGATGAACAGGTTCATGCCGAGGTTCGAGGCTTCAGCCAGCGCGCCGCCGTAGAGGCGCCAGCATCCATCGCCGGAGAACACGAACGTGTGGAGCGACGAGTCCGCGACACGCGCACCAACGCCGAGGCCGAACGCGCCGCCCATCGCCGAGCCGTCGTGCACGGTGTGGAACGGAATCGACGGATGCGGTCGCTGCGCGACGTACTGCCTGTCCTTGTACGCGGTGCACACGTCGTCAAACCCGATGGAGTGCGGCCGCCAGGAGCGGTGCAGCTCCGCGTAGAAGTCGATCGCGTCAACGCAGCCGTCGCGCACATCGCGCGAGATCGTGCGCGTGTTGAGGTCGGTGGGAATCCGCACCGTGGGCCGGTCCGTCACCTTGCCCTTCAGCATCGGCAGCACGTACTCGAGCGTCTGCTCGATGTCGCCGCGCACGACGCGGTAGTCGCCGTCCACACGGTGGCGGAAGTCGCCGTCCTTGTGGCCATACGGCGCATTCCACGCGGTGAAGTGCCACACGTGGCCGGCCGGGATGGTGCCGAGGTTCAGCGAGTACTCGCCCGAGTCGAAGCCCAGCGTGATGACGATGTCGTCAGGCGTGATCGAACGCCACAGCTTCATCGCCTCGTCGTTGCCGCCGAACGATATGTAGCCGTACCCGTATCGATTGTCCGGCGAGATGGCGTTCGCGCCGTTGACCGACCACACGGTCGGCGCCTGCAGCACTTCAGAAAGCTGGGTGGTCAAAGGCGTGATGCCCGGGCAGCGCGAAGCCTCGGCGCCCGCGTAGATGATCACCCGCCGCCCGCGAGAGATTTCGGGAAACTCGTTGACGAAACGGTCGGCGTCGACCTGGTCGAGCATGCGCGGCCGCTCGCGGCGAGGCACATCGAGGTCGACATCCTTGGAAAGCACGTCGGGATGGAACGCGATCGCGACCGGCTTGGACTCGGCGAGGATCGACTGCGCGAGCTCGAGCTGCTCGCCCATCTTGTCGAGGTCGTCCAGCACGATGCAGCCGTCGCCGAGCTCGGCGCGCAGCTGCGGAACGATGTTCATGCCGTGCTCGGACACGTCCTGCAGCGGCGAGCGGCCGATCGACAGCGTGGAGTTCAGCGCGATCACGTAGACCGCCGGGATGTTGTGCAGCTTGGCGTCGGTGATGCCGCTCGACCCAAGCTTGGTGGCGGCGCCGGTGGTGGTCAGGCAGCCGGCGATCCGGCCGGACGCAAGGTAGTAACCGAGCGGCACGAAGCCCGCCACGTACTCGCCCATCGTCTGCATGCGCGGGACACGGTCGCCAGAGTGCCTCAGGCCGAGGTACGGCTCCAGGTGCTTGGTCACGTGGATGAGCCCGCCACCGTTGACGCCCGAGAAGAAGGTCACGCCCCACTTCCGCAGGGTGTCGATGAGCGCGAAGTTGCCGCTGGACCTGTCCAGCGCTGCCTTGTCCAGCGGTCTGACTGCGGTACTCATTTGATCCAACTCCTCTTGTTTTGTTTGGTGGCGGCTACAAACAAAAAGCCCCTGCGGCTCTGCAGGGGCTTGGCGTCGCTTTGGCTTGACTGGCTAGGTCGCGAGCGCCCCCCTGCGGAGCCCAATAAGGGCCAGGACTACAAGTACGAGGGCGCGCGACTGTGTCATTGGAGGCTGAATGCTACAACCCCGAGCCGGCGTCGTCTTGTGATTGGGCGACAAAACCCTCACCCGTGTCCTCTCCCGGAGAGCGAGTGACGGGGAGCCCGAGCCGGTTGGCAGCGCTGACTACGGCCTTGAGGGAGGCCGTGAGGATGTTGGGGCTCATCCCCACGCCCCAGACGGCGGCCCGACCGGCGCCCGTCGCCTCGACATAGGCGACCGCCGTGGCGTCGGCGCCCGCGCCGACGGCGTGCTCGACGTAGTCGACGACCCGCACCTCGATGCCGCACTCGTTGGCCAGCGCGTCGACGAAAGCCGCGATGGGCCCGTTGCCCCGCCCGACCATGGTGCGCTGGTCGCCGGCCACCCGGACCACAGCCTCGAGCCGCGTGCTGCCCCCGCCGTTGGAAGCGGCATGGTCGCTGGTCTCATGCTCGACCAGCTCCAGCCTGCCTTGCGGGCGGAGGTACGTCGAATCGAACGCGCTCCAGATCTCGGGCGGGGTTATCTCCTTGCCCGTCACGTCGGTGATCTCCTGGATCACTCGCATGAACTCGATCTGCAGCCGCCGCGGCAGGTCGAGGTGGTAGTCGTTCTTGAGGATGTACGCGACGCCGCCCTTCCCCGACTGGCTGTTGACCCT
>VBIA01000092.1 GCA_005879985.1 Chloroflexota bacterium | reverse complement strand
TCGGCCAGGGCAGCGGGGGCGGTAGCTCCGCCACCCGCGTGAGCGCCTGGCTTCCGAAGCGGACCCGAATCGCTTCGATCGCGTGGTCGAGTGTCTCGGTCTTGCCACCGAGTGGACGTGCTTGTACCTGCATCTCTCCCTTGCTTTGCCTCCGGGGTTTGACGCAGGGGGGCGGGATGGAGGCTGTCTCCTAGGTTATCGAACAGATGTTCGAGAGTCAAGAATTTATTGCGAGGCGGGCAAACGTGGCCCATGATCGCGGCCATGAAGCTCGAGCCGGGTACTCGCCTTGGGCCGTACCAGATCCTCGGCGAACTAGGGCGCGGCGGTATGGCGACCGTGTATCGCGCCTACCAGCCGACGCTCGAGCGCGAGGTCGCGCTCAAGGTCCTGCCCGACTTTCTCGTCGAGCAGCCCGGCTTCAAGGCTCGCTTCCACCGCGAGGCGGTCGCGGTCGCACGCCTGCAGCACCCCAACATCCTTTCCGTCTTCGACCACGCCGAGCAAGACGGCGTGACGTACATCGTCAGCGAGTACGTCGAGGGCGGCACGCTCGCCGCGCGACTTGGGGCTCCGATCCAGCTCGACTACTGCGTTCGCCTGCTACGACCGGTAGCCGACGCGCTCGACTACGCGCACAGCGAGGGTGTCGTGCATCGCGACGTGAAGCCCTCCAACATCCTGCTCGACCGCCGCGGCGTGCCGATCCTCTCCGACTTCGGTCTCGCGCGCATCGCGGAGACCGCGGAGAGCGAGAGGCTCACACAGACGGGCGCGATGGTCGGTACGCCGACGTACATGGCGCCCGAGCAGTGCGCGGGCCATGATGCCGGCCCGCCCGCGGACATCTACGCGCTCGGTGTCATCGCGTTCGAGATGATCACAGGCCGCGTGCCCTTCAACGCGCCAACACCGCTCGGCGTGATCGCGGCGCACCAGATGACGCCTCCGCCTTCGCCGCGGAAATTGAATCCGAGCCTGCCGGAGTCGGTCGTGCAGCCGATCCTCACATGCCTCGCGAAGGACCCGCGCCAGAGGCAGGAGACAGCGACGGAGTTCATCGAGCAGCTCGCCATCGCGGTGGCGTCGACCGCGACGCAGTACCCGCTCACCCCGCCGCCGATGACCTCACAGCCATCGCCGCCATCGGGTATGCAGCCTCCGATGACGACGTCACCGTCCTATCCGGAGACGCCGACGTATGTCGCGCCGAGGACGCCGGTGCCACCGTCGGCTCCAGCGGTGACACCGGCTGCGTACACTCCGGCGCCGGCGACGCCGTATCCCGTGTACACGGCGCCTGCACCCGCGTACACGCCACCGCCACCGACACCGTCGCCATACGCGCCCGCCGCGTACGGCGTGGCGCAAGCGCCGGTCGCCACGCCGCCGCCCGCGTACGGCGCGTACGCGCCGATGCCGGCGTGGGGAACACCGCAGCAAGCTCGGCGCACAGGTGGTCTGGCTTCGTGGGTGTCGATAGTCCTGTGGGTCGGTGTCGCGTTCGGCGTCGCGACGATCATCACTGCGGGCGTCATCGAAATCGGCGGCACCGGACTGCAGACGTCGGATCGCGTCTTCTGGCTGCTGGTCGGAATCGCCGGCGCGCTCGCGACATCGCTGTGTCTTGCGGCGGTGCTGGGTCTCGGCGCTCGCGACCGCTGGGGACCGGCGATGGCGTGGACGTCGGTCGCCGCCCTTGCCATCACTGTCATCGGCGCGCCGCTGGCCGCGGCGGTCGGATGGGGGCTGTCGCAGGCGAAGGGCCAGCTCGTCGACGCGCAGCCGAGGCCGGGGTCGGGCATGCGTCTCGGCAGTGCGGGGATCGTCGCCCTGCTGACGCTGCTGATCGCCTCGTCCACGTCAGTGTGGGGCTGGACGCACACCGACACCGGCGGCAGCAGCCTGACGGGCAACGTGACGCCCTGCACCGTTCTGCAGCCGGGCACGCAGCTGACACAGAGCGCAGTGGGCAGTCAGTGCCCTGGTTTCTCGGTAGCATCGACGGCCTTCCAGCTCGACTGCCGCACCATCGCCTCGTTGCCCAACTCGATGGACCAGGGCAGCTACGACCTCGACAAGAGCGCGGACGGCGGTGGAGCGACCATCGCGGTTCGGACCGACGGATGTCACTTCGACGCGCCGGCGTACAACGTGGAGGGTTACATCAGGTCGGCCAGCACGCTGGACGTGGGCCCGCTGCTCCTCGTCGCGGACTTCGTGCCGCCTTCTGCGGCGGGTGATGTGGGATTCCTGTTCGCGTGTGACGGCCACTGCGTGGACGCCGACCTCGACACCGAAAACAAGAAGGTCTACGTGTTCGAGGACGGGACCAAGCTCGTCGAGCAGCAAGTCCAGCCGCTCGCCGGCACCAACCGGCTTGTCGTTGTTTACCAGGGGCAGCAGGTCCGGGTCTGGCTGAACGGCAACCTGGTCACCACCGAAAACATCACCCGGGTGCACGGAGCCGGCCACTACTACTGGTTCCATCTGAGCTACGAGAAGTCCAAGCGGGTTGACTCGACGCTGATCCAGATGGCCGTCTACAAGCTGGCGGCTTAGCGCTCTCAGAGACACGAGCGCCGGGGCTCCACAGAACCCCGGCGCAATCGACTACTACGAACTTACTAATCGCTCGAGGAAGAAGTTGTTACTTCTTCTTCGCGGCCTTCTTCTTGGCAGCAGGCTTCTTCTTCGCGGCCTTCTTCTTAGCAGCCATGTTCGTGCACCTCCTTCTCAGTGATACGGACCCGAGGTTCCATCATTTGGCGATCAGCTTCTCTTGGTGAGACGCGATCTATGACCTGTCCTGCACCTACCTCCCCGGCAACCCCATGGGTTTCGCCGCAAGACCTCATGAAAAAGACCTCGCGACATTGGCGGCTGTGCGAAATGGGTCGCTGACTCGCGTCGGGTCCATTGCCTCTGTGGTGGCAATCGCGAGCAGATACGCCATACAAAGTGTCTTGATACATCGTGTGCATCGCGTTAGTC
Organism: Chloroflexota bacterium; assembly: GCA_005879985.1. Classification (GTDB taxonomy): domain Bacteria; phylum Chloroflexota; class Dormibacteria; order Dormibacterales; family Dormibacteraceae; genus CF-118. The sequence continues at coordinate 786 of VBIA01000092.1, read as the reverse complement.
AATGGGTAGCTAAGATTTTTTTCGCGAGACATGCGGTCGAAAGTACCAACGCGACAACATCACGATGCCGCATGACATCAGTCGACATGCATGCAGCGATGGTCGCGCGCGTCGCATGGACCACTGAGTGAGCCGATGATTTCTCGACGCGAGCGGTCGTGACGATGCAGTTCTTCACAATCAAAAACCGCGTTTGTGGAATCGCTGTGCGTTACTCATCGGCTTTTTCCACAGTGGAGGACGTGTGCAATCAGTGAGGCCCAACCTGGTTGCGCCTGCGCGCAGGGTCGTCCTGGGTCATGGAGCGTCGGGTAGCGCCGCGTCGATGAAGCCTTACGTGGTCGGTTTCAAGCGCAGAGGCATCGACGCGCTAGCCGTCGACCTGCCGAAGAGCAACGCGGAGCGTGCCATCCAGGTCTTCGTCGCGCAGTCAGGTCGCGACGTGGTCGGTGGCGGCCAGTCCTACGGAGGCCGGATGGCCAGCATGGCCGCGGTCGAGGCGGACTTCGCCGGCCTCGTCCTCTTTTCCTATCCGCTGCACCGGCCGGGATTCCCCGACCAGCTGCGAACCGACCACTTCAAGCAGATCCACTGCCCCGTCCTCTTCATGAGCGGCGACCGCGATCCGTTCGCACGCATCGACCTGCTGAAGAAGTGGGTCAAGGTCGTGCCCAACGCCAAGCTCGAGATCTTCCCGGGGCAAGGGCATGGCCTGCTCGCTGTGCTGGACCAGGCTCTGGACGTCGCCTCAGACTTCGTGAAGTTACTGCGGTGACCGCTAGCACT
>VBIA01000042.1 GCA_005879985.1 Chloroflexota bacterium | reverse complement strand
GTCCCCATGTCGACGAGCTTGTGCTTGATGACCTGGAACTGGGAGATCGGCTGTCCGAAGGCCTGGCGGTTGCGCGCGTACTCCGCGGTGTACTCGAACACGCGCTGCGCGCCGGCGATGGCACCCGCGGCGGCGATCATGCGCTCGCCCTGCAGCTCCCACATGAGGTTCTTGAAGCCTTCGCCTTCTTCCCCGATGAGGTTGCCGGCGGGCACGCGGCAGCCGTCGAACGCCAGCTCCGCGGTGTCGGACGAATGCATGCCGAGCTTCTTCAGCGTGCGTGATACCTCGAATCCCGGCGTGCCCTTCTCGATGACCAGCAGGTTGTAGCCCTTGTGGCCGCGCTCCCGGTCGGTCTTGGTGACGACCAGCGCCCAGCTGCAGCGAGCGCCGTTGGTGATGAAGGTCTTGCGGCCGTTGACCACGTAGTGATCCCCGTCGCGTCGCGCCGTGGTGGTGATGCCCGCGACGTCGGAGCCGGCGTCGGGCTCGCTGATGGCAAGCGACGCGATCTGCTCGCCCCGGATGGCGGGCAGCAGCCATTTCCGCTTCTGCTCCTCGGTTCCGAACTTGAAGACCGGCGGCGTCGCCATCTCGGCCTGCACCGCCACGGCCATTCCGAGCCCGCCGCTGCCGACCTTCGCCATCTCCTCGGACAGCACCACCGCTGAGAAGTAGTCGCCGCCCTGGCCACCGTACTCGGGCGGATAGCGCAAGCCCAGGAATCCCAGCTCGCCGAAGCGCCTGAAGATCGAGTCCGGGAAGGTCGTTTCCTCCCACTCCTCGAGGTGTGGCTTCACCTCCTTCTCCAGGAACCTGCGGATGTGCAGGCGCAGCTCTTCGTGAGCGTCAGTGAAGTACATCGGGTCGAGTTTAGGCCCGGAACGGGCGCGGAGCGGCTTACGGTATGATCGCCAGGCCTTCGGGCAATGGTCACCTCGACCGTAAGAACACGTCTAGGAGCTGGAGCTGGGTTGGGTTCGGTAATCAAAAAGCGGCGCAAGAAGATGCGCAAGCACAAGCACAAGAAGATGCTCAAGAAGACCCGTTGGCAGCGACGGGCGCACGCCTGAGCTAGGAGGACGAGATGGGGATCGGTGGCTGGATTGTCATCGCGGTCGTCGTCCTCCTCGTCGTCTGGCTCGTCTTCACCTACAACCGGCTGGTCACGGCCCGGAACCGGACGCAGGAAGCGTGGTCTGAGATCGATGTCGAGCTGAAGCGCCGGCACGACCTCATCCCGAACCTGGTCAACACGGTGCAGGGCTACATGGGCCACGAGCGCGGCACACTCGAGGCCGTGACCAACGCCCGGGCAGCCGCCGTGGCGGCCGGCGCCACGGGCGACCCGGCCAAGATCGGCCAGGCCGAGAACATGCTGAGCCAGAGCCTGCGCAGCCTGTTCGCGGTTTCGCAGGAGACTCTGACCGCCACCGAAGACAAGATCGAGTTCTCGCGCCGCTTCTACAACGGCAACGTGCGCGACTACAACATCTCGCTGCAGACCCTTCCCACGTCGCTTATCGCCGGGGCGCTCGGCTTCAAGGCGTTCGCCTTCTTCCAGGCCGACGAGGGCGACCGCGCGGTGCCGGTGGTGAGCTTAAACCAGGGCCCCGCCGCCGGCGGCCCGCCGCCTGCTTCTGGACCTTCCGGCCCTCCGCCGATGGCGGGCTCGTCAGGACCTCCGACCCAGTAGCGCTAACGCGGCTGAAGTTCGCGGAAGGCCCGCGAGAATAGCCGCAGCCCGCGCGCGACGGGCATAGCGATAGGAGAGGAAACCATGACGTCGGCGTTCGCTCTTCCGTGTACTCGAGTGCTCGCCGTCGCGGTGGCCGCCGCACTGCTGGCACTCGTCGCATGGCAGCTGGGAGGTGACCGGCATGCCAACAACGCAGGCGCCGCAGTGGGCGGCGTCCACATTTCGATGACCGTGAACGGCATCAAGACCGGTCTGTTCAAGGGCGATGACAACGGCAGGGCGCCGGGCGTCATCAACCTGCTCGCCTACCAGTACGAGCTGCAAGTCCCGACCTCGAACACAACCGGAGGAGGGGCGAGCGGCAAGGTGATCCACAAGCCGGTCACGATCACGCATCTGCTGGGCGGCTCCTCGCCCGAGTTCCTCTTCGCCGCCGCGACCGGTGAGGATCTGACAAAGGTGCAGATCGATTTCTTCCGAACCGACAAGGCGGGCAAGGACGTCAACTACTACCGCGTCACGCTGACCAACGCCCTGATCATCGATGTCAAGCAGTACAGCGCGGGCGACAACGTGCGGGAGGACGTGTCCTTCCAGTTCGTCAAGATCGAACAGAAGAGCTTCACTCAGAACACAGACTTCATCGCGAGTGTGAGCGGCGTAGGCGCTTAGACCGGCGATCGTTCCCAATCGAGCCTGAACCGGGACTCGTAGGCGGCCACCGCCTGCGGGTCCTGAGTCTCTACGTCCAGCTCGTGATTGACGTCGAGCCCACTGTAAGTCCAGTTGGCCGACCCAAGCAGCAGCTCGCTGTCGAAGAGACCGATCTTGGCGTGCAGCAGCGTCCCCGGCGGGACCGGGTACCACCGCACAGGCACGCCAGCTGAGCGCAGGCCGTCGAAGCTGTGGCGGTTGTATGACTGGCTCGGATCGAGCAGCACCTTCACGTCGACGCCGCGCTGGTGCGCCGACGCCAGCGCGAGCAGCACGTCGGGATCGGTGAGCGTGTAGACCTCGGCCCAGACGCGAACACGCGCGGATCTGAGCGCGGCCGCGAGCAGGTGCCGGATCTCCTCACCTGGTGCGGTCTGGGCGACACGCGATGCCATGTCAACGGGCACCAGTCGCGGCTGGCCGCCCGCCAGCGCCCAGTCCTGCTCGAAGATCCGCAGCAACCGATCGACCTCGACGGCGTCGCTGGTCTCGAGCACGTAGTCGTGGTTGCGATCGCTGTGCGCTCCCCAGTTCATACCGCCGACGACGGCTTTGTCATCGGCGATGAGGAGCTTCACGTGGTCGATCTGGTGCGCTGTGTCGTCGACGGGATAGAAGCGCGCGGCTACGCCAGATCTTTGCAGTGCATCGAGCGAGACACGGCTCGCGTTGATCGTCGGATCGGTGACCACACGCACGTCAGCGCCACCAAGTCGATCGCCCGCCATCACGCTCACGATGTCGCGCCGGCCGAGCTCGTACATCTCGACATAGACGCGATATTTCGCGTGGGCGATCAGGCCGCCCACGAGCTGAAAGATGGACGCGTCCTGCCAGAGCCGGACGGGCTCTGACATCTGGATGCCGGCGGCCGCCACCGCCGGCGTGGGAGCAAGCGGAGCCGGGCCCGAGCAGCCAACCAGGCATAGGGGGATGAGCAAGACCCCGCCACATCGGAGGCCTCGCCTGGGGGAGGAGAGGACCCTACGCAGGCAAGCCGCTCGAACCACAGCGGGCGACACGCTACGGAGCGCATGCGCGCAAACCAACCCAGCCTGTTAAGGCGCGGTTAGAGCAGCTCCACCTTCATGCCGGAGCGAGCGCCAAGCATCCGGTCGGCTCGCTGCTCGCGCACACCGATCTCGAGGTAGCCCATGCTCCCGAGATACACAAACGGCTCGCTCGGGCGCGCCTCCGCGTAGGTTGTGGCCGACGCCGTGACGTAGTGGTTGTGAACCTTCATGGGCCTGATCGGCGGTTTCAGATTGGTGACCAGATTGCCGAAACCGTCCACCCACAGGATCCGGGGCGCCGAGTTGTCGAGCATGGTGGGCGGGTCAGTGGCCGGCCCCAGCGACTCGAGCGGCACGCCCGATGCGAGCGCCGCCGCCGCAGGCGCAAAAACATCGCGACCCTCGAAGGTCGGCGCGCCACTCGGACGTGGCGCGAGCTCCACGACCTGCTGCAGCCCGACCTCCTCGATGACGATGCCAAACAGGCCGTTGTCGGGCCCGACGTAGTAGCGGCTGCCCGCACGCAGTGCGAGCCGGCGCCGCGTGGCGCCGACGCCGGGATCCACCACGACGAGGTGCACCGAGTCGCCGCCGAAGTGGCGAGTGCCCGCGAAAAGCATAAACGCGCCGGCGGACACGTCAAATCGCGGGACCTCATGGCTCACGTCGACCAGCACAGCGTTCGGGCAACCCGAGAGCACGACCGCTTTCATCGCGGCCACCAGGGGCGAGCCCGAACCGAAGTCGCTGGTGAACGTGACGAGAGGCGAGCCGGCGGTCAGACCGCGGCTACCAGTAGCGTGTCTCCTTCCAGGGATCGGCTTCGTCGTGATACCCGCGCTGCTCCCAGAATCCCAGCCGGTTGCGTTCCATGAACTCTAGCCCGCGAAGCCACTTGGCCGACTTCCAGAAGTACTTCGAAGGCACGAACAGCCGGAGCGGCCATCCGTGGTCGGGAGTCAGGTCCTGCCCGTTCCAGCCGTAGCAGAGCAGGTTCTCCTCGGAGTCGAGCACGTCGAGCGGAATCGAGGTCGTGTAACCGTACTCGCAGTGGGCCATCACATACCTGGCCTCGGGCTTGGGCTTCACCCGCTCGAGGATCTCCTTGATCGGCACGCCCGTCCACGTGTCGCCGAGCCGGCTCCATGCGGTCACGCAGTGGATGTCGGCGACCACATCTTTAGAAGGAAGGGCGCGCAGCTCGCCATAGTCGAGCCGCAGCTCGTGGTCGACCGCGCCGAACACCCTCAGATCCCACTTCGCGATGTCGGTGTTCGGGACTGGGCCGAAGTGCAGGAGCGGCCAGCGGTCGGGCGCGGTCAGCGTCTGGCCGGGCGGGATGCGCGAGGGATCCACGCCCTCGGGCAGCTTCTTACTCTTGAAGAGGAACGCCATCGTGGCGAGTATATGAACCGGTCGCCTCAGGCCGGCTGTTCCGTGTGTGGTGGCATACTGGCGATTCCTCTTGGCGTGGGCCCGTAGCTCAGTTGGGAGAGCGCGTGAATCGCACTCACGAGGCCAGGGGTTCGAATCCCCTCGGGTCCACCAAATGACGCCGCTGCCGGCACTCGCGTGCTTGAAGGCGCCTGGAATGCCGCGGCCGCCGGCGATCGCGGGATAGCGATAGGCCGAAGTTGTGCGATACCTGTCAGATGCGAGTCCGCGACGATCCGGTCGACCCTGACCCGGGTTTCGCCGCTCTCTATGCGGCGCTGCCGGACGAGAATGACCTATTTCCGTGGCTCGGTTGGTGCCGATCCGCGAAGTCACCGGTGCTCTATCTGGGTATCGGGACCGGGCGCATAGCAGTCCCGCTGCACCGCGCTGGAATCGAGTTGGTAGGAGTGGACGCTCATCCAGGCATGCTCGAGCACCTGCGCAAGCGAGACGCCGGAATCCACGCTCACCAATCGCTGATCGCGAACCTCGCGCTCGAGCGCAAGTTCGACCTCGTCATCGGCCCGTCCAGCATCCTGGCTGAAGACGAGAACCTCGCCGCTGCGGTTCGCCATGTGCGGCCGCGTGGTCGGGTGGGCATGGAGCTGATGAATCCGCACTGGCTTTCCTCCGACCGCCATCAGGGGGTGCGCCTGCGTCGACGGCCGGATGGCTCGAGCGAGATGGAGGTGGACTACACGCTTCCCGACGGCAGCGTGGTCGTCCAGGTAGTCGATGACATGCGAATGAGTCCCGCGCCCGAGGACACAGAAGAAAGGCTTGATCGTTTCGGTCTGAGCCTGGTGTGGATGGGCGCAAGGGAGGACCACGACCTCGAGGACAGCCCGACCTATTTCGTGCTGGCCTCACTCAGCTGAGCGGGTGTCCGCTCCGATCCGCGACGTGGCCTGATACTCGGTCCTCTGGGCTCGCGATTCGCACCGTCGACGAAGTCCGGTCCGACGGGCCAATGGATTCAGCTAGCTTCGCCGACCACACGGCCGCTCGCCGGGTCGAGTTCCAACACTTTCGGTTCGCGTGGGTCGAGATCAAGCGTTCCGCGCACGAGGATCTTTCCCGGCGATCCACTGACTGACTCGAAGTCGTCGATGAAGAGTCGATCGGTTGTCCAACGGATGCCGCTGCTGTCAACCGCGACTGCGTCCGTGAAGGAGTTGATAACCAACAGATCTGTTCCAACCGGTCTCGTTACGTGCAAAGTCGGTCGTATGGGCAACCTCTCGGCCGCGCTCGGATTGGTCGCCCTGATTAAGAACCCATTAATGCCGGCAAGTACCAGCAACTGCTCGGGACCAGGACATGCATAAACGCCGTTCAGAACTCCGCGTGTTTCGAGCGCGAACGAAGCAACCCATTGCTGGCCATGGTCAGCAGTGACGCGAATCATCAGCGTTTCGTCGCCTCTTTCACCAAAGGTAAAAGCGGGTATCTGCCAGCCGCCCGCGGAAGGCAACTCAGGGTTGAGCTCGATCTGGTATGAGCGTGCGAATCCGAAATTGTTCTGTTCGACTGGCACGACGGCCCATTATCCGGTCGAGCGGCACGACAGGCCTCGGCGACCAGGCCATAACGGCTGGGGGCATGATTTGCATCGACCTTGCGGCCCAGCGTGAATCCGTAGCAAGCCGCAGCAGCATCGCACTCACAAGGCCAGGGGGTTCGAATCCCTCGTGTCCACCAAACCCGCGCCGCGCCTGTTGCGAGGCTAGTGGCCGGCCATGTCGGCGAAGATCCTGTAGCTCCCCACATCGCGAAAACCCATTCGCACGTAGACCGGATGTCCCATCGGCGAGGCCTGCAACGCCGCACTGGTCGCGCCCATCTCGTAACCCGCGCGCATGGCCGCCCAGGTCACCGCCGCGCCGAGTCCTCGGCCGCGCGCGTGCTCGAGCGTGCCCACCAGTCCGATGCCGGCGACGCCATGGCTGACCATCGTCCAGGCCGCGGCCACGGGCCTCCCATCGCGATCGCGCGCGACGACCGCCCCGGTGAACGGAGTAAGGACAGCTTCCGGACGCGACAACACGCTCGCGACCTCTTCGGGCAGCTCGAACGGCACCGCCACCGCCTCCACCACGTCGCGGACTCCCGCCGCGTCCGTCACGGGAGCAATCGTGTAGCCGTCCGGCACCGTGAAGTCCGGCAGCGGCCCCTCGAAAACCATCACCGGCAAGTCGAGCATGCGCTCGAGGCCGCGCTCCGTCGCGGCGGCCTCGAGATCGTCGTCTTTGCCCACGCGTACATGAACGGAGTACCCGTGTCCGACCTCGCCAAACCAGCGGTCCGCCAGATCGAAGACCTCGCCTGCCGGCGGGCGCGCGTCGCGCGTGCGAATCAGGCCGTTGACAAGCGCGGGCGAGGGATGGGTGCCCGACCACATCAGCAGGCCGTCGACCTCGAGCACGCGGCCACCCGCGTTGCGGGTGATCCCCCGGCACATCTCCGCGAAGTTGAGATCGGCCAGCGCCAGCTGGTCCACGGTCATCGTTTTCATGACTCCTCCTTGTGAGCCAGGGCGACGCTCTTCGGCACGACCATCCGCCACGCGTCGATGACCAGCTCGCGCATCTCCTTATGGTCGAGCTTATCCATCCGCGCGAGCACCCAGTGGTAGCGGAGGTCGCCGCCTTTGGGCAGCATGAACTTGTCGGGTGAGCCTCCCACCAGCCAATCGCGCTGGTCCTTCGGAAAGCCGAACCCCATCACCGTCCCGTCGCGCGAGAACGAGACGTAGACGATGCGGCCGATGTAGAACTTCACGCGCCCACCGACGAACCCCTCCGTGGTGCGCGGCAGGGTCATCGCCAGTCGCCGGACATCGTCGACGGTCACCATTCTCTTCACCAACATTGTCAACAAGCATCGGCGTGACTAGGCTGGCAGCGTAGATGGCGCATCCGGTAGTCGAGCAGCTCCGCTTCACGCGCGGCGAGTGGCGCCGCGGGCTGACAAGCCTGACCGAGAAGGAAGGCGCCAAACACTTCGGCCAGATGAATTCCATCGGCTGGATCGTCGGCCACCTCGCGTGGCATGAGCAGCGCACCCTGCTGTATCGACCTCAGGGCATCTTGCTCGCCCCCGAGCTGCAGGAGGAGTTTTTCTCCGGGGCGCCCATGAGCACGCCATCGATCGCAAAGATGCTGCGGCTCTGGCGGAAGATCACAAAGACGTCAGAGCCCTTCCTCGACTCGCTCAGCACCAAGGACCTGTTGAAGGACCTGCCCATCAACGGCAAATCGGTCGGCCAGACGCAGGGCGACGTCATCAGGCGCATGACGTACCACTACTGGTTCCACATCGGCGAGATCCAATCGATCCGCCAGATGCTCGGACACAAGAAGCTGGCCATCTACGTCGGCAGCCTCGAGGCGAAGGCGCCCTACCGGCCCGAGACGAAGGCCGACTAAGCCGGCGGATCCATGCGCGTGTCCAGGATCGCGTCCTCGAGCGCACGCATCCGCTCCCGTTCCTCATTGATGTAAGCCTGCTTCCGGCGCCAGGCGGGGACCGGCACCTCATGCCTCTCGCGCCGGCGATCCTCTCTGCGCGCATACATCACCAGGTACAGCGCGAACGCCGCCAGCGGCACCGCGAACACCGCCAGTCCCAGCAGGAATGTCACCCAGCTCGGCAGCGGAGCGCACACCTCGGGCGAGAAGCTCATCAGGCCTGCGGCACCTGGCGCGTAGACACGCCCATCGTTGTCGGCGATCACCGCGTCGTGCGCGATGGGCGGCACGGCGACTGAACCGAGGAAGGAGCCATCCCCATAAAACACGGCGATCGCGCTGTCATGAAGGCCGTGCGGCGACGCGACCACGAACCGGTCCATGCCCGGGTCGTAGGTGACCAGGTCGCCACCAGCGACGGCGCGCGACACGTTGTTCGCGCCGGACTTGAGGTCGAAAAGAGCCATGCTCCCGCCACACGCCACCATCGCCAGCTGGCGGGACGGGTTGATCGCAAGACCCGACGCGTGGCAGCCGGCCAGCGCGAAGCTGCGCGTCACCACCCTGCTTGATGGATCGACGCGGAGCAAAGGATCGTTGCCGCCGGCGGTGATGTAGAGCATCCCGTCCGCGGGATCGAATCGCGGCTGTTTGACGGGGACACTGACCGGGATGCTGTCGAGCACCTTGTCGGAAGCAGCGTCGATTACCACTATCTGGCCGCCGGAGCCGTTGCCCGCATACAGGCGGCCGTTGGCTGCGCTGTAGTCGAGGAGGTCCACGCCGTTCGGGTCGGCATGGATGCGAGCGACAACGGTCATGGGCGTGTTCGAGGGGGCGGCGGTATCGATCACCGCGATCGTTCCACCGGCCACGGCGGCGTACAGCCGCTGTCGATCGCTCGCGAGGGCGAGACCGCTCGGCGGGCCATCCAGGGGGATCGTCTCGACGAACCTGGGGCTTGTCGCACCGATATCCACGACGTCAACGCCCTTGTGAGCGCGGTCCGCCAGATAGACAAGGTGAGAGCGCTGATCGACTGCCGCCCCGTCAAACGATCCCGACGCGAGTACTGGCATGGCCGTCTGCTGGACCGTGGAATCGCAGCTGCCGCAGGCGCCGAGCAGCACGACCGATACGGCCGCGGCCAGCATCGTGGCCAGGCTCGTTCCGATGGAAGCCACCGCCGCACCGCGCCTCACATCCACAAAACGTGCCGAGGCCGCTCAGTACGGAACCGAGAGCTAGGCCGGCTGTTTTCCTCTGGCCATGACCGCGCGCAGCTGCACGGGGCTGATGTTCGCGCCGGAGCAGATGAGCGCCACGCGCTTGCCGCGCAGGCGGTCGCCCAAGGCAGGCGACAGCAACGCCGCGAGTGGAGCGGCCCCGGCCGGCTCGACGAGGGTGCGCGTCTTCTCGACCATGATCGCGACAGCGTCCAGGATCGACTCGTCGCTGATGAGCACGAAGTCGTCGAGCAGCTCGCGCAGGATGCGCTGAGGCAGCTCGAACGCGGTCCGCGTCGAAAGGCCCTCCGCGACAGTTGTGTTCGGCCGCTCGACGAGCTTTCGGTCGCGCCACGAGTCGTGAGCGGTCGGCGCCTGGGCCGACTGCACCGCGATGACCTCGATGCCAGGCCGCGTTGCCTTGGCCACGATGGATGTGCCCGCCGCGCCGCTGCCGCCCCCGATGGGCACGATCACGGCGTCGATGTCGGGACGCTCCTCGAGGATCTCGAGCGTGTGCGTACCGACGCCGGCGATCAGGTGCGGTTCGTCGCCCGAGTGGATGTATCGATAGCCGTGCTGCTCCGCGAGCCGCTCGCAGTGCTCGCGCGCCTCGTCATAGTCGCGGCCCTGGAGCAGCACCTCGGCGCCGAAATCGCGCATGGCCTCGACCTTCACCGGATTCGCGCCCTCGGGCGCGACCACCGTGGCGCGAACGCCGAAGAGCTGCGAGGCGAAGGCGACCGACTGGCCATGGTTGCCGGTCGAGGCGGCGATCACGCCGCGCGCCCGGGTCGCCGCGTCCATCTGGGAGATCAGGTTCACGCCGCCGCGAACCTTGAACGCGCCCGTCGGCAGCAGGTTGTCGTGCTTGACCCATACCTCGGCCCCGGTCAGCCGGTCGAGCGACGGGTAGTTACGCAGCGGCGTCGCCGGGAGATAGGCGCGAATTCGATCACGCGCCGCCACGACATCAGCGAGAGTCGGAGCCTCCAGCGTCACCTTTGCCATGCCGTTATTTTGGCTTCAACGCGACAAACGGGGCTGATCGCGATCGGTTAACGCGGCCGTGGAAGACTCCCCTTGCAATGAGACCGCCGCGGGTCGAAAATCGAGTGCAGGCTGCGTGTGCCGGTCCCAGTTTGAAACGGGGGTCGTGTGGTGAAGGCGAGTCTCTGTCGCAAGCTGACCAATCTTGTCGCGATCGCCAGCGTCGTCGCGGCCGCGGTGGCGGCCGGGCCGCCGACGACGGCGAGTGCAACAACTGGGGGGTGCCAGCTGGGCAACCAGGCCGGCGCCATCAAGCACGTCATCTACCTTCAGTTCGACAACACCCACTACATGCGTGACCGGCCCGACGTCGCGTCGGATCTGCAGCAAATGCCGCACCTGCTCAACTTCCTGACGAGCAACGGGACGCTGTTCACGAACGACCACACGATCCTGATCTCGCACACCGCGGGCGGGATCGTTTCGACCCAGACCGGCCTCTACCCCGACCGGCACGGCCTCGGCGTCTCGAACAGCTACTTCTACTTCCCGCCCAGCAAGACCCCTGCGTTCAGCTCGGCTTTCAAGTACTGGACCGACCTGGTGGACGACAACACCGGGGTGAACGACCCTCTCTCCAACATGATCACGGACGGACAGAAGACAACACCCGCGCCGTGGGTTCCGTTCACTCGCACCGGGTGTGACTTCGGGGCAGTCTCGCTCGCCAACATCGAGCTCGAGAACACCGGGACCGGCCCGTTCGGCGACATGTCCGAGGCTTTCGGGACCGGCTCGCCTGAATGGAACGCTGCGGTCGCCTCCAACGCTGCGCCCTCGGGCACAGCGGCGCGTGCGAAGGCCCTTACCGACTACGTCGGGATCGCCGTCCACTGCGCTCAGGGCGGCGGAATCTGCACGCAGAACGCGCAGAACGTTGCGAACTCTCGCGCCGACCAGCTCCCTGACGAGCCGGGGAGCTACCTCGGCTACCTCGCCCTCTACGGAGCGAAGTACGTCAACCCGGCGATCAACAACGGGAGTGCCTGCGTGAGCAACACGGAAGGCCAGCCTGTCACCGATCCGTTCGGTCAGTGCGGCTTCCCGGGCTTCGACGGAGCATTCGCGAAGAACACGCTCGGTTACCTGGCGCAGATGCAGGAGTCGGGCATCCCGATCACCTGGGGTTACATCTCTGACGCCCACGACAATCACACGTCGGCGTTCCCGGCACCGTTCAATCCGAACTTCCCGCGAGCCTCCGGACCTGGCGAAGCTGACTACGTCGGGCAGCTGAAGGCGTATGACGACGCGTTCGCTGCCTTCTTCAACCGCCTGAAGGCGGATGGCATTGACCAGAGCAACACGCTCTTCATGGTCACCGTCGACGAGGGCGACCAGTTCGCGGGCGGGATCGGGATCCCACAGACGGACGGCACGCTCGGCTACAGGCATGCGAACTGCTCGTGGACGACGGCGCCCGCGTGCCCGTCGAACCAGGTCGGGGAGGTCAACCTGAACCTGCGGCTGAAGGTGCCCGCAGGGTCGCCGACATTCTCGGTCCACAGCGACTCGGCGCCGACCTTCTACGTAAACGGCCAGCCCGACCGCACCGACCCGACGCTAAGGAAGCTGGAGCGTGACCTGTTCGGCCTCAACTCGATCGATCCGTACGTGAGCACCGATCCGGGGCCCGTGTTCGTGCAGATGGCCGACCCGATTGCGGAGAAAGCTCTCCACTTTGTGACCACGGATCCAGCCCGAACTCCGAGCTTCACCGGGTTTGCGGATCCGAACTACTTCCTGACGGCGGCCAATACTGGCCCGTCGTGCGGCAGCAACCCGTGCATCGACTATCACTTCGCGTGGAGCCACGGGGACATGCAGCCGGTCATCGCCAACACGTGGATGGGCCTCGTCGGCCCTGGCATCCAGAAGGGCGGGATCGACTCGACGACGTGGACCGACCACACGAACGTGCGGCCGACCATGCTGGCGGCGCTCGGACTGCACGACGACTACGTGCTGGACGGCCGCGTCCTGATCGAGGCGCTCACGACGCAGGCGACGCCACAGTCGCTGATCGCTCACCGCGAAACGCTGCGCCGGCTCGGCGACGTCTACGAGCAGGTCAACGCGCCTTTTGGCGAGTTCGGCCTGAGTACGTTGACCGCCTCCTCCAACGCGATCAAGAGCGGCTCGGCGGCGGACGACTCGAACTACACCAACGTTGAGAACCAGATCGGCAGCCTGGCCGGTGAGCGCGACGCACTGGCCGCCCAGATCAGGACGGCCCTGAATGCGGCTGCCTTCGACGGCGCGCCGCTGAACGAGCAGCAGGCAAAGGACTGGATCAACCAGGCTCAGGGATTGATCGACCAGGCGAAGCAGCTGGCGGCGTCCTCCTGAACAACCAGATCGCGGCGCGGGCGGGCCGGTTCGCCGGCTCGTCCGCGGCGACGTCTAAGGAGCTATAGAAGCTCGAATACCGGGCGGCTCGTCGCCGCGCCGGCGGGATCCCTCAGGATGTCGCTCGCGCCAAGCAGGCCGAGCAGCCACCGCTTGATGGCGGAATTCCCGACGTACGGCAGGACCACGTTCGCGAAGAAGTCGGCGGCCTCAGCCTGCGTCAGCTCGACGGCGTGCATGCTCTCCCGCCGGCGGCCGGTGGTGAGCACGGCCTCGCCGGCGGCACGCAGGTTGCGCACCCAGTTGACTTCGCCGAAGGTGCCGATCACCCAGCGCCGGCCGCCGCGGGCCAGCACCGCCACCGGATTTGTGCGCATGAGCCCCGAGTTGCGCCCCCGCACGGTCAGCAGAGCGTTAGGACCGAGCGGTACGCCCATCCGGATCAGGCGCAGAGCCAGCGGGCTGAACACGGGAACGAACGACGGAACCTGAAGTCGGGACTGCGTCTCCACATTGTCACCTCGAGAGTCAATCATTTGATTGACTTCACGATAGCAGGCTGGTCAATCAGTTGCTTGAATGCTTGCGGGCAGACCCCCGCGCCGATGCCTCCACGCCCAGCCAGCGCTCCAGCTGGCGCAGCGCCTGGTCACCCCGCGCGCCGCTCGACGCCACAGGCAGGGTCAGGTTCCTCAGGGTTGCCACCACCATCGCGGCCACCTCATCGCTGTCCAGCTCGGGCCTGAGGTTGCCCTCTTTGACCGCCCGGCGCAGCAGGCCTCGCACGGTTCGGTGCCAGCCTTCGTTGGTCTCGCGCATGATCCGCGCGATGCCAGCGTCTCGCGCCGACCGGAGCGCGAGCTCGCCCATGACGACGCCCAGGTGCGGCTCCTCCTGGACCAGGCGCTTGACCGACCGCAGGTGGTTGCGCAACTGATCCGAGGGCGAACCATGAGGGGCGAGGGTCGTGCGGAAGCGGTCCATCGCGTGCTCGACCACGCCCTCGATCAGCTTCTCCTTGGTCGGGAAGTAGTAGTGCAGCGTGGCGATGTTCACGCCCGCCTCGCCCGCGACCTCGCGGGTGCGCAGCCCTTCGAAGCCGCGCTCGGCGATCTGGTTGTACGCGGCTCGCACGAGCGCGCCGCGGCGATCCTTCTGCGCCGCCGCCTCGGCCATCGCGTCCAATTAAACGCTTGATTGAACAGATGCCCGCGGGTACTGCGCTCTCGGCTGCTGTTCTCTTGGGTGATGAGACTCCGCATCTTTCGCCTGCTCACGGCAGTCGGCCTCGGCGCCGCAGCCGCTTACCTGCTCGACCCCGAGTCTGGCGAGAAGCGGCGCAAGGAACTGCGCAAGGGCATACAAAGGGCGAAGAAGATGGGCCGCAAGGCCCGAATCGAGGCCGGCCTCTAGCCGCCGGGACCTTCAAGGGTCTTCACCCGGTTGTGTCGCACTGGCCCGCGGGGGCGGTACGGCCATCGCGTCACGCGTTTCTAGCTTGAGATGGCGAACACAACAGTCCTCGCGCTGTTCAAGGAAAAACGCGACGCCGAGGCCGCGGTGCGCGCGTTGAAGTCGGCCCACTTCGACTCGGCACGCCTGGGCATCGTCGAGCCTGGAAAGACGCATGTACAGGCGTTCGGCAAGATGGCCGTCGTGGGCGTGGCGGCGGGCACCGTCGTCTGCGGAGTCCTGGGCGTGGTGCTCGGCACGGCCGCGGCTGGATTGCTGCCCGGCACGCAAGCCTGGCTGCCTGGCGGGTGGTTCGTGCCGTTCATGTTCGGTCTCACCGCCGCCGCGGCGGGCGCGCTGGCGGGCATGCTGATCAGCCAGTCGGTTTCGAGGCAGGACGCGCTGTACTACGAGGAAGAGGTCGAAGCCGGGCGCACGCTGGTCACCGTCATGTCCGAGGCCGATCGGGCGGAAAGCGCGCGCCGCATCCTTCTCCAGGAAGGCGCGTTCGAGGCATCACCGATCGACGCCCCGATCCAGAAGGCGAGCTAAGGCTCAGTTCGGCGCGCCCCAACATATGCTGGGGCGCATGTGGTCTCGCGCCGGCGGAATTGGTGTGGCATGCCTGTTGCTTGCGGCGCAGATCGCGCCCGTCAGCGCTGGCGACCTCACGGCCGACCTGATCCCCGCGCCGCCCGACGGCTCGTGGCAGGTCTTCGCCCAGGGCACCGGCCCCAAGACCAAGGACGAGCTCTATGGCAGCAAGGCCAGCACCGTTTCGGGCTTCGTCGACGCCTATGACAAATCCTGGTCGCATGAGCCGTCCGAAGGCCTGATCGATCGGCTCGAGCGCTTCTCCTCGGTCTTCTGGGCATCGGTCAGGCTGAGCGAGTCACGGACCGCGGCACGCGACAACAAGAGCCACAGCTCGTTCAAGGACGTCTCCGGGTTGGGGACCGCAGCGTACGAGGCATCCAAGTCGCAGCCTGACCACGCCACGTTGATGGACCAGGCGCAGCGGCAGGTGGCGGTGATCCCCATTCCGAAAGCCGAGTACAACGCGGTCGGCCAGGGCATCGTGTCAGGCCTGGTATGGATCGCTATCGGAGCCGGGGTGCTCACGATCATCGTGGCCGCGATCGTGATCATGGTCGTGTTGCGAAGGCGGCGACCGATGCCCCGGCCGGCATTCGCGCCGGTGAGCCTCTCGCCCGACCGGCGTTACTGGTGGGACGGCATGTCCTGGCAGGACACTGCCGCCCGGATGCCGCCCGGCGTGCCGCTGTCACCCGACGGCGCGAACTGGTGGGACGGAGTCTCGTGGAGGCCCCGACCACCGGGCTGACGCTCGCTACACCCCGATGTCCTTGCGCGCGAATCGCAACGAGCCGAGCGTCAGGGCGACGGCGCCGACGCCGAGCACTACCGCAAGGTTCGCCAGCTCCATGCCGTGCAGTAGAGGCGTCCCGTAGTAGTAGAAGGGCGAGAGCCGCAGCGTGGCATCCGGCCATTTGAGGTCGGGCCCGATGAAGCTGATGAAGAACCAGGCCGCCAGCAGGAAGCTCAGCAGGCCCGTGTCGGCCGCCGTGCGCAGCCAGCCCGCGGCGAGGTAGCCGATGGCGGCGATCAGCAGGCCGAGCGGAATCATGCCCAGCGTGGCCGCGGCAAGGTTGCCGCCATCCAGGGCCACCCCTCCGATGGCCGCGGCGACAGCCGCCGTCGCCAGCGTCACGACCCCGACGATCACAGTAGCCGTGGCGAGCGCTGCGAAGCGGCCGAGGAGCACGGCAGCCCGCGACTGCGGGGTCGAAAGCACAATCTCCAGCCGGCCCTCGTCCTCATCCGCCGACCAGCGGTTGACCTGCGTTACCGCGAACGCCATGAGGAGCACCGGCATGAGCTCGAACATGGCCCCGAGGAGAAGCCCGTTCAGCTCGGTGGAGCTGCCACCGCCGATGTTCTTCAGGACGGCGATTGCCGGCGAGCCCTGGGCGCCCGCCAGCAGTGCGTTCATCTTGTCCGCGAGCTGGCGGACCGCAACGATCATCCATGCCGCAAAGGCAGCGAAACCGAGCGTCCACCAGAAGGTCGGCACGGCGATCATGCCCAAGCTGCGCATGTAGACCGATCGCAGCGACCAATCGCTGACCGGCAGCGACCTGCTCGGTGCGGCGGGATGTGCCATGCGATCCAGCCAGGGGACCTTCACGGCGTCACCAACGTCCCTGCGCACAAACAGCCAGAGCGCGGCACCGGTGAGGACCATCGCCATCGCGAGCATCGCGAGCATCCCGCCGGCGCTGGTGCCATAGCTGGTGATCAGGGGCTTGCTGAGGTTGTAGTAGTAAATCGGCGACAGACGCGAAAACCAATCAGTGCCGGGAATGACCCGATGCACCATGTCGACGACGATGAACACGACGAGCAGGGCTCCGGTTGCCCCCGCGGCGGGCCCGCGCTCGTGGGTGAACTGCGAGATCAGCAGCGCGACGCCGCCGAAGATCATGCAGATGAGGGCCAAGTCGAGCCCCCACATCAGGCCGTCGGCAAGCGTGAAGTCACCCTTGAACGCCCGTCCGCCGAGGTAGGCGATCACGCCTGAGATCAGACCGATCACGAGCAGCGCGCTCCACATCGCCGCGACCTTCTGGAGCGCGATGCTCAGCCGCGTGCGAGGCGCCGAAAGCAGAACGTCCAGCGAGCCCCGATCCTCTTCGCCACGCAGCATCCGGCTCGCGGCCAGCAGCGGCCATATGCATGCGATGAACGCAAAGACGCCGATCTTGAAGGTGGCGTAGCCGCCAACTGTGTCTGCCTTGACTGGATCGGCGTTCCACGCAAACTGCGCGGCAATGCTCGCGAGCGCCGCGTGCTGCGCGGGCGTGCTGATGAGCGCGGCGACGCTGGCCATGGGCGAAACGATGACGAGGCCCATGCCGACGCCCCAGCCGATGATCGCGATGCGGTAGTCGCGAAGCGTCTTCAGAAAGACGTTCCTAAACCACATTGGCGGCGACCTCCTTGGCCGGCCGGCCGTCGCTCTCGTAGTAGCGGAGGAACACGTCCTCGAGGCTCGGCTCGTAGCTGGTCAGCGAGATGACGGGGTAGTGGGCCGCGGCCTTGATTACCGCGTCCGCCGAACCCTGCATGGCCAGCCGCACCGCGCGCCCGTCGTTCAGTGTCTCGACATCGGTCACGCCCTCGAGCTGCGCGAACGCCTCCACCGGCACGGGCTGCGCGAACAAGATCGTGATCTCGTAGCGCTTGATGTCCTTCAGGTCGTGCACCCCGCCGATCTTCACGAGCCTTCCCTCGCGGATTATCCCGACGCGCGTGCAGGTCTTCTCCACCTCGCTGAGGACGTGCGAGGAGAGGAATACGGTGCGTCCTTCTTCGCGCGCCTCGCGGACCATGCCGTCGAACTCCTGCTGGTTGAGCGGGTCGAGACCACTGGTCGGCTCGTCGAGGATGAGCACACGCGGCTTGTGCATGAAGGCCTGGATCAGCACGACCTTGCGCTTGTTGCCGGTCGAGTACTGGCGGAACTTGCGACCGGTGTCGAGGTCGAGACGCTCAACGAGCTGATTCAGGTACTTCTGATCGACGCCGCCGCGGAGATTCGCGAAGTACTCGAGGATCTGCCCGCCGGTGAGGTTGCCATCGAGCGACGGCTCGCCCGGCACAGAGCCGACAGAACGCTTGATGTCGACCGACCTGTCCCAGCAATCGAGACCGGTGATCTTCGCGGAGCCCGAATCGGCGCGGATGAGCGCCATCAGGACGCGGATGGTCGTGGTCTTGCCGGCGCCGTTCGGGCCGAGGAATCCGAACACCTCGCCCTCGCCGACCTGGAACGACACGTCGGCGATGCCGCGCCGGCGGCCGTAGCTCTTGGTGAGCTTTTCGACTTCGATGATGGCTGTCATGTGGCCTCCTTGGTACCCACTACCCGAACCACTCGCGAAGGATGGATTCGTCGATCAACCGGATGGAGCCGGGCGCAGCGCCCAGGATGCGTTCGAACGCGTCGAGGTAGCTGGCAAAATAGCGCTCGGCGTCCTGGTACGTGACCTTGTTCGCCTGCCTGGCGATGAAGAGCTCGAGCGCGCGGTTCTGGAAACCTTCGATCAGCATCACCAGGACGATGGCGGTGTCCTGCGCCGAGCGCGACGTGAAGGTGCCTTCGGCCACTCCCTGCTGAATGATTCGCGTGAGCAGCGGGACCAGACGGGTCATGAGCCGCTGGCGGATCTTCTCGCGAAAGATCGCGTTCTCGTCTGACATCCAGACTTGCATGAGCGAAAGGACCAGCGCCCGCTGCTCCGTCTTCCAGCGCCCGATGTCGGAGAAGACTCGTGTCAGCTTGTCGGCCGCCGGCAGGCCGGCGTCGCCGATCACGGGCGCGGCGTTTGCCAGCGCGGCGTCAGTGATCCGATCGACCACCGCCTCAAGCAAGGCCTGCTTCGAATCGAAGTAGTGGTAGAAGGCGCCCCGCGAGGCGCCGAGCTCCTGGAGCAGGTCCTGGATGCTCATCGCCTCGTAGCCCTTGGTCTGCAGCAGGCGCTGGGCGGCCTCCATGAAGGCCTCCTTACGGACAGTGTGCTTCTCGAGATCAAGGGTCCGGGCCACGGCCAGGATAATAGCAGACCGACAGTCGGTCTATTAATCCAAATGCACTCGCTCGCGGGGTGCCGGTGCATAATCCCGCCACCGCGATGGCCCGAAGTCCCCTGCTTCCGTACGCCGCTCAGACCACTTTCCGAGATCAATACCGCGCCGCCCGTCCGGGCTGGATGTCAAGCGGCGACCAGTTCGACCTCGTGGTGCGGAAGCACCTCACGCCTGAGAGCGCCGTGCTCGATCTTGGCTGCGGCCGCACCGGAGGCATCGAGCGCTTCTGGCGTGAGGCGCGCGTGGCCGTCGGCGTCGACCCCGACCTCGGGTCTCTCGTCGCCCGCGGACAGGGAATGCCCGTGATGCAGGGCGGCGGCGAGCACCTGCCCTTCGCGGACGGGTCCTTCCACATGGTCGTGAGCGTGTGGGTGCTGGAGCATCTCGAGAACCCGGAGAACGTGTTCGCCGAGATCGCACGGGTGCTCAAGCCAGGCGGGCACTTTATCTTCCTCACGCCGAACGCGCTGAATCCGCTGGTCTTGGGCAACCGCGTCGGCCAGCTTGCGCCGTGGCTGCAGAAGCAGCTCGTTTCGAATGTCTACGGACGCGACGGCGCTGACACTTTCGCCGTGCGCTACCGCGCGAACACGAGCTCGCGCATCAGGGAGATGGCCGCTGCAACGGGCTTCGACGTGGCCGAGCTGAAGGTGATGGCAGATCCGACCTACGTCGCTTTCAACGCGCTTCTGTTCAAGGCGGCGATGCTGAGCGACCGCGTGCTGCCGGCAGGTTTCGGCGTTCATCTCCTTGGGGATCTGCAGAAGCGCCAGTAAGCCTCGGTACTCTTAGGGGTCCATTGCCCGCCACGAATTCGGTTCGAGACCGGCTGGACGAGCTGTTCCGGCAGCGCATCGTCATTTTCGACGGGTCCGTTGGCGTGCTCATCCAGCGCAAGGGCCTGACCGAAGAGGACTTCCGCGGTGAGCGCTTCAAGAATCATCCGCGGCCGCTGCGCAACGACGTCGACGTGCTGTGCCTCACGCGGCCCGACATCGTCGCGCAGGTCCATCGCGACTATCTCGAGGCGGGCGCCGACCTCATCACCACCAACACCTTCACCGCAACGCCGATCTCGCAGGCCGACTACGGCCTCGAGAGCTTCGTGTACGAGATGAACCGCCGCGGCGCGGAGATTGCGCGCGCGGAGGCGGACAAGTTCGACAACCGGTTTGTCGCCGGTTCGCTGGGGCCCACCAACGTCACGCTCTCGCTGTCGCCCAAGGTCGACGATCCATCGTTCCGCGAGATCACCTTCGACCAGCTGCGTGACGGATACGCCGAAGCCGTCCGCGGCCTGCGCGACGGCGGCGCGGATTTGCTTCTGATCGAGACGATCTTCGACACGCTCAACGGCAAGGCGGCCATCGCCGCGGCCAGGGAGACCGCGCCCGAGCTGCCGATCTTCATCTCGGTCACCATCGTCGACCGCGCCGGACGCAACCTTTCCGGCCAGACCGTCGAGGCGTTCTGGACCTCGGTCGAGCACGCCCAGCCTTTCGCCGCGGGCGTCAACTGCTCGCTCGGCGCGACCGAGATGAGGCCTTACATCGCTGACATGTCGCGCGTCGCGCCTGTCTACGTCTTCTGCTATCCGAACGCCGGGCTGCCCAATGCGATGGGGGGTTACGACGAGAAGCCGAACATGACGAGCAGGCTGCTGGGCGAGTTCGCCGAGAGCGGATTCCTCAACGCCGCCGGCGGCTGCTGCGGCACCACGCCTGAGCACATCAGGCATATCAAAGCGGTCATGGCGGACCTGGCCCCGCGCGAGCTGCCGGCGCCTGCTCCGCACACTCGCTTCAGCGGGCTGGAGCCGTTCGAGATCACGCCCGAAAGCGGATTCGTGACCATCGGCGAGCGCACCAATATCACCGGCTCGCAGCGATTCAAGCGCCTCATCGAGTCGGGCGACTTCAGCGGCGCCGTGCAAGTCGCGCTTGACCAGGTGCGCGGCGGCGCCAACCTGCTGGACGTGAACATGGACGCCGACCTCCTCGACTCGGAGGCCGCGATGGTCAAGTTCCTCAACCTCATCGCGACCGAGCCCGAGATCGCTCGCATCCCGATCATGGTCGACAGCTCGAAGTGGACAGTGCTCGAAGCCGGTCTCAAGTGCGTGCAGGGCAAGGGCGTCTGCAACTCGATCAGCCTCAAGGAAGGCGAGGAGGCATTCCTCGAGAAGGCGCTCAGGGTGCGCGAGCTCGGCGCCACGGCCGTCGTGATGGCCTTCGACGAGAAGGGCCAGGCCGACTCCCTCGAGCGCAAGGTCGGCATCTGCGGGCGCGCGTATCACCTGCTGACCGAAAAGGCGGGCTACCGGCCGGAGGACATCATCTTCGACCCCAACATCCTCGCCATCGCGACAGGCATCGAGGAGCACAACGGGTACGCAAAGGCCTTCATCGAGGCAACGCGAGAGATCAAGCGGCGCTGCCCGGGCGTGCGCATCTCCGGCGGCGTGTCGAACCTTTCGTTCTCATTCCGGGGCAACAACCGCGTGCGCGAGGCGATGCACTCGGCGTTCCTCTATCACGCGATCCGCGCCGGCCTGGACATGGCAATCGTCAACGCCGGCCAGCTAGCGGTGTACGAGGACATCCCGAAGGACCTGCTGGTGCTGGTCGAGGACGTCATCTTCGACCGGCGACCCGACGCCACGGAACGCCTGGTCGAGTTCGCCAAGAGCGTCTCAGGCGCCGGCGCGAAGCGCGAGGTCGACCTCAGCTGGCGCGAAGGGACAATCGAGGAGCGTCTTGCGTTCGCCGTGCTGCACGGCGAGGTGGCGTACATCGAGGCCGACGCCGAGGAGGCGAGGCAGAAGTACGGCAAGCCGCTGCAGGTCATCGAAGGTCCGCTGATGGACGGCATGCGCGTGGTGGGCGATCTATTCGGCGCGGGCAAGATGTTCCTTCCGCAGGTGGTCAAGAGCGCGCGGGCGATGAAGCGCGCGGTCGCATACCTCGAGCCGTTCATGCTCGCCGAGAAGGAAGCCTCCGGGGTGCGGCACGCGCGGGGCAAGCTGGTGCTCGCGACCGTCAAAGGCGACGTTCACGACATCGGCAAGAACATAGTCGGCGTCGTGCTCGGATGCAACAACTACGAGGTACACGACCTCGGCGTGATGGTGCCTGCAGACCGCATCCTGGACACCGCGGTCGAGCTCGGTGCCGACGCGGTGGGACTGTCGGGCCTCATCACACCCTCGCTCGACGAGATGGTCGACGTGGCCAAGGAGATGACGCGACGCGGGATTGAGATCCCACTGCTGATCGGTGGTGCGACAACCTCCAAGCAGCACACCGCGGTGCGCATCGCACCCGCGTACAGCGGCTCGACCGTGCACGTGCTCGATGCATCTCGCGTCATTGGCGTCGTGTCCGACCTCTT
>VBIA01000110.1 GCA_005879985.1 Chloroflexota bacterium | reverse complement strand
AGACCTGAACCCGAACTCCTGCTGCGCGCGCTCCACGTTCAGCTTGCGGCGCGGCTGCCCGTCCGGCTTGGACCTGTTCCACGCGACCGAGCCCTTGAAGCCGGTGAGCTCGACGATCAGCTCCACCAGATCCTTGATCGAGATCTCCTGCGAGCTGCCGATGTTCACCGGGTCGGGCTTGTCGTAACGCTCCGCGGCGAGAACGATGGCCCGCGCCGCGTCCTCCACATAGAGAAACTCTCGCGTCGGCGTGCCTGTCCCCCACACCTCGACCGACTCTGCCTTCGCCTCGCGAGCCTCCAGGCACTTTCGGATCAGCGCCGGGATCACGTGCGAGCTCTCGAGGTCGATGTTGTCGCCCGGGCCGTAAAGATTCACCGGCAGCAGGTAGATGGCATTGAACCCGTACTGCTGGCGATACGCCTGCGCCTGCACCAGCAGCATCTTCTTCGCCAGGCCGTATGGCGCGTTCGTCTCTTCCGGATACCCCTGCCAGAGGTCGTCCTCCGAGAACGGGATCGGGGCGAACTTCGGGTAGGCGCAGACCGTCCCGACCTGCACCAGCTTGGAGACGTTGTGATGGCGCGCCTGCTCCATCACTTCGATGCCCATGATCGCGTTCTCGTAGAAGAACGATCCGGGGTTGGCGCGGTTGGCGCCGATCCCGCCGACGCGCGCCGCCAGATGGATGACGATGTCGGGACGCTGGTCCGCATACATGCGCGCCACATTGGATTGCCTGGTCAGGTCGTACTCCGAGCTGGAGAACGTGAAGACCTCGGCTGCATGAGGCTCGAGGAGGTCGACCACGTGCCGTCCGAGAAAGCCCCGGCCTCCTGTCACAGTGACGCGCTTGCCCTTCCAGAACGCAGACGTTGGCTCGACGTTTGGCACTTCGGCAGCTAAGGATACGACTCGGGCCTCTGAGCCCCGGCTTATGTCCCACGGTGGAGCGGAAGCCCGGATTCATTCCGGGCGTCAGCATGCAGCTGCTACTGCACCTAGCGTTCTCGTCGCCAGCGTTGGGGGGTTCCGCGGGGGGATCATGATCCCCCCGCGACCCTCACAGGTCGAAGCGCTTGAGCCTGGTCGACTGCAGAAACAGCTCCCAGACAAACCACGGATTGTCGACCAGGTACCTTCGCCACAGGCGGCGCGGCTCGGTTCCCAACCTGAACAGCCACTCCAGCCCGGAGCGCTGAATCCATGCCGGCGCCTGGCGGACTCGCCCGGTGTGGAAGTCAAACGCCGCCCCCACCGCGATGAGCACCGGCGCGTCGAGAAGCGGCCGCATGCGAGTCATCCAGAGGTCCTGTTTGGGCGAGCTCATGCCAACCCACACGATGTCCGCGCTCCCCGCATTGATTGCCTGCGCGACCGCGGGTGTGCAGAGCTCATCAAGCGGTGCGAAGGGGGGCTCGATGAAGCCGGCGACCTCGAGCTTCGGGTAGCGCGCCATCACCGCGCCGGCGAGACGCTCGGCCACGCCCGGCCCGCCGCCATAGAAGAAATGCCGGTGACGCTCGCGCCTCAAGACCGCGAGCATCAGGTCCGGGCCGTAGACGCGCCCGACGTCGTGGTGGCCTAGCGCCCGCGCGACCCACACCAGCGGCATGCCATCAGGCGTGACCATGCCGGCCCGGTTGAACGTGCGACGAACCTCTTCCGACCGCCTGCACTCCATGATCGAGTGCACGGGGCACACGCAGACATACTCGCGCCCGCGCGATGTGACCCACCCGTCGATGGTGGCCAGCGCCTGCTCCATGTTGATGGCGCTGACGCCGACGCCGAGAATGTTCACCCGCTCGGTCACGCCGAGAGCAGCCGCGAGTAGATCTCCTCGTGGGCGGCCGCGATCGCCTTCCAGCTGAACCTTCGTTCCACCTTTTCCTGGCCGCGGCAGCCCATCGTCCGCGCCAGCTCGGGATCGTCAAGCAGCGCGGCCAGACGTCCGGCCAGGACCTTCGGATCCTGGGGGACCACGAATCCATCCACTCCGTCCTCGATCAGCTCCCTGGTCGCGCCCGCCGGCCCGCCGACCACGGGCTTGCCACATGCCCACGCTTCGACCACGACGCTGCCGAAGCTCTCCCGCGAAGACGGCACGCACAGCACCGTGCATGCGCTGAGCAATGAGTCGCGAAGCTCGTGCGGGACCGAGCCCAACCACCTCACGTTGTTCGCGGCGCGAGCGAAGACGCGCGAGTTGTCGCGGACATCGGGACCTGCGAACACGAACAGCGTGTCTTTGCGATTCGAGAGCAAGCGAGCTGCGTCCAGCACGACCTTGAATCCCTTGTAGGCGTGCAGCTGGCCAAGGAACAGGACGATCGGGCCGTCGTGTCCCAAATGTTCACGCGCTGCGGCCGGCGATGCATCGCGGTCGTTAAGCGGGCCCAGACCGATGATGTGCACTCGGTCCCGATGGGCGCCG
This sequence comes from Chloroflexota bacterium, assembly GCA_005879985.1. Classification (GTDB taxonomy): domain Bacteria; phylum Chloroflexota; class Dormibacteria; order Dormibacterales; family Dormibacteraceae; genus CF-118. Next base: position 17,504 of record VBIA01000110.1, on the reverse strand, counting down.
CGCGCGATGATCCATTCCGCCTCACCCGCGGTCAACGCGACGACCGCGTCGGACTCCCGATACAGCCGGCGAAAAGCCGGAGAGCTCCAGCCCAGCGGACGCTGGTGGCGCAGGGGCGTGAAGACGAAAGGCACGCCGGCATTGCGCGTCGCGATGAGGAGACCCGCCGAGAACGCCTCCCGGCCCATGAACACGTTGTGGACCAGGCCTGCGGCGGTCAGGCGCGACTGCAGCAACGGCGCGATCACCGTTCCCATCCGCCACGGCGCCGGGCTCGCTGGCAGGTGATACGCGGGCGCCATCGCCCACAGGGCCTTGCGTGTTGAAGGCGGCCAGCGCCCCATTGCCGTGACCTCGCGACCGTCAACCTCGTATCGATGCGGCGCGTCGCGTTCGCCATCGATCATCGCCCGGAGCCAGTCGGTCCGCTGATCAGTGACCAGCGTCAGCACATTGGCGTCGACCTTGTCGCGCATCTCATGCAGGAGCCGGCGCAGGTAGTTCTCGGCACCGCCGATGGCCGGCGCAAAGCGGAACGCGGCGAACGTGATCCTCTTCATGCCAGACGCGCCAGCACATCGCGATACAGCGCGGCCGTCTCTTCTGCGCAGCGCTCCCATGTGAATCCTCGAGCCCGCTTCCTCCCGGCCTCGATCATGCGGTCACGTGCTGCGGGATCACTCAGGACTGACTGCACCGCCGTCGAGAATGCTTGCAGGTCGGCGGGGTCGACCAGGAGCGCCGCGTCGCCGAGGATCTCGGGCAGGCACGACGCAGTCGAGGCGACAACGGGTGTCCCCGCGGCCATTGCCTCCAGCGGCGGAAACCCGAAACCCTCGTAGAGGGATGGATAGACGCAAACGTCAGCAGACCGCATCACAGAGGGCATCTGCTCGGCAGGGACCTGGCCCAGCCACTCCACTCGTCGGCCCAGGCCCATCTGCGCGATGCGTTCCCGATGGGCCGGAAAGCCCCCTGCTGCGGCTCCGGTGATCTGCAGGCAGGCGCGACCCAGGGGGCTCGATGGCGGCGCCTCCGCCATCGCGCGCAGGACGAGGTCGAGGTTCTTGCGGGATACAGGTGCGCCCGGGAAGACCAGCCGCGGCTCCTCGCCCTTCCGCGCCGTCCTGGTCTCGGCGCTGCCCGTGCCGAAAAAAAGTGGGTCGATGCCCGGATAGATGGTGACCACCCGGTCAGGCCGCACGCCGTACTCACGGATGGCGTCTTGCCGGGTAGCCTCGCTGATCGCGATCACCGCGGCCGCGGCCCTGGCCCGGTGCGGTACCGCCCACCGCTCGTAAGCCCGCCACTCGTCTGGATGATCGGCCGGAAACCGGCGGGTGGACAGGTCCAGGACCGTGACCACGAAGCTCTTCTGGACCCTCCACGGGGTCACGAAGCTCGGGCAGTGCAGCAGGTCGCCCTGCTTTGCCCGGAAGCTCGTGCGCGCGCCGGATGCGAGCCACCAAAGCGTCCGGGCAACGCCGGGTGGTTGCGAGGAGATCTCGGTGACCTCCACGTCATCGCGTCGGCGTAGCGCGGAAAAGAGCGACCGGGCGTAATGGCCGGAGCCACCTGGATTCCGATCCGGGAAAGTCATGTCGAATACGACGCGGGGTCGCTGCGCACCAGACCGCGGCCCCTGCAGCGTCATACCGCCTAGATTGTCCCGCACTCCCGGGGGACGTCCGCCTCCACCTCAAGCAACCGCGATGGGCTCAGAATTTCCGGGCCTGACGCTGTCACGTTATCGGGTTGACGGCCGGCAGCCCGCGGGCATAAGCTCGCGCACGCTGCTCACCCCAACAGTCCGCTCCACGCTCCGGCAGCTGGCCCTGTCTGCACTGGCAGCCATGGTTTGCTCTGGCCTGTCCCCCGCCCCCGCTTACGCGGCGCGCGGACCGGTCTCCGCAATCGACATGACCCATCCTCTGATCACACGCCTGGAGGCGGCGGCCCAGGCGACCGGCACGATGCAGGCAACCGTCGACCCCACCCCCAGCCCCACCCCGACGATTCCCCTCACGACCCTGAATCCCGGCCCGCAGCGGGAGGTGTTCGGCTTCGTGTCGGCCGGGGTGATCGCCGACCCGGGGGTCGGCTACCCGAGCTGGGACTTCTCGATGCTCTCGACCGTCGCCTACTTCGCGGAGCACGTCAACTGGGACGGCAACATAGTGCAGAGCGGCGTCGGGTGGGCGGTGTGGAACTCGAGCACCCGTGTCGCGCTGATCAACCGCGCCCACAGCCAGGGCGTGAAGGTCGTGCTGACCCTCATCCTCGCGGACGGCAAGGCGAACCAGCCGGTGATGTGCTCGGGCCTGGGTTGGGGCGACCGCACCATCGCACAGGGCATCCAGCAGATGACCGCCGGCGGCGCGGACGGCATCAACCTCGACTACGAAGGCCAGAACGCGACGTGCGTCAACGGCCAGACGTCGCAGTCGATGCTCATCTCGTTCGTGAGAAAGATGCGCGCGGCCATGCCCGCCGGCAGCTACCTCTCCATGGACACGTACAGCGGGTCCGGCGAGGGACCGGACGGGTTCTTCAACCTCCCCGCGCTCGCGCCGTCCGTCGATTCGTTCTTCGTCATGGCCTACGACATGGAGTACTACAACTGGTACGGGCAACCCGCGTACTGCTCGCAGATGTGCCTCGGCCCGACCGCTCCGCTGACCACGTACTTCTACAACGACACCCGCACCGCGGCCGAATACACGTCGACGGTGCCTGCGTCGAAGGTGATCCTCGGCGTGCCGTACTACGGTCGAAAAGCGTGTGTCGGCCCAGGCAACGCCAACGCCTATCCGACGAGTCCCCTGGTCGCTGAGGACTACCTGGACGCCGCGGCCGAGCAGACTTACTCGGACACGGCGCCCGGCACGTACAGCATCCATCGAGACCCACACGACCCGCTCGGCCAGGAGCGATTCGACGACTGGCTCAGCATCGCCAACAAGTGCACGCGCCAGCTGTACTGGGACGACTTCGCATCCCTCGGCGCCAAGTACGACCTCGTCAATCGCTACAACCTCCGCGGCGTCGGCATCTTCACGCTCAACTACGGTGGCGGAGCCCCAGAGCTGTGGTGCGATCTTCGCGACCACTTCTCGGCCGGCCACGTCCCGGCCAGCGCCACGGTCGACGCTCAGCAGACCAGCACCGCGTTCACGCTCACGTACGCGGCCGGACAGGGCTGCGGCGTGAGTGCATTCGACCTGCAGTTACAGGACACGACCATCGGGCAGCCCTGGATCGACGTGGCTGTGAACATTGCGCCGACGACGTACGTCAACCAGACCTACTCGGGCACGCTGACCATCAACGGCTTCTCGGACCACGCGTACCAGTTCCGAGTGCGCACGAGGGACGGTCACGGATACATCGGCGCGTGGTCGCCACCGGTGTCGACGTGGGTGCTTCCCGGGGCCACGCCGGCGCATCCGTTCCGCGGCATGTACACGCTCGACGCGTACGGTGGAGTCTCGCCCGACGCCAGCCCAGGCGTGCTCGGCACTGCGTACTGGCCGGGCTGGAGCATTGCGCGCGCCGGGCACGAGATGCCCGGGCCCGAGGCGCCGCAGTCGGGCCTCGTCCTGGACGGATATGGAGGCCTCCACGCATACGGACCCGACATCACGGCCGTGTTCTCACCGACCTACTGGCAGGGATGGGACATTGCCCGTGATTTCGCGTTTCTCCCCAATGGCCTCGGCGGATACCTGCTCGACGGATACGGTGGCCTGCACCCGTTCTCGGTCAGCCGCAGCGTCGGCCTCCGCAGCCTCGGCACCGGACCACCGCCGCCTCCGACGGTTGGCGGTACTTACTGGCAGGGGTGGGACATCGCCCGCAAGGTGGTGGTCTTCAGCGACGGCACCGGCGGGTACGTGCTCGACGGATACGGTGGGCTCCACGGCTTCGGCGTGGGCCTTCCGGCGCCACCCAATCCGAAGCTGACGGCCTACTGGCCCGGATGGACGATCGCGCGCGACGTCGTCCTCATCCCAGGTACACACTCCGGCTATGTGCTCGACGGTTACGGTGGGCTGCACCCGTTTGCGGCACCCGGCGAGGCGATGCCGCCGTCCTTCACCGACGGCCCCTACTGGCAGGGCTGGGACATCGCCCGTGGTGTGTGGCTACTACCCACGTCGACCCTCGGCCGGCCGGCGGGCTACGTCCTCGACGGCTATGGCGGCGTTCATCCGGTTGGCGGTGCGCCGGCCGTATCGCCTACGCCGTACTGGCAGGGACAGGACGTGGCGCGCGACATCTGGGGCGCCTGAGCTTCTACCCGTGGAGGCGCGACGCGCCAGTATCCTAGGCCCACGTGGACGACGCCCCTGAGCATCTGAAGGACGTCGATCCGGGTCTGATCGGCCGTCGCGCCAGCCAGGGAGTCATGTTCCTGCTCCTGCGCTACGGCGGGGTGCAGGCGGCCGGGCTCGTCGCCAACATCGTCCTGTCACGGCTGCTCGCGCCGAGCGCGTTCGGCATCTACGCCATCACGCTCGCGTTGCTCGTCTTCTTCGCCTGGCTCAGCGACTTCGGCCTTGGGGCCGCGCTGTTGCAGAAGCAGACACCGATGACCGAAAGCGACCTGCGCAGCGTGTTCACCGTGCAGCAGGCGGTGCTGATCGCGCTGGTCGTGGTGGTGATGCTGGCGGCGCCTACGCTGTCCGAGGCGTATCACCTCGGCGCCGGCGGCGACTGGTACTTCCGGGCGATGGCGGTGGGCGCGCTCCTCGCTTCGCTGAAGACCGTGCCGAACATCGTCCTGGAGCGGAAGCTCCTATACGGCCGGCTCACCGTGGTCGAGGTCAGCGAGGTGCTCCTCTTCCAGGCCGTCGCCGTGGCGCTCGCTTTCGCCAGGCTCGGGCCGTGGGCGTTCATCTGGGCCGTGGTGGTGTCCAAGGCAGCCGGCGTGGTCCTGACATTTGCGCTGGCGCGCTGGCGGCCTGGCCTCGGCCTGGAAGCCACCGCGCTCCGCGGCCTGTGGTGGTTCGCCGTTCCCTTCCAGCTGACATGGATCACCTACCTGTTTCGCGACTATCTGATCCCCATCCTCGGCGGGCTGGTGCTGAGCACAGTGCAGGTCGGCTACCTCAACTGGGCCTTCGCCCTCGCGGGCGTCCCCGGCCAGATGGCGCAGGTCGTGGGGCGCGTCGCCTTTCCCTCCTACTCGCGCCTCCTCGAGGACCGGTCGCGACTGGCCAGGGCGGTTGACTCATCGATCCGCGTGTTGTTCGTGGTCGCCATCCCGGCGCATCTCGCGGTGATCGTCCTCGGCCGGTGGCTCATCCTGTTCGTGTTCTCGGCCAAGTGGCTGCCGGCGCTTGTGCCGTTGTACTTCCTGAGCCTGTACTGGGCCGGCACGAGCATCACGACACCCCTCGTCTCGCTGTTGAACGCGGCCGGCCGGGTGCGCGCGACGCTGGTGCTGAACATCATCTGGACGATCGCGCAGGTGGGTCTGTCGCTGGTGTTCCTGCAGTGGTACGGGTACGTGGGCATAGCCGTCGCGTTTGCCATCGTGCGAGGTCTGGCCGTGATCGTCGTGATCGCGATGGTGCTGCCCGTGGTCCCCATCCGGCTCGGGCAGGCGGTGGCCGTGCCGCTCGCGGTCGCGATCGGGGTCTCGGTTGCTGGATACGCCGCCACGCTCGTCCTCCCGGCCAACCTGCCCGACCTCGTGCTGGTCGCCGTGGGCATGGCGGCGGCGTACGCCGCCGTGCTTTTCGCTGTCGACCGGCGCCGGCTGCGCGTTGAAATCGGCAACCTCATGGTGCAGATCCAGCCGGCCGCCAACAAATGACGCTAGATCCCTCCCCACCGGTGTGGGGAGGTTAGGTGGGGGCGTTAGATCTAGGCGACCAGCTCCACGTCGAGGCTCGTGGGCGAGAAGCTCCCGCTGATGGGTCCCGCGCCCGCGAAGATCGTCGCGCTCGGGCCTGTCGCGGCGTGGTTCGTCTTCCACCGAAGGCTGAACGTGTAGGTGTGACCGCCTGACATCAGGAACTCGGTCTGCCCGAATGCCGCGTTGGGCGAGTAGGTGCCGCCGAAGCCTCCGCTCTCCTTCCATGCCAGCAGCTTTGGCGCGCCGCCGTTGTCGCTGACGAAGATCGCCAGGTCCTGGTTCAGCCCTGCCTTGGCGGTCCACAGGTCGGCGTTGGCGTCGATCAAGGCGTACGTCGGGCCCGCGGGCGTCACGGCCACCTGCACGCCCAGCGGCGACCAGGTTGCGCCGTCGCTGCTGGTCAGCGAGCCCTGGGTGGTGATCACCCCGCGATAGGGGTTGGCGCCGGCGGGAAGCATGTAGGCCGTCAGCGTTGTCGGCGAGAAGCTGCCGGTGCCCGACAGCGGTCCCGCGCCCGCATAGATCGAAGACGTGGCCGGGGCCGCGTGGTTCGTCTTCCAGACGAGCTGGACCGTGTATGGCTGGCCGCCTGTGAGGTTGGCCACGGCCTGCACGAAGGCGGCGTTCGGCGACTGCGTGCCGTTGTTGCCGCCGCTCTCCTTCCACGCCGCCAGCGACCCGTTGATCATGATGCCGAGGTCCTGGTTGATGCCGGCGGTGTCGGTCCACAGGTCAGCGTTGCCGCCGAGCACCACGCGAGCGTCGCTCGCCGGCGAGAGCGAAAGCGGAGTCACGCCGGTCACTGGCTGCCACGTGACACCGTCGCTGCCCGTGAGCTGAGGCTGTGTCACCAGGGAAGACTGGGCCGGTGCGCTGGAGAACAGGTGCAGCGTCAAGCGCGTCGGCGAATACGCATTCGAGATGGGACCCGCGCCCGCGAAGATCGAACCCGAGGTCGACACGTTCGCCTTCCACCTGAGGTGCACGGTGTATGTGTGGCCGGCGGGCATCGGGAACGTCGCCTGGACGTAAGCGGCGTTGGGCGAGAACGCGCCGTTGAACCCGCCGCTCTCCTTCCACGCGATCGGGCTGGTCCCGGCCGTCCCGTCGACGTCGACGAACAGGCCGATGTCCTGGTTCACTCCCGCCAGTGACGTGAAGAGGTCGGCGTTGGCTGAGATGAGCCCTGTGGAGTCCGCGCACGGCGCGGCCCGGACCTGGAGGTTCGCGGCGTCGACGTCCTTCCAGGTCTGGCCGTCGCTGCCGCTCAAGACGTACTGCTGCGTGCTGACCGCCGACCGGATCCTGCTCTCAGCGACGGCGAAGTTCTGAGTCACCCAGGTAGGGCCGGCGCCATTGGCGGCCACGTCGCCGCTGAGCATGTTGGTGCCCCACACAGTCGTGCAGTTGGTCGGGTCGGGCGAGATGCCCGAGTAATCGCCCCAACGACACGGCGGGCCGAACGGCGAGTAACAGGAGAAGTCCGTGTCCGCCACGGTGCTGCTGCGCAGCACCAGCTCACCCGACATGGTGCCCAACGGGTCGGCCGCGTCATGGCTCTGGGCCCGCACGTCGTCGAAGGTCTGGTCGCTGCCGGTGTTGTACTGGATGATCGCCGCGTCCCCGTTGGACGTGGGCGAGATCGAGCTGTTGAAGATGTACAGACTCGGGCTCGCGACCGTCCCTTCCTGTCGCCTGGCTGCGAGAGGACAAACGCCCGCCGTGCAGGCGCTCGGTATCAGCTCGAACCAGGTTGAGACCGTGCGGCCGCTCGAGCTCCCCGTCGTGTGCTGCGTCCATACGCCCTCAGCCCCGCCGGCCCCTGGATCGCTGCGCTGAACCGATTGCGTCAGCCGCCCTTCGAGCGCATCGATGTTGGGGTTGCCGCCGGGCTGCGGGACCATGAAATCGATGTTGGGCGACGGAGTCGGGACCCAGAGCGTGATGGCGATGTCTCCGTCGGTGACCAGGCAGGGCGGCGTGCTGCATGCCCCGACCGGTGAAGGGCTCACATGCCAGACGCCAACGACCGCCGGATCGATCGCGACGACGTACGCGGTCGACGAATTGTCAGTGACGTTGGTCGGCACCGGCGTGAAGGCCAGGCTCGAGTCAGGTGATGGATGCCTCACCGAGCCGAACGCGACCACCGAAGACGGCGTGGTGCAGCTGGTGTCTCCTGCGACCGGCTTCGGCACGACGACGATCGAAGAGCCTATGTATGTGGGGCCGCCCGCGAAAACGTTGGCGCCGATGAGGATGTAGTTGGCGTCATGGCCGAGCTTGGGATAGTCGTAGAAGTCCGTGCCCGTATCGATGTGGAAGTTGCACCAGTCGCTGTTGGCAAGAGTTAGGCCGCCGACGTCGCCGCCCTTGGACCAGCCGACCGCGATCTTGACGTCGTTGCTGTAGACCTCGAGCATCGCGTAGATCCAGCGTCCCCCCTGCTGGTCCCACTGGACCTGCACGTCGCCCACCTGGCCGCCGCCGAGGGCGCCGACGAAGGTCCCGAGGTTCAGCGGTCCGGCGACCAGCCCCAACGAGCGGTTGTACATGGCCACCCGCGAGTTGACCATCTCGATGTAGTGCAGCGGTCCGATCGACCCCGTTGAATCGGACGGCGTGCCCCCGTTGGTGCCGATTCCGGGCTGGTCCGCCGTCTGCGAGACGGGCGCCTCCAGCGAGCCGCCCGCCGTCGGCGTCTTCACCGACTGGGCCGCGACCGTCTTCATCTGCGGCCCTTTGCGCACGGGCAGGTGCGATTGCTGAGCGGCGGCGCCCTGTCCATGCGACGCCGCGATGCTCAGACGGACGTCAGCTGATCGCGCCGGGCCCGACTGTCCCGAACCCGCCGCGAGGACCGGCGCGGGCTGCGTGGCGATCGCGGCCGCGAGCACGGCGAGACAGGCGAGCAGGGGGACAAAGGAGCGACGCACGGCTGGGCATCATAGCCGCTGACGGGGCGCCGACGACCCCCCTTAACTCGAGGCGATGCTCGTGCGAGCCGCCGGAGCCGCGTCCCGGGCAGGCACGTACCCGAACGCGGCCGAGGCGCAGCTCCCCACCGCCCACCAGAACAGGAACGTGACGGAGAAGTCGCCCCAGAGATCGTTGGTCATGGTGATCGGGACCAGCGCCAGGCCGCCGACGACGGCCACCATCGGCAGCGCCGCTTCCAGGCCGCGCCGGTGGGTACGCAGCAAGGCGGAAACCGCCTGGATGAGCCCAAACACGTACAGCGCCACGTATGCGACTCCGCCGATGACGCCGGTGTCCACGAACATGGTCAGCACCGAGCTCTCCCCCGGCGCGTAGTCGGCGCTGCTCCCGGCCCCGGCGAAGCGCACCGCCGGCGAACCCGCGCTCCCCAGGCCCTCGCCGAGTGGATGGGCCACCGCCACTTTCAGATCCGTGAGAACCGTCGCGATGTGCTCCAGGAACGAAGGGTCGCTTGCCGAGACGATGCCGCCGCGGACCTGCGTCGGCTGCAGGTGGCTGTCCAGCACCGGGCCAATCCTGGGATATCCGAAGATGACGGCCACGACGCCGATCAGCACGAGCACCAGCAGCGCGTTCAGCCACCACCGCCTCATGAACGTCGCCATCAGCACCGCCTCACCGACCAGCGCGAAGAGTGCAAGGCGCGTGACGCTCAGCAGGATGCCCGCGAGCACCAGCGCCAGCACAATCGCGGCCAGGACCCGCCGCTCGCGTCGCCGATCCCCGGCGTCGAGCAGGACGACGGCGAGCGGGAACACGAGCAGGCCCGTGTAGGCGATGCCCAACGGGCTGATGTAGGTGGACACCATCCGGCGCAGGTATGCGTCGGGAGCCATGGTCTGGAAGAAGTTGTCAGGCAGGCCCTGCGGGCCGCCGTAGTGGAATCCGAGCCACGCCGAGAACTGGTTCACGCCCCACGAGAGCCAATCGCGCGTCGGGACCAGGAAGAGCTCGACGAGCCCGAAGGCCCCGACGACCGCGCCTGCGCCCACGATCAGCCAGGCCACCGAGGCCACGTCCTCGTCCTTCGCCGGTCGGTACGTCCTGCCGAATGCGTACAGCAGCGGCATCAGCGCGGCCACGCGAAACGCGGCCAGCCGCTGGCCCAGGCTGGCATGGCCACCGAGCACCTCGTTGGGGATGACGAGATAGGCCACGACGATCACGGTGAAGGCGATCGCGAGCCAATCCGTGCTCATCAGGTGCGGCAGGCCGTGCTCCTGATACGCGCGCCACAGGCGGACCAGGGCGATGGCGAGCAGCAGCGCCAGGATCGCCTCCTTCCACCCCTGGACCGCGCGCACCAGGACGTGAGAGGTGCCCAGCTGGAGCAGCCCCATGATCACGAAGTTGTGGAAGGCCATCCCGGCCACCAGGAAGCCGAGGCCGAGGAACGGACGGCGCCAGGTCAACCAACCAAGGGCGAGGACACCGGCGATGAGAAGGAGCGCCAGCGCGTCGCCGGCGACGCTCAGCATCACCTCATGCTACCCGCGACGTCGGGTCGACCCTATCGGACACCCGGGGGTACGCTTGACCTCGATGGCCCAGGAAGTAGAGCGCCCGTCGCCGCCGGAACCTCCTGAGGCTACTACCGATCCGGGGACCGTCCGGCCGGCTCCGATGCCGCTGCCGGTGAGCGCGCCCACGGGCCGGCTGGTGTTCCTGCCGCCCGACTGGCTGCCGAAGGCGCTCGTCCTGGGGGATGCGGTGATGGTGGCGGTGTCCCTGCTGGTCGGCTACTGGTATCGCCACAACCTCGACCCCATCCGCCAGCAGGGCGGAGCGGCGCTGGCGATCGGGCCCTACCTGCTGGCGATCCCGGTCGTCATCGTCCTGTACTGGGTGGCCCTGGCCATGAACCAGCAGTACCGATCGTGGCGGGGCCGCACGCTGGCCAGCATCCTCCTGAATCTCTACACGGGCATCGGACTGGCGGCGCTCCTGATCCTCGCGGTGATCTCGATCGCGAACCTGGGTCCTGACTTCTCCCGACTGACCATCACGTACACGATCCTGCTCAGCGCGGTCCTGCTCACCGTGGAGCGGTACTTCCTGCGCCAGTACGAAACGCGATTGCGCCGGCAGGGCATCGGCACCGACCGCGTGCTGATGGTCGGAACAGGACCTGGCAGCGAGATGCTCATCCAGCGCATGAACATGTTTCCGCAGTACGGCTACCACGTGGTGGGAGTCGTGGACGAGAAGGAGCACCCAGGCAACGAGTTCGCCGGCGTGCCCGTGGTGGGAGCCCTCGACGACCTGCACCGGCTCGTCGACGAGCTGAAGATCAACGAGGCGTTCCTGGCAGTGCCGGGTGGCGATCGCACGCTCCTGCTCCATCTGATCAAGCTGTGCGAGGACCAGAAGATCGACTTCAAGATCATCCCCGACCTGCTCGACGTCATGAGCACGCGAGTCGACGTCAACGCCATCGATGGCGTGCCCCTCGTGGGCGTGCGCCGCAACCGCCTGACCGGTATCAACGCTGCCATCAAGCGGGCGCTCGACGTGGTGGTCAGCGCGGTGGGCCTGGTGATCGCGAGCCCCGTCCTCCTGGTCGTAGCCCTGCTGATCAAGCTGACATCCCCCAGCGGTCCCGTCCTGTTTCGGCAGGAAAGGATCGGCATGGGCCGCCGGCCTTTCATGGTCTACAAGTTCCGCACGATGATTCCCGACGCGGAAGCCTTCACTGGACCGATGGTGGCGCGGCCGGGCGATCCACGCACAACCGCGCTGGGTCGGTTCCCACGCCGGTCGAGCCTCGACGAGCTGCCGCAGCTCATCAACATCGTCAAAGGCGACATGAGCCTCGTCGGCCCTCGCCCGCAGCCCACCCATTTCGACAAGCAGTACAGCGTGGCGGTGCCGCGCTACCTGGAGCGGCAGCAGGTGAGGCCGGGCCTCACGGGATGGGCGGAGGTCAACGACCTGCGCGGCGCCGCGCCCATCAGTGATCGCACGCTTTACGACGCTTACTACGTCGAGAACTGGTCGCTGGCGCTCGACATCAAGATCCTCCTCCTGACGGCGCTGCGGATATTCTTCCAGCGTCACGCCTACTGAATCTGCACGCGATCTGAAATCGCCAACGTATAACTTCACACTCGCTCTTGCCGCGGTCACCTGCGCGCTCGCCCCCGCTTACTTCGTTCGCTGGCATTACGGCTTCTACCCCACCACGCTGCTCGAGCACGCGATCGCGGCGACGCTGCTCGCGTTTGTCGTCGAGAGCTGGCGAGGCGGAGTGCGGCGCTTCACATGGCGAACTCCATTCACCATCCCCGTCCTTCTGTTGATCGTCGCCGGCGCGCTCTCGGTCTTCGCCGCGCCGAGCCGCCTGGCCGCGGTGGGCCTGTATCGCGCCTACTTCCTCGAGCCAATCGCGTTCGCATTCGTGCTGGTTCACGTGATCACTTCGGCACGACGCGCGTTGGTCGTTCTGGGCGGGCTCGGCGTGGCAGGTATCGCAGTGGCCGCGCCCAATGCGGTGCTCGTGCTCGAGGGCCTGCGCGCCCATACCTACGACGTGACCCAGACGCCGCCCGTCGTGATCTACACGACCGCCAACGCGCTGGCGCTGTTCCTCGGACCTTCGATCGCGGTGGCGGCCGCGATCCTGCTGCACGCGTCCGACCGCTACGCGCGTGCGGGCAGCGCCGTGTTCCTGGTCGTGGCCGGACCGGCGATGCTGCTGACTTTCTCACGCGGCGGCTACCTGGCGATGGCGGCCGTCGCCGTCGGCGTCGCGCTATCTCATCGCCGGCGGTGGTGGCTGCTGGCTGGGGCAGCGGTCGCCGGCGGTCTGCTGGCGGCCATCCCACCGGTGTTTCATCGCATCGAGCTCGAGTTCCAGAACGTGAACGGCTCCACTTTCTTCGGACGCGCCGGCCGCATCGAGCTGTGGAAGGCGACGCTGCAGATGCTGCGCGAGCATCCGATATTCGGCGCCGGCCTTTCAGGCTTCGCCGATCGCATCGCTCCTTTCTGGAACGCCAATCACCCCGAGCGCTTCATCGACCCGCACAACATCGTCCTCAACTTCTGGGTGGAGACGGGCGTCCTCGGCGTGATCGCCATGGCGTGGATCCTGATCGTGGCCTTCCACACCGCGTGGCACGGGTCGCGAAGCTCAGACGTCAACTGGCGCGCGATCGAGATCGGAATACTGCTCGCGATGGTCGCCGTCGTGGTCCATGGCCTGGTCGACGTTCCGTACTTCAAGAACGATCTGAGCCTGCAGTTCTGGACCCTGCTTGGCCTGGCCTGGGTTGGCGCTGGATCCCTTTCGGCTAGCCCGTCGACAGCCTTTCCCAGCCGTGATATAAAGCCCCCGTAACTTCGCGGGTTGGACCGCGACTGAGAGGCTAGCACCGGTCCGCTGCCGGCAAAGGAGCTCCTGTATGAAGCAGCGTGTCATGCCCTCCCTATCCGACCTTCTGGACCGCCTCACCCAGCTCGAGGATCGAACCTCGAAGGCTGAGGAGCGGGCGGCTCGCGCCGAGGCCAGGGCGGCGCAGCTCGAGAACGCGACCGGCAACCTGGCTGCCGCCGTCGTGGACCCCAGGCCCATGTCTCGCCGCTCCCTTCTCACCAAGGTCGCGGCCGCGGGGGCGGTGGGCGTCGCGGGCAGCCTCATCCTCGCCAAGCCGAAGGACGTGTTCGCGTCGTTCACGTGGACAGGCGGTGCCTTGAACGCGGCGGATGCAGAGACGACTGTGCAAGCGAACGCCGGTTTCGCGGCGGGCGCGGTCCTGAGGCTTGACGCCAACCAGGGCGTCAACGGCGCCACCAACATCGACGGCGTGCAGGCGGTTGGCACGAACGTGTTCTCCGGTGTCGCGGGCTTCGGCGGCAACAACGCGGGCACCGGTTTGTTCGGTATCGGCGGCCCGGCCACCGGGACAGGAGTGAGCGGATCGGGTGTCCGGGGCTATGCGGGCACCTCGGCAGCAGGTCAGCGCACCTGGGCCTCCGTCCAGGGCTACCAGCAAAACCAGCAGAATTCCGCTTACACGTACAACGCGATATTCGGCGCGGCGGGCTCTGCGGCGCACAACTCCAACAGCAACGGTGTTTACTCGTACGCAGCGGACCACGGCTTTGCTATCTGGGGTGATGGCGGCGGGGGCAACGGCGCAACGCCTCCGACCAACGGCGGCGTTGGCATCTACGCCAACAGCGGCCCATCTAGCATCGGCTTGATCGGATATGGCGACGTATACAGCTACAACCCGGCCCTCGGGTCTCACGGCGTTGCCGGTTTCGGTAACGCGCTCGGCGTGGGCGGCTGGTTCACCGGCGGCCGGGCCCACCTGGCTCTGAGCCCGACGGGCGCAGCCGGGCCTCCGACCACACTCCAACACTTCAGGGGCGACGTCGTGGTGGACGTAAACGAGGTCCTGTGGGTGTGCATTGGCAACGGCACCCCTGGTACCTGGAGCCCGATCCAGCCGGGTGGCTGGAACAACGCCCTGTTCACCGCGGTCAGCACGTCCCAGTACCAGCTTGTCAGCGACGGCGTGAGCTGGATTGACATGGACGCCGCCAACCTCAAGCTGACCATCACGCCGACGTTCGAGTGCCAGGCCGTACTGTCGGCCAGCGCCGACCTGTGGACGTCATTCGCGGGTCTGAACCAGGACATCGGCATCTCCGTCAGCGGCGGTGTCTACCCGACCACCGCCGGCCAGCCGGAAGGCTGGAAGGAGTCGGGCGGATTCGCGGGCACGTTCTCGCCGAACGCGGCCGGCGTGCAGGCCATCGTCCCGCTCGCGGCGGGCATCGCCTATACGGTCAAAATCGTCTGGAAGACCAACAAGCCGGCCAGCGGGCACACCATCGCGGCGGGCGCCGGCCCCATCAGCGGCAAGTTCTCGCCGACGCGGCTCACGGCAAACCTGGTCGCAACCAATGTCGGAGGCACCAGGCCCCTGGCCCCGGCGAAGCCCTACGAGATCCCGGCCGAGGCTAAGCCCCCCGCCGAGCAGAAGCGCGGCGTCCTACCCAAGGTCGGCGAAGTCTAGTTCACGTGCTCGATGAGCCGCGGGGCAGCGCGCCTCGCGGCTCTACCTTTTACGACGCTTCGAACAGAAGGATCGTGGTGTCGGCGCTGTTCGCGCTCGAGCGAACCTGATCGACGATGTGGTATCCGTCGGCCGTCAGGCCCGCCTCCAGCGCCCCCGCGGCCTGGTCGTCCGCCGGAGAACGCCCCAGCGGCGCGTAGATGAAGAAGATGCGCCGATGGCCCGACTCGTACGCGCGGATGGTCCCGCCATCAACCGTCAAGGACGTGTTGCTCGTCCAGTAGAACGCGCCCGGTGAGCCGGCGTCCAGCGCGGCCGGACCTGGATACGCGGTGACGTAGTAGTCGATCGGGATGGCGCACTGCACTTCGGGGTAGCACACGATGCCGTCACCCGAACGGTAGTGCTGCTGCAGCCACTGGACCGGCGTCTTGAAGTCCTGCACCTCCGCGACCGGGTAATAGGAAAGGAGCGGCGGCACAGCCACCGCCAGCACGGCAAGCGCCGTCACTGCCTGGAGGGCCCGCACTTTCACCGAGCCCACGGCCAGTCCCGCCAGCAAGCACAGCGGCGGGATGACGAACGCGATCGCGATCGCAGGGCCAAGCGTCTCTGGCGTGGCCCGTGTGATTGATGCCAGCCGCGGAACGTACGAGGCCGCCGCCATCGCTACCCCCAACGCGGCTCCCCCGAAGATCAGGATCGCGTAGGCCTTGCTGTCGCCGATCATCAGGTTGACCACGATGCGAATGATGGTCAGGGTCGCGGGCGGCACCCACACCGGGCCGCCATGCAGGAGGACGTCGACCGCGAGCGGCAGCACGAACACGAACGAGATGGCGAGCGAGACGACTGCCGGCCATCGAGACCTCCACACACGGTCACGCCACGGGCCAGGCAGGACCAGGAGCGCGACCAGGCCCGCGACCTGCGCCAGGATGACCAGGCCCGAGAAAAGTGCGGCGTAGACGGCCAGCACGATGGTCACCGAGTAAGCGACCCACCATCGCCGGCGGCCCGAGCTCAAAGCAATGAACATGCACAGCCACGACGCCGTGAGCAACAGCAGCTGGAGGCTGTACGAGCGCGCGTTCTGGGCAAGGATCATCTGCAGGAAGTTCGCCGCAAACAGCGAGGCTGCCACCACGCCGGCCGCGCGGCCGAACAGCCTCCGCCCGAGCAGGAACACCATCACCGAGGACGCGATCGCGAATATCGCGGACGGAAGGCGCAGCAGCAGCTCCACGGGAGCCTGGCCCGCTGCCGCCAGCACCCCAAGCCAAGCGCGCAGCGACAGGTAGTACAGCAGCATGTTGGATTCCGGCCCCCACACCCAGTGCGTGAAGTAGCTCGCGATGGGCTGCGTGGCCATGCCGTACGAGTAGGTCTCGTCGAACCACAGGCTCACGTCGAGCCGGTGGAACACCAGTACCGCGGCCCCGGCGGCGACGGCGACAGCGATGGTGGCGTCGGCCAGCCACGCGGGGCGAGATTTCTCTTGTCTCAGGAGGAGGCGGCCCGCGTCCTGGGCGACAACGGCCGCGGTATGGACCCGTGCGATCGGCGGATTGTAACCGCCGCGGGTCAGGGCTGGCTCAGGACCGCCGAGGTCAGGGATGCCGGCGAAAAGGCGCCGCCGATTGGCCCGGCTCCCGCGTAGATGTTGCTCGGACCCGCCCGGTTGGCCTTCCACACGACCCAGACCGTGTAGGTCACGCCGGTCTGAAGGTGAAGGTCAGTGGTCACAAAGGCCGCATTGGGCGAGAACGTGCCGGCGTAACCCCCGCTTTCCTTCCAGGCCACGAGCGTTCCCGTGCCGTACGCGCCCCCGCTGACCATGATGCCTACGTCCTGGTTGAAGCCGGCGGTTGCCGTCCACAGGTCGGCGCCGGCCGAGATTGCGTAGCTGGTGTCAGCGGCCGGCGAGAGGGTCATCTTCAACGCCGAGCTGTCCATCGCCTGCCACGTGGCGCCGTCGCTGTTGTGCAGGACGTACTGCGAGATGCTCCCGGCTGCGCTGGAGCCGGCCAGCGGCACAAGGAGAACCGTGATTCGCGTCGGCGAATAGACACCGGCCACCGGGCCGGCGCCGATGTGGATCCAGCCCGAGCTTCCGTGGTTGGCCTTCCACACCAGCCTCGCGGTGTAGGACGTGCCACCGCTGACAGGCAGGGCGGCTTGCACGAACGCGGCGTTGGGGCTGTACGTGCCCGCGTTGCCGCCGCTCTCCTTCCACGCCTCGGGCCCGGAGATGCTCGAGTAAACCCCGCCCGTCATCGCGATGCCGAGGTCCTGGTTGTAACCGGCGGTGGAGGTGAACATGTCCGCGTTGCCGCTGATCAGCGCGGTCCAGCTGCCCGACGGCGGAGTGAACCCGATGCTCAAGGCGGGGTCGACGTCGACCCAGCCGCTGCCGTCATTGCCCAGCAGGCACGGCTGCGACGTGATCGACTTCGTGTACAGCAGCGCTGCCGCGACCGGTACGAGCTGCACGGTCAGGCGCGTCGGCGAGAAGACCGTGCCCAGGGGGCCCGCGCCGGCGAAGATGGCGCCTGGGTCGGCGCGGTTGGCCTTCCACTGCAGCTGCACCGTGTAGGGCTGGCCCGATTTCACCT
>VBIA01000072.1 GCA_005879985.1 Chloroflexota bacterium | reverse complement strand
GAGGTCGAGGGCGTGGAGTCGTTCACCAAGTCCTTCGAGAGCCTGCTCGACACGCTGAAGAAGGAGAGCGCGAAGATCCGCACGGGCAAGGGCCCGCGCCAGTGGTACTCGCTGGCGACGCTGCAGCCGGCGGTCGATGCGAGGCTTGCGGCGCTGCAGAAGGACGACGCGCCGCGAAGGCTCTGGGCCAAGGACTCGACGCTGTGGTCGAGCGACCCCGCCAAGCGCGACGAGATTCGCGACCGTCTTGGATGGCTGAGCGTCGCGGAGCAGATGCTCGAGCACGTCCAGGAATTCCGCGACCTCGCGCGCGACGGCCGTACGTACTCTGATGTGGTCCTTCTCGGCATGGGCGGTTCGAGCCTGTGCCCGGACGTCTTGCGCAACACCTTCGGGTCGACCAAGGGCCACCCGAAGCTTCACGTCCTCGACACGACGGACCCGGCCACGATCCTCGGCGTCCGCGCGAAGATCCGCATCCAGGACACGCTGTTCATCGTCGCGTCGAAGTCCGGCGAGACGACCGAGACGCTGTCCCATTTCGCCTACTTCTGGAACGAGATCAACAAGAACGGCCGGAGCGGCGCGGCCGGCAGGCATTTCGCCGCGATAACCGACCCTGGCACGTCGCTCGAGAAGCTGGCGAAGGAGCACGGATTCCGCTGGATCTTCCGCAACCCGCCCGACATCGGCGGCCGCTACTCGGCCCTGAGCTACTTCGGGCTGGTGCCCGGCTCGCTCATCGGCGTGAACATCGAGGAGATGCTCGAGCGCGCGGTCGAGATGGCGCACTCGTGCGCCGACTCCGTGCCCGCCGACAAGAATCCCGGAGTGTGGCTCGGCGCGGTCATGGGCGAGCTCGCCACGCGCGGCCGCAACAAGGTCACGCTCATCGCGTCGCCGAAGGTCGCAACGTTCGGCTACTGGGTCGAGCAGCTCATCGCCGAGAGCACCGGCAAGCAGGGCAAGGGCATCGTGCCGATAGAGGGCGAGCCGGTCGGCAAGCCCGCCGTCTACGGAGACGACCGGGTGTTCGTGTACATCCGCATGGACGGCGACGCGCCGAACCGCGCGGTGCAGGCGCTCGAGAAGGCGGGCCAGCCGGTGGTCACGCTGACGATGCGCGACAAGCTCGACCTCGGCGGCGAGTTCCTCCGCTGGGAGATCGCCACCGCGATTGCCGGCGCGGTCCTGCGCATCGACGCCTTCGACCAGCCGAACGTGCAGGAATCGAAGGACAACACGAAGAAGGTGCTGGCGTCATTCAAGAGCAGGGGCAAGCTGCCGCCCGCGGATTCGGTTCCGGCGTCACGCTCGAAGAGCGGGATCAAGGGCCTGCTCGACCGAGGGAAGGATGGAGCCTATCTGGCGATCATGGCGTACACCACGCGCACTCCTGGATCCGAGGCCGCGATCGAGGCGATCCGCACGTCAGTGCGCGACCGCAAGCACATCGCGACCACGGCGGGTTATGGCCCGCGCTTTTTGCACTCGACGGGCCAGCTGCACAAGGGCGGCCCGCGCACAGGCCTCTTCCTCCAGATCGTCCAGGACGACACCAAGGACGTATCGATTCCCGGCCAGCCCTACAGCTTCTCGATCCTCAAGCAGGCCCAGTCGCTGGGCGACCTGCAGTCGATGAGCTCGCGCCGCCTGCCGGTGGTGCGCGTCACCCTCGGCCGCGACCCGGCGGCGGGGTGGAGGTCCTTGGTCGCCGCGGTGAAATCAGCAGTCAAGTAGATCCCCTCTCCCGCTCTGCGGGAGAGGGTTAGGGTGAGGGTTCGGAGGAAACGCTATGGAGATGGGGATGGTCGGGCTGGGCCGCATGGGCGGCAACATGGTCCTGCGCCTGCTGAAGCGCGGCCACCAGCTCGTCGCGTTCGACCAGTCGCCTGACGCGGTCAAGGCTCACGTCGCGCAGGGCGCCACCGGCGCCAACACGCTCGACGATTTCGTCAAGGCGTTCAAGTCGAAGCCGCGGGTGATGTGGATCATGGTGCCCGCGGGCGATCCGACGACTCAGACCATCAACAAGCTCGTCGAGCTCGGCGAGCCGGGCGACATCATCATCGACGGCGGCAACACCAACTGGAAGCTCGCGCTGCAGGACGCGGCCCGCGTCAAGGCGAAGGGCATGCACTACATGGACGCGGGCACATCGGGCGGCATCTGGGGCCTCGAGTACGGCTACTGCCTGATGGTCGGCGCGGAGCAGGAGACCTACGACCACTGCCTGCCGCTGCTCAAGGACCTCGCCCCGGAAGACGGCGGGCTCGTGCGCACCGGGCCTGAAGGCTCGGGGCATTTCGTGAAGATGGTCCACAACGGCGTCGAGTACGGGCTCATGCAGGCCTACGCCGAGGGCTTCCAGGTCATGAAGATGTCGAAGTCCTTCCCGGGCATGAACATGCAGGCGATCGCCGAGGCGTGGCGCACGGGAAGCGTCGTGCGGTCGTGGCTGCTGGATCTCATCGCGCGGGGTCTCACAGAGGATCCCGAGCTCTCGACGATCAAAGGATGGGTCGAGGACACGGGAGAAGGTCGCTGGACGGTGGAGGCGGCGATCGACGAGTCGGTGCCGGTGCCGATCATCGCCGAGTCGCTCTTCGCGCGATTCCGCAGCCGCATGGAGAACACGTTCGGCGATCGCCTGCTAGCGATGATGCGCAATCAGTTCGGCGGGCATGCTGTCGTGAGTGACGCCAAAGCAGAAGCCGCCGTCAAGCACTAACGCCTTATGAGCACGGTCACACAGCCGAATCCACTCGCCGAGGGACTGCACGACTATCGCGTCGCAGACCCCTCGATCATGGTGATCTTCGGCGCGACCGGCGACCTGAGCAGCAAGAAGCTGCTGCCCGCGATCTACAACCTGGCCAAGCAGCGTTTGCTGCCCGCCGGCTTCGCGGTGATGGGGGCCGCCATCGACGACATGTCGGACGATGCGTTCCGCAAGCGCGCCGCCGAAGCGATCACCCAGCACTCACGCACGCAGCCCATCGACCAGACCGTGCTCCACGCGTTTCTGAGCGAGGCCTTCTATCAAAAGGTCGACTTCAGCAAGCGCGACGACTTCAAGGCGCTTCAGCGCCGGCTCGACGAGCTGGACAGCTCACGCCACACGGGCGGCAACCGCGTCTACTACTGCGCGACGCCGCCTCCGACGTACGAGACGATCGTCGAGCAGCTGAAGGCCACGGCCATGACCACAGGGCCTGGCTTCCACCGCATCGTCGTCGAGAAGCCGTTCGGCTTCGACCTCAAGTCCGCGCGCGAGCTCAACAAGATAGTGCAGCGCGTCTTCCACGAGGACTCGGTCTTCCGCATCGACCACTACCTCGGGAAGGAGACTGTGCAGAACATCCTGGCCTTCAGGTTCGCGAACACGATCTTCGAACCGATCTGGAACTCCAACCTGATCGATTCCGTTCAGATCACGGCGGCGGAGGAGCTCGGCGTCGAGATGCGCGGCGCCTACTACGACAGGGCGGGTGCCCTGCGCGACATCGTCCAGAATCACGCGCTGCAGCTGCTGGCCCTCACGGCCATGGAGCCGCCAATCGCGTTCGACGCCAACGCGGTGCGCGACGAGAAGGTGAAGGTGCTGCGCGCGATCCGTCCGCTTTCCGAGGACGAGCTCGCGCACACGACGGTGCGCAGCCAGTACAGCAAGGGATGGGTTCTTGGCGAGCGCGTGGTCGGCTACCGCGAGGAGCATGCGATCCCGCCGGGCTCGCTCACCGAGACGTTCGCCGCGCTGCGGCTGTTCGTCGACAACTGGCGGTGGGCCGTCGTGCCGTTCTACATCCGCGCGGGCAAACGGCTGCCGAAGCGAGCGACAGAGATCCGGGTCGCCTTCAAGAAGCCGCCGCACCTCACCTTCGGTCGCGATGCCGCGGCTGAGCTGGAGACGAACGCGATCACCCTGCGCATCCAGCCCGAGGAGGGCATCTCGCTTCGATTCGGCGCCAAGGTGCCAAGCGCCGGTGTGAAGCTGCGCAGCGTGACCATGGATTTCGACTACGCGTCGTCGTTCCTCGTGGAGACGCCCGAGGCGTACGAGCGGCTGCTCCTCGACTGCATGATCGGCGACCCGACGCTGTTCACTCGCGCCGACGAGGTCGAGGCCGCATGGGCGCTCATCGACCCCATCGAAGCCGCCTGGCGCGACGGCCGCCCGCCGTTGCAGTTCTACGAGGCCGGCACATGGGGACCGGCGGCCGCGGGCAAGCTGCTCGAGGCTGACGGCCGGGAGTGGCACAGGCCATGACCGCAGTGTCGCCTCAGCCAGGGCTCGACTGGCATGGCGAGGACGTCACCATCGCCGACGTCCTCGACGCCCTGAATCGCGTGCGCCATTCGTTCGCGCGCGCCGAGGCCGGCGAAGAGGGACAGCCCCATCCGCGCAGCTGCGTGATGACGCTCGTCTCGGTGGCGCCCAATTCGGTCGAGGAGACCCGCGCAATCCTGGCGAGCACGGCGATTGCCAAGGACCATCCTTCGCTTTCGATCGTCGTGCGCGACGAGCCGCGGGTGCGGTCCGGGCGCATCGACGCGTCGGTGATGGCGCATCCAATCGATCAGCAGAACCATCCGGCTGCGTGCGAGCTTGTGGTCCTGCGCGTGCAGGGCGCGGCTGGTGCGCACCTGGCCGGGCTTGTCGACCCGCTGCTGGTGAGCGGCGTGCCCGTCTATCTCTGGTGGCTGAGCACTCCGCCTTTTGGCTCGGCCGAGCTGAACGACGCGCTGCGCATCTGCGACGCGCTGGTGGTGGACTCGTCGCGGTTCGAGCGCCCGTACAACTCGTTCCTGGCGCTGTCGGACATCGCGCTCAAGTCGCATCCGCACATGGGCCTCGGCGACCTCCAGTGGGAGCGGCTGAGCCCCTGGCGGGAGACGACCGCGCAGTTCTTTGCGCCTGCGTCGCGCCGGCACCTGATGAACGGCGTGTCGGAGATCGGCATCGACTACGCGGGCGAGGGTCGCGGCAACCGCATCGGCGCGGCGATGCTCGCGGGGTGGTTCGCGTCGTCGCTGGGCTGGAAGCTGCAGCGCGCAAGCGGCGGCGGTGGCGGCGTGATGGCCGCGATCTACCAGGCGGAGGGATGGCGGCCCGTGCAGTTCGCGTTTCGCTCGGTGCCCAGGTCGTACGTGATGCCGGGCGAGGTCAGCGCGCTGCGCATCGCCGGGACGTCTGCCGGCCAGTCATTCTCGCTGTCGATCCGTCGCGACCCGGAGCGCGCGCGCCGGCCGGAGGACGCGCGGTTTGCGAGCCTGCATCCGGCCGGCGGCGAGGATGACGCCGCCAACGAGCTGGCTCAGCGGAAGGCGGCGCGGCACCTCGGCGTTGTCGAGCAGAACCGCGAGTCGCTTCATCACACCTCGACCGGGGATTCGCCGGGCGAGAGCCTGCCCGCGCGCCCGAAGGTGCTGGCCACCGAGCGCCGGCGTCCGGACACGTCGGATGTGCTGCTGACCATGATCGACATCGGAGACGCGGGCACGCTGCGGCACGTGCAGCGCGTGCCGCCGGAGGATGAGGCCGCGATCCTGCAGCGCGTGCTGTTCATGGGCGCGCGCAACCCGGTGTTCAATCGTTCGCTGATCGCCGCCGCCGAGCTGATGCGCGCCATCTAGTGCCCGAATTTCAGGTCCTCGCCACGCCTGAGGACGTGGCGCGTGCGGCGGCCGATCAGATCGTCGCGGCCCTGGACGGCGGTGCGCGCACGCTGGTGCTCGCGGGCGGCAATACGCCGAAGCGCTGCTACGAGCTGCTCGCCGGCGCGGAGGTGAAGTGGGGGAGGGTGACGGTGCTCTTCGGCGACGAGCGCTGCGTGCCGCCTGACCATCCCGAAAGCAACTACCGCATGGCCCGGGAGTCTCTGCTCGGTCGCGTAGCGCCCGCGACCGTCCATCGAATCGCGGGCGAGCTGGGCCCGGATGAGGCCGCGGCGGCGTACGACCGCATCGTCGGCGCCCTGACGCCGCTGGACGTTGTGCTGCTCGGCGCGGGTGAGGACGGGCACACCGCTTCGCTGTTTCCGGGCCACCCGGAGGTGCAGGCCAAGGGGTGGGCCGTCGGCGTCCGCAACGCTCCCAAGCCGCCGCCTGATCGGGTCAGCCTCACGCTGCCGGCGCTGCAGGGCGCGCGCCACGTGATCGTGCTCGCCACCGGCGCCGGCAAGGCAGATGCGGTTGCCAGGGCAAGGCGCGGCGAGGTGCCATCCGGCATGATTGCGGGCGCGTTATGGCTGCTCGATCGGGCCGCGGCAGGCCAGTGAAGCGAAAAATCGAGATCGTTCCCTCGATCCTGTCCGCCGACCTGACTCGGCTCGGCGAGCAGGTGCGCGAAGCGGTCGAAGGTGGGGCGGACCGGATCCAGGTCGATGTCATGGATGGGCATTTCGTTCCCAACCTCACTTTCGGCCCGGGCATGGTCGCTGCGGTGCGCAGCGTGACCGACCTGCCGATCGAGGCGCACCTGATGGTCGAGC
>VBIA01000109.1 GCA_005879985.1 Chloroflexota bacterium | reverse complement strand
GCTCGAGAAGGAGCTTCTGTCGGATCTCAAGGAGCGGGCCGAGCACGTGATGCTCGTCGATCTCGGACGCAACGACGTCGGGCGCGTCGCAAGGCCCGGCACCGTGCAGGTCGAAAGGCTCATGGAGGTCGAGCGCTACTCGCACGTCATGCACATCTCGTCGACGGTGAGCGGCCAGCTCAAAGATGGGGCGACATCGCTGGATGCGCTGCGCGCCGCGTTCCCCGCCGGCACCGTCTCGGGCGCGCCGAAGATCCGCGCGATGGAGATCATCTCGGAGCTCGAGCCGGACCAGCGTGGCGTCTACGCGGGCTCGCTCGGTTACGTCGGTTTCGGCGGCAACCTTGACATGGCCATCACCCTCCGCACCCTTGTCGTCGCCGGCGGCGAGGTGTTCGTGCAGGCGGGCGCCGGCGTGGTTGCGGACTCGAAACCCGAGCGCGAGTTCGAGGAAACGCTCGAGAAGGCGGGCGCGATGTTCAAAGCTGTCGAGATGGCGGAGGAGATGCGATGAGCGACCCTCGCCTCGCCGTCATCGACAACTACGACTCCTTCACCTACAACCTTGTCCAGTACCTGGCCGAGCTCGGGCCCATGCCGGACGTGTTCCGCAACGACGAGGTGTCGCCGGGTGAGCTTGCGTCCTACAGCGGCGTCGTCATCTCTCCCGGCCCCGGCGCTCCTGGCGAAGCGGGAATCTCCACGCAGGCGATTCGCGACCTCAGCGGCAAGGTTGCCATCCTCGGGGTATGCCTCGGTCATCAGTGCATCGGCGAGGCGTTCGGGGGGAAGGTCGTCCGCAACGAGCCTGCGCACGGCAAGACGTCGTGGATCCGGCATGACAACTCAGGCGTCCTGGCCGGCCTGAGCGATCCATTCGAGGCGACCCGCTACCACTCGCTGATCGTCGAGCGGTCGTCGGTTCCCGAAGAGCTCGTGATAACGGCCTGGACGGCCGATGGCACCGTCATGGGGCTGCGCCACGCGAAGCACCCGACCTACGGCGTGCAGTTCCATCCCGAGTCGGTGCTGACGAAGGAAGGCAAGAAGATCCTGGCGAACTTCATTCGTCGGTGCGCCCGTATCGACGGAGCAAGTGGCTCGAGTCTCCCCTCCCCTGATCCCTCCCCGCATGCGGGGAGGGTGCCTGGAGTAAACGATTGATCGACGCTATCGCCAAGCTCGTCAAGTGCCAATCATTGACTGAGGCTGAGGCGGCGGCCGCGTTCGAGACGATCATGCGTGGCGACGCGACGCCGGTCCAGATCGCGGGATTCGTCATCGCGCTGCGCATCAAGGGCGAGACCGTCGACGAGCTCACGGGATTCGCGAAGACTGCTCGGCACATGTCGACGCCGATCGACGTCGAGGGCGACCTCCTCGACACATGCGGCACCGGCGGCGACGGGCTTGCCACATTCAACATATCGACGCTCGCGGCGATCGTGGCCGCGGCAAGCGGTGCCCGGGTCGCCAAGCACGGCAACCGCGCGGCGTCGTCGATGTGCGGATCCGCCGACGTGCTCGAACAGCTGGGCGTGAAGATCGACCTGCAGCCGGAGGGCGTCGCTCGCTGCATCGAGGGCGCGGGAATCGGCTTCCTGTTCGCGCCCATCTTCCACCCGTCGTTTCGCTTCGCCGGTGTGCCGCGGCGCGAGCTCGGCGTGCGCACCGTGTTCAACGTGCTGGGTCCGCTTTGCAACCCGGCGGGCGCGCGCTACCAGGCACTGGGTGTGGCGGACGGCCCGCTCGCGGGCAAGATGGCCGACGTGCTGCTCCGGCTCGGCGTCGAGCGAGCGATCGTCTTCCACTCCGAGGACGGGATGGACGAGCTGTCGCTGTCGGCTCCATCGCACGTGATCGAGATCGACGGCGCGCGACGCGAGTACCAGCTTGACGTTTCGGACCTCGGCCTGAATAAGGCGGCCCTCGTCGAAGTGCGTGGCGGAGGTCCCGAGGAGAACGCACGCATCGCGCGCGAGGTGCTGGGCGGCGCGAAGGGACCGCGGCGCGACGTCGTGCTTCTCAACGCATCGGCGGCCCTGCGTGCGGCCGGAATCGCGAAAGACTGGAAGGACGGGCTCGGCATCGCCGCGGAGGCCATCGACTCGGGGCGTGCCGGCGACGTGCTGCAGCAGTGGGCGAAGATCTCGCAGGCGTGACCTCGAGGCCGGACCTCCTCCACCGCCTCGTCGCCGAGTCAGCACACGAAATGGAGGAGCGGCGTCAGGTCACGCCCCTTGCCGAGGTCGAGCGCCTTGCGTCCAGGTACGAGCCTCGCGACTTCGCCGGCGCGCTGCGCGTCAACGGACTTTCGGTGATCGCCGAGGTCAAGCAGCGCACGCCAAGCATGGGCGTGCTCACAACCGACTACCAGCCCGCGCACCTCGCGGCGTCCTACGAACGCGGTGGCGCGGCGGCCATCTCGGTGCTGACACATCGCGCGGGGTTCGGAGGGGCGCTCGATCACCTCGACGCGGTGCGAGAGGCGACCACGCTGCCGATCCTGCGCAAGGACTTCATCACCGAGCGCTACCAGCTGGTGGAGGCGCGCGCCCATGGCGCAGACGCGGTGCTCCTGATCGTGGCCGCGCTCACGTCGCATTCGCTCACCGATCTGATCAACGTGGCGAACGAACACGGCGTCGGGGCCCTGGTCGAGGTGCACGACGCAGAGGAGGCTCGCGTGGCGGTCGAGGCAGGGGCGCAGCTGATCGGCGTCAACCACCGCGACCTCCGCACGTTCGACGTCGACCTGACGCTGACGGAACGCTTGCGCCCGATGATCCCGCGCGACCGCGTGCTGGTGGCCGAGAGCGGTATCAAAGGAGGCGCAGACGCGCGCCGCATGCGCGCAGCCGGTGCGGACGCGATCCTGGCCGGTGAGGTCCTGATGCGTGCAACGGACCCTGCCGCCGTCATCCGCGAGCTGCGAGGCGCCTGATGGTCCAGGTGAAGATCTGCGGCATCTGCAGCGCGGGCGACGCGCAGGACGCCGTCGACGCCGGCGCTGACCTCATCGGTTTTCACTTCTGCTCGTCGCCGCGGCGGATCGAGCCGGAGCTCGCGAGGTCGATCGTCGACGGGCTGGACCGGCACCCGACGATCGTGGGCGTGTTCATCGACCAGCCCACCGATGAGGTACGCCAGATCGCCGACCATGTCGGCCTCGAGCTGCTGCAGCTGCACGGCTTGGAGGCGCCTGGCTTCGACGCCGGCCGGCCGCTGATGAAAGTGCTCAAGGTCAGGGGCGACGACCTGCCCGACGCGAGCGCGTGGCCGGACCCGCTCATGCTCGACTCGTGGTCGCGCGACCAGCGCGGCGGCACCGGGCGCACGTGGGCTTGGGAGCTGGCGCGCGATCTCATCAAGCGACGCAAGGTCTTCGTCGCCGGCGGACTGGAACCGGGTAACGTGGGCACGGTCGTGAGCAGGTACCGGCCCTACGGCGTCGACGTGTCGAGCGGGGTGGAGTCCACGGTGCGAGTGAAGGATCCTGACAAGGTCCGCGCCTTCATCCACGCAGCCAGGGTCGCCGATATGAAATGAGCTGGCACCCCCACCCGGCCCTTCGGGCCGACCTCCCCACGAGGTGGGGAGGGAAATGAGCCGGCGTCCCCACCCGGCCCTTCGGGCCGACCTCCCCACTAGGTGGGGAGGCGGAGGGGCATGAGTCATCCTGTGCGCGGGCGGTTCGGGCCCTTCGGCGGACAGTACGTCCCCGAGACGCTGATGGGCGCGCTCGAGGAGCTCGAGGGCCTGTGGCACGAGGCGAAGGCCGACCCGCAGTTCCAGCTCGAGCTGGCAGGTCACCGGCACGCGTTCGTGGGGAGGCCGACTCCGCTCTACGCGGCGACGCGGCTCGGCGAGCACTTCGGAGGCGCGCACATCCACCTCAAGCGCGAGGACCTATGCCACACGGGCGCGCACAAGCTCAACAACGCGCTGGGGCAGGCGCTGCTCGCGCTGCGCATGGGCAAGAAGCGCC
Organism: Chloroflexota bacterium; assembly: GCA_005879985.1. GTDB lineage: Bacteria > Chloroflexota > Dormibacteria > Dormibacterales > Dormibacteraceae > CF-118. Next base: position 32,558 of record VBIA01000109.1, on the reverse strand, counting down.
TGATCGCCGAAACCGGAGCCGGCCAGCATGGCGTCGCGGTGGCGACGGTGGCCGCGCGGTTTGGGCTCGAATGCACCGTCTACATGGGCACCGAGGACATGCGCCGGCAATCGATGAACGTCCGCCGGATGAAGCTGCTGAACACGGAGGTGCGCGAGGTCACCAACGGCACCAGGACGTTGAAGGACGCGACCTCGGAGGCGATCCGCGACTGGGTCACCAACGTGGGCACGACCCACTACATCATCGGATCTGTCGTCGGACCGCATCCGTACCCCGAGCTCGTACGCGACCTGCAGCGAGTCATCGGCGATGAGGCGCGTGAGCAGTACCTGCAGGCTGACGGCAAGCTGCCCGACGCTGTGATCGCCTGCGTTGGCGGGGGATCAAACGCGATCGGCATGTTCACCGCGTTTCTCGAGGACCGCGACGTGACGCTCATCGGCGTCGAGGCGGGGGGCTCCGGCGTCAAGTCGGGCAAACACGCCGCGTCGCTCGTGGGCGGACGGCCCGGCGTGCTTCACGGCACGTACTCGTACCTGCTGCAGGACGGCGACGGGCAGATCACGCCCACGCATTCCGTGTCGGCCGGGCTTGACTATCCCGGCGTCGGCCCCGAGCACGCGTTCCTGCGGGACACCGAGCGCGTGGAGTACGTCGCTGTCACAGACAAGGACGCGGTGGCAGCCTTCAAGCTCTGCACGCGGCTCGAAGGGATCATGCCAGCGCTCGAGCCATCGCATGCGCTTCATCACGCGGGCGTGCTCGCCCGGCAGTTCGGTCCGGGCGGGCGCATCCTCTTGTGCCTCTCCGGGCGCGGTGACAAGGACATGGACTCGGTTGAGAGCTACGAGTAGTCGCCTCGAGAAGGCGCTCAAGGCGGACGGTGACCTGAAGCTCGTCGTCTACATGATGGCCGGGCATCCCAACCGGAAGAAGTCGGTCGAGATCGCGAAGCGCCTCGCGGCCTCAGGCGTGGCGGCGCTCGAGATCGGCGTGCCGCACTCCGACCCGCTGGCCGATGGCCCGGTCATCCAGAAGGCGGGGCAGACCGCGCTCGACCACGGGATGACCGTCGACGCGTGCCTGGGGCTCGCGAGCGAGGTGTCCGGGGTGGGCGCACCGGTCGTGCTGATGTCTTACGTGAACCCGATCCTCGCTCACGACCCGCGCCGGTTCGCGGCCGACGCCGCGCAGGCCGGTGTCGCGGGAGTGATCGTGCCGGACATGCCAATAGAGGAGGCCGAGCCGGTCGCGAGCTGGCTCCGGTCGGCTTCGCTCGACACGATCTTCATGGTCGCGCCGACCACCGCGCCGAATCGCATCGGCGCCATCTGCGAGCGCTCGAGCGGCTTTGTCTACTGCGTGACGCTAACCGGCATCACCGGCGTGCGCAAGGAGCTGCCGGCTGGACTGAAGGATCTGGTGGGCAGCGTGCGCGAGCGCACCGAGCTGCCGGTGGCGGCGGGGTTTGGCATCTCTCGCGTCGAGCACATGAAGTCTTTGCGCGGTGTTGCCGACGCTGCAGTGGTCGGCAGCGCTGTCGTGGCCGACATCGACGCCGGCAAGGACCCGCTGCTCCTCGTCAAGGAGCTCTTGAAAGCATGCCGGTGAGGGGGATCCGCGGCGCGACCACCGCGACTGCGAACACCGCGGAGGCCATCACGGAGGCCACCGACGAGCTGCTGCGCGAGCTGGTCAAGGTCAACGGTCTCGATCAGGCGGAGATCTGCTTTGCCTTCTTCACCACGACGCAGGATCTGACCGCGGAGTTCCCCGCCTACGCCGCGCGCCAGCTGGGCTGGCTCGAAGTGCCACTGCTGTGCGGCCACGACATGAACGTGACGCTGCCGAACCCGCGGGGCCTCCCGATGTGCATCCGTATCCTTCTGCTCTACAACACGGACCGCGCGCAGTCGGAGATGCGGTTCGTCTACTTGCGCGGCGCGAAGGCGATCAAATCCGACCTGGACTCCTGGAGGGCGTTACGAGGAGCTCCGCAATGAGTACGCCGGATCTTCGGCGCCTGGGCGCCCGATACGTGCGTTGGCCCTTGCGCTCCGGTCCTCACGCATTCTCCGAATGCGCTCCGGTCTGGTGCTCGTGCCGCCTTCGTCTAGGCCGCCGATGCGCCGAATCTCTCGGCGCCCTATCGCGGAGCTCCTCGACTTGATCATCGTCATGGGCCACACCGCCACCGAGGGCGAGATCAATGCGGTGGTCGAGCGCGTGCACGAGATCGGTCTGAAGACGGAGCTTTCTCGTGGCGAGGAGCGAACGCTCATCGGCGTCATCGGCGCCAACGCGTACGCCTACCGCGAGGCTTTCTCGCACCTCGGCGGAATCCACGAGATCATTCCCATCACCAAGCCGTTCAAGCTCGCGAGCCGCGAGTTCCGCTCGCAGAACACTGTCGTCGACGTGGGCGGCGTGAAGATCGGGGCCGATGAGGTAGTGGTCATGGCCGGACCATGCTCGGTCGAGGGCGAGGAGATGCTGCTCGAGACCGCGCGGCACGTCGCCGCGCAGGGGGCGAAGGTGCTGCGCGGCGGCGCCTTCAAGCCGCGCACGTCGCCGTACTCGTTCCAGGGCCTGGGCGAGGCCGGCTTGAAGATGATGGCCGCCGCACGCGACGAGACCGGCCTGAAAGTCGTGACTGAGGTCGTCTCGCCCGCCGACGTGGAGATGGTCGCGCGGTACGCGGACATCCTTCAGCTTGGCACTCGCAACATGCAGAACTACGCGCTGCTGCAGGAGGCGGGGCGCTCGGGCAAGCCTGTGCTGCTCAAGCGGGGCATGTCCTCGACCGTCGAGGAGTGGTTGCTCGCCGCCGAGTACGTGCTGTCACAGGGCAACCGCGGCGTGATCCTGTGCGAGCGCGGCATCCGCACGTTCGAGACCGCGACCCGGTTCACCCTGGACCTCAACGCGGTGCCGCTCGTGAGCGAGCTGTCGCACCTGCCTGTCATCGTCGATCCTTCGCAGGCGACAGGCCGCCATTCCCTGGTCGGGCCCATGTCGCTCGCCGCGGTGGCGGCCGGCGCGCACGGACTCATCATCGAGGTGCATCCCACGCCCAACCAGGCGCTGTCGGACGGCGCGCAATCGCTCGACTTCGCGGCGTTCGACCGGCTGATGGCCGACCTCAGGCGCCTGCTCGGCGCGATGGCCAAACAGCTCGCCTAGTGTCGTAGTGGCGACCGTTGCCGTGGTCGGTCTCGGTCTCATGGGCTCGTCGTTCGCGCTCGCGCTGCATGGCAAAGGACACACGATCGTCGGCAGCGACCGCGATCCGGCCGTGGTCCGCAAGGCGGTGGACCGCCGCATCGTGGAGGTTGCGCACTCAGACCTGAGCATGGTCGACATCGCGGACGTGGTGGTCATCGCAGCGCCCGTCCGCGCGATGCGTGACGTGTTCAAGCGACTGGCCGGCAAGACCGCGGCCAAAGTGGTCACGGACATGGCGAGCACCAAGGCGGCCGTAATGGACTGGGCGTCGGCTTCGGGCGTGGATCTCGTGGGCGGCCACCCCATGTGCGGCAAGGAGGCGTCAGGAATCGACGCCGCGGACCCGGCCATCTTCAAGGGCGCCCCCTGGATCATCACGCGCCACGACCCGAAGGTCGTCGAGCTCATCGAGTCGGTCGGCTCCCACCCGATGGTCATGAGCGCTGCCGCGCACGACAGGCTCGTCGCGGGCGTCAGCCACGCGGCGTTCCTGCTGTCGATCGGCTACGTGCTCGCGCTGTCGCACCGAACTGACTGGCCTGAGGCGTCGAAGGTCGCGGGCAGCGGATTCCGCGACATGAGCCGCCTCGCCGCCGGCGATCCTGAGCTCTACGCGGGGATCGCCGAGACCAACCGGGAAAACATGGTCGCGATGCTCGACGCGATCAGCGCCGAGCTCGCTCGCCTGCGCCGTCACCTCGAGGCGGACGACCCGCGGCTGGTGGAGCTCTTCGAGGAGGCTCGATCCGTCCGCGAGCGCTGGGCTCGCGAAAACGCGTGATCGCGACGGTCCGGGGCGCGCGGCAGCTTCGCGGCGAGGTGAGGCTGCCTGGCGACAAGTCGATCTCCCACCGCGCGCTCATCCTCGGCGCCATCGCGGACGGCACGAGCAGCCTGCGCGGCCTTTCGCACGGCGAGGACGTGCGCTCGACCGCCGCGTGCCTGCGGGCCCTGGGTGTCGAGGTCGACGAGGGCACCGTTGCCGGACGAGGCGTCGGCGGGCTGCGTCAGGCGAGCGGCCCGCTCGACTGCGGCAACTCCGGCACCACGATGCGCCTGCTCGCGGGAGTGCTGGCCGGGCAAGGATTCAGGTCGGAGCTGACCGGCGACGCATCGCTGCGCAAGCGACCCATGGATCGGGTCGTCGAGCCGCTCAGCGCGATGGGGGCGGAGGTGAGCTGGCCGCCGCTGCGCGTCGGCGGTCGCGGGCCGCTGCGAGGCATCGAGTACCGGCCTCGCGTCCCGAGCGCGCAGGTGAAGTCGGCGGTGCTGCTTGCGGGCCTCTTCGCCGACGGAGTCACGGAGGTCGTGGAAACCGTCGCCACACGTGATCACACCGAGCGGATGCTGCAGGCCATGGGCGCGCCGGTGACGCCGAAGGGAAACGGCGTTCGGGTGGAGCGCGCGTCGCGGCTCCGGCCGCTGGCGCTTACCGTTCCGGGCGACCTCAGCGCCGCCAGCTTCTGGCTGGTCGCCGGCGGGCTCATTGCCGGCTCGCGAATCCGCATCCGCGACGTCGGCCTGAACCCGACGAGGACGGGCTTCGTCGAGCTGCTCCGGCGCACCGGCTTCGGCGTGACGGCGGGCGCCACGAGCGAGGCCGGCGGTGAGCCGGTCGGGTGGCTCGAGGTCGCGGGCGCCAGGGATCTGGCGCCGGTCAACCTCATCGCCGACGACGCGGCGGCCATGATCGACGAGCTGCCGGTGCTGGCGGTCGCCGCCACGCAGCTTCCTGGCACGAGCCGTATCGCCGGCGCGCGGGAGCTGAGGGTCAAGGAGTCGGACCGCATCGAGGCGATGACCGAAGGGCTGGAGGCGATGGGCGCCGACATCAAGACGCTCGACGACGGGTGGGAGATCCGCGGTCCATCGCGCCTGGAGGGCGCGCGCGTTCACTCGCATGGCGATCACCGCGTGGCCATGGCGTTCGCGGTGGCGGGCCTGCTCGCGAAAGGCGAGACCACCATCGATGGTGCCGAGTGCGCGGACATCTCGTATCCCGGTTTCTTCGACCAGCTGGACTCGCTGACTGGGGCATGCTGAAAGTTCACAGCGACCTCGACGTCGAGTTCGTGGCGCTCGAGCTTTACGAGCTCGAGGTGACCGAGCCGCGCGAGGACTTCGAGCTGGAGATCGCCCGAGCGACCCAGGCTGTGCGCGCAGGCACGGTTGGCGACGTAGGTCGCGCCCGCGCGCTGTACCGACGATTCGGTACGGACCCGACTCGTACGCGGCCGTCGAACGAGGCGCTGCTGCGCAGGTTGAAGAAAGGCGAACCGCTCCCGCGCGTCAACTCATTGGTGGACGTGGCGAACGCTCTCTCTGTGCAGCTGCAGGTGCCGGTCGGCCTCTACGACCTGGAGAAGGCCCGCGGCGATGAGCTGACGATCAGGCTGGGTGCGGAGGGTGAAGGCTACTCAGGAATCGGGAAAGAGCACGTCAACGTCGGCGGCCGCCTATGCGTCGCTGACGCTCAAGGCCCCTGCGGCAACCCCAGCGCGGACTCGGCGCGCACGATGATCACCACGGAGACCGAGCGCGCGGCGTGGATCTACTTCCTGCCGGTGACGGATGACGACATCGACCGCACCGCCGAGCTGGTCGCCGTGTTCGGACGCGGACTGGTGCGCATGGCATGACGACAGGAGCGCGCGCGCTGGAGTCGGTGCTGTGCGTGCGCCGCGACGACATCTTTCCCGACGGGGCTTGGCACGGCTTCGTGTCCGCGGGACTCGAGCGACACCAGCAGGTGATCCGCGAGCGGCATTTCTTCAAGCCGCGCGCCGAGGTCGAGGACGATCCGACCTACCAGCAGATCATCCCTTACGTCGTGTTTCACCACGGCGACAGGTACTTCCTCACGCACAGGCTGCGAGCGTCGGCGGAGCGCCGGCTGCGCAAGCAGTACTCGCTCGGCATCGGGGGCCACATCAACCCGGGCGACCTCAGCGGCGGCGACCCGATCGCCGACGGCCTCAAGCGCGAGTGGGAGGAGGAGGTCGTATACGAAGGCCGCTTCGACGCCACGCTGCTCGGCCTGCTCAACGACGACTCGTCTCCGGTCTCGCGCGTGCACCTCGGCGTCGTGTTTCTCGTCGAGGGCGACACCGACAACATCGCGATCCGCGAAACCGACAAGCTCGCGGGCGAGATGCTGACGCTCAACGAGATGCGCATCTACTACCTCGGTATGGAGTCGTGGTCTCGAGTGGGGCTACGGCAGCCGCTACGCGAGCGAGGACGCGAAGGCGATCGTCCATCGCGCGCTCGAGCTCGGCGTCAACCTCATCGACACCGCCGAGATCTACGGCCAGGGCCGGTCCGAGCGCATCGTGGGCGAGGCGATCCGGGATCGCCGCGAGCGCGTGTTTCTGGCCACGAAGCTCTTTCCGATCGGTCTGCCGCTCCAGGTCGAGTCCCGCGCCCGGGCGAGCGCCCGCCGCCTGGGTGTCGACCACATCGACCTGTACCAGCAGCACTGGCCGAGCCCGCTGTTCCCGGCGGGCGCGACCATGCCGCGCATGAAACGGCTCGTCGAGTCCGGGCGGGTCGGGCACATCGGCGTCAGCAACTTCTCGCTCAAGCAATGGCAGGACGCGGAGCGGGCGCTCGGGGGGCCCGTGCTGTCCAACCAGGTCCTGTTCAGCCTCGTCCACCGTGAACCCGACCGCGACATGGTGCCGTGGGCCCAGAAGGAAGGGCGGATCGTGATCGCCTACAGCCCGCTCGGGCAGGGTCTGCTTTCGGGCAAGTACCAGGATGCGCCGCCGCGAAACTTCCGGCGCTTTCGGGCCGGCTTTCGTGCGGCCGGCCGCGCACGGGCGGGGCCCCTGGTGGAAGCCCTTCGCGAAATTGCCTCCAGGCACGGAGCCACGCCGGCGCAGGTGGCGCTGGCCTGGCTGATCCGAAAGCCCAACGTCGTGGCCATCCCGGGCGCGTCCAGCGTGAGGCAGGTCGAGGAGAACGTTGCGGCCGCGGACGTCGAACTGACCGACGACGAGGCTGAGCGGCTGAGCTCGCTCGCGCCTGTAGGCTAGGCCAGATGAGGCTGGAGGCCGTCGAGCTCATTCGCATCGGCATCCCGCTCGTGGCGCCGTTCGAGACCTCGTTCGGCGTGCAGTCAGATCGCGACATCCTGCTGGTGAAAGCGATCACCTCAGACGGCGAGGGATGGGGCGAATGCGTCGCGGGTGAGGAGCCCACCTATTCGCCCGAGTACGTCGATGGCGCACAGCACGTGTTGACGCATCACCTGCTGCCTCGACTGGTCGCTCGCGAGGATCTGAAAGCCGAGGAAGTCTTCGGGCTGCTGCGCCACGTGCACGGTCACCAGATGGCGAAGGCAGCGATCGAGATGGCGATCCTCGACGCGCAGTTGCGCGCGCGTGGCGAATCGTTCGGCAAGTACCTCGGCGCTGTGCGCTCCGAGGTCGACTGCGGCGTGTCGGTCGGCATCCACCGAACGATTCCCGAGCTGCTGCGCACGGTCGGAGGGTTTCTCGACCAGGGCTACCGGCGCATCAAGCTGAAGATCAAGCCCGGCTGGGACATCGAGCCTGTGCGCGCGGTGCGCGAGCGCTTCGGCGATGTGCCGCTGCAGGTCGACGCCAACACCGCGTACAACCTCTCCGACGCGAAGCACCTCGCCGAGCTGGACGCCTACGACCTGCTGCTGATCGAGCAGCCGATGCCGGAGGACCAGGTGCTGGCGCACGCGCAGATGGCCGAGATCGTGAGCACGCCGATCTGCCTGGACGAGTCGATCCACTCGCTGCGGGCCGCCGCTGATGCGATCGAGCTGCACGCGTGTCGGATCATCAATATCAAGCCGGGGCGCGTTGGCGGCTACCTGGAGGCGCGGCGCATCCACGACCTGTGCGCGTCGCATTCGATCCCGGTGTGGATGGGCGGCATGCTCGAGACCGGCATCGGCCGCGCGGGCAACGTGGCGATGGCGGCGATGTCCAACTTCACGCTGCCGGGCGACACGTCAGCGTCGGACCGCTACTACCACCGCGACATCATCACCGAGCCTTTCGTCCTGCAAGGAGGCCGGCTGCGCGTGCCCACGGGACCCGGGCTCGGAGTGACCGTGGACGAGGAGCGGCTGCGCGAGGTGACGACGTCGACCATGGAGATGCGCCGGGAGAAGACCTCGGCTACGACGCCGAGCCGCTGACCAGCAGCTCGCGCAGCGAGCTCGTCTTCGCGGCCTGACCGAGACGCGGCACGCCGAGCCGGTCCTCGATCGTCGCAAGCAGTGAGTAGTGGTCGTGATACGCGCTCGATTCCTGGTGCTCGCCCCCCGGCCGGATGACGAGCGTCAGCACGTGGTTCGCGCTGTCATAGCCCTCGTCCCAGGTGATGAAGAGCACACCGTTCTCCTGCCATGCGGCGGTGGCCATGATGGCGGGCACCAGCTGCGACAGATACCTGTCCGCGACCCCGGTCGAGCAGTCGTGCCCGTCGTTGCAGAGCCCCGGGCTGATCCACACGAAACGTGGCGCGTTCGCGTCCGCCATGTCCGCCGCGAAGCTGCTGAACGGCACCACCTCGGCCGGGCACTTGCCGCCGTAGTAAGGGAAGGGGTTGTGCTTGAGCGCGTACGGATAGGGACTCGAGAAGCACGTGCGCGACATGCCCTCCATGTACGCGCGCCACGAGATCCCGGCCTGCGTGAGCTGCTGCCCCAACCCCGAGGCCGGCAGTGCGTGATAGCCGTCGTCGGTGATGCCCCACGTGCTTCCCGACGTCATCGCCAGGTAGTTGGGGAGGCTCGGGTGCGACACGCCGTGATAGTTGGTTGCGACGGCGTACTTCGCGGCCAGCTGGGCGGTGTAGCCGCCGGCAAGAGCCTGCTCGTAGCTGCGGTTCTCCATCACGACCACGAAGACGTGAGATGGCGCCGGTGTCGGGCTCGGCGATGCCGCCGGTTGCACCGCGGCCAGTGGCGTCGGGCTGGTGGTCACGAGGCGGGCGCCCGACTGGCCGCAGGCCGCGACGGCCACGATGGCTAGCATCGTCAGAGCGATGAGGTTGGCTTCGGATGTGTGGCGGATGGACATCCGGCCCGAGCGAGGGGGGCGCGTCACGTCGCTGCGCTTACGCGGAGAGGAGCTACTGGACCAGGGCATCGGAGTCGACCAGCCTACCGCGGAAGGGTTCGTAAATGGTGGGGCTTGGGGCTGGGACGAAATGGTGCCCACCGTCGAGGCAACGGGGTCCCTGTCGGATCATGGGGAAGCGTGGCGCGTGCCGTGGGCGGTGATCTCGCAGGACTCGATCTCGTGCGTCATGAGCTGTGAGGGGCGCGCGCTGCCCTGGCGCCTCGAGCGGAGCATCCAGCTCGGCGATGTGGTACGGGTCACGTACGTGCTCTCGAATGCCGGTGCGACTGAGATCCCTGGCTACTGGTGTGCCCATCCGCTCTTCCGGTACGAGGCTGGGATGGAGATCGACATCGGGGCGCGGCTCATGGGCTTTGCGGAGGGGAAGAGCGGCAAGTTCTTCATGCCGCGTGGCGAGATCGACCGAGCTCGCCTTCGATGGCCGGGCGGGCAGTCGATCGAGATCGCCTGGGACCGCCAGATGACTCCGTACTGCGGGATCTGGATCTGCAACGGCGATCTCGGCGGCTACCGGCAGGTCGCGATCGAGCCCGCGACTGGAGGCGGGGACCGCCCGGATTCGGACGAACCGCCGCCGATGCTGCAGCACGGCCAGTTGCTCGAATGGTGGCTCGAGATTCGCCCTCTCTAAACTGAGCAGCCGATGCCCAAGCTCCTGGGACTTCGCTGTCGCGAATGCGGGGCCGAGTACCCGCTGCAGGCCACGCACGTGTGTGAGATGTGCTTCGGTCCGCTCGACGCGGTCTACGACTACGCGTCGCTGAAGAAGGTCGTAACCAGGGAGCGCATCGAGTCAGGGCCGAAGTCGATCTGGCGCTACCGCGACCTGCTGCCAGTGGAGGAGTCGACGCCCGTCGTGACGCTGGGCGAGGGATTCACGCCGCTGGTCAAGGCCGATCGCCTCGGCCACCAGCTCGGCCTTCGCAACCTGTACCTGAAGAACGACAGCATGAACCCGACCAACTCGTTCAAGGACCGCGTGGTGTCGGTCGCGATCAGCTGGGCGCGGTCGCAGGGCTTCGAGACGATGGCGTGCGCGTCGACTGGAAACCTTGCCAACGCCGTGGCCGCGTACTCGGCCCGGGCGGGGCTCGAGTGCTTCGTGTTCATCCCGGTCGACCTCGAGCCGCAGAAGGTCGTGAGCATCGGCGTGTTCGATCCGAACCTCGTCGCGGTTCGCGGCACATATGACGACGTGAACCGTCTCTGCAGCCAGCTCGTCGAGTCGACGCCGTGGGCCTTCTGCAACATCAACATCCGGCCCTTCTACGCGGAAGGCTCGAAGACGCTGACGTTCGAAACCGCCGAGCAGCTGGGCTGGAAATTGCCGGACGAGATCATCATCCCCGTCGCAAGCGGCTGCCAGTTCGTGAGGCACAGGCAGGCCGTGCGCGAGCTGATCGATTTCGGCCTCGTGCGCGGCGACAGCGTGCCGGCGCTGACCGGCGCCCAGGCGCTCGGCTGTTCGCCCGTTTACAACGCGTTCAAGTCCGACGAGCCCGAGAAAGTGATGCCGGTCAAGCCCAACACCATCGCGCGCTCGATCGCCATCGGCAATCCTTCGGACGGCATCTATGTGAACCGCATCGCGCTGGAGACGGGTGGCGTGGTCGAGGCTGTCACCGAAGAGGAGATCGTGGACGCCATGCGCCTGCTCGCGCGCACCGAGGGCATCTTCACGGAGACGGCCGGCGGCGTGACCATCGGCGTGCTCACCAAGCTGGCGCGCGCAGGCCGCTGGCGCGGTGACGAAACCGTGGTCGCCTATGTCACGGGGCACGGCCTCAAGACCGCCGACGTGCTCGCGTCGGCGAACGGGCACGGGCGGCGGGTGGAAATAGATCCGACGCTCAAGTCGTTTCGCGAAAAGGTGAATCTGTAGGCGATGCCACGATTTCGAATTCCCGGACCGTTGCGGCGCCTGTCGAACGGCGAGATCACGGTCGAGGTCGGCGGGGCCGACCTGGGCTCGGCGATCGTCGCGCTCGACGAGCGCTATCCCGGCTTCCGGGACAGGCTGCTCGACGACAAAGGCGACCTACGCCAGTTCGTGAACGTATACCTCAACGACGAGGACGTGAGGCTCGGATCGGGCCTCAGCGAGAAGGTGAAAGAGGGGGACGAGATCTCGATCGTCCCGGCGGTCGCGGGAGGCTAGCCGGATCCCTCCCCACCGTGTGGGGAGGCCAGGTGGGGGCGGCCGGCTTGCCATAAACTGCGGCCACGCATGGCACGCAGGCGACTCAAGCTCATCTTCGGTCCGTCGCTGGTGACCGAGCCGGTGATCTACCAGCTCGGCAAGCAGTTCGCGATCGTCACCAACATCCGCCGCGCCGACGTCACGCGCGACCAAGGCTGGGTCCTGCTCGAGATCACCGGCGAGCCCGACGAGCTGGAGCGGGGAATCGAGTACCTCGAGTCTCGGGGCGTGAAGGTCGAGCCTGCTGAAGGCGACGTCGTGGAGTGACCGAGAAGGTCGACGTCGCGGTGGTCGGCGCCGGGCAGGCCGGCCTCGCCACGAGCTATCACCTCACCCAGGCCGGCATGGACCACGTCGTGCTCGAGGCCGGACGTGTCGCCGAGACGTGGCGTTCGCGCCGCTGGGACTCGTTCTGCCTGGTCACGCCCAACTGGTCGGTGCGGCTGCCGGGCGCGGCGTACGCGGGCCGCGACCCCGACGGCTTCATGAACCGAGAGGAGCTGGTCGACCACTTCCAGCATTGGTCCGAGGCCTTCAAGGCGCCGGTGAAGGAGGGCTGCTCTGTCACCTCGCTCGACCGGGAAGATGATGGGTTCACGCTCCGCACCGATACGAGCGACATCAGCGCGCGCACGGTGGTTGTGGCCACAGGCGGATATCAGCGCCCGCACCTGCCGCGTGGCGCGAGCGACATGCCGCCGGGCGTGACCCAGGTTCTCGCCGACGAGTACCGCAACACGGCGGCTGTGCCCGAAGGCGCCGTCCTGATCGTCGGCAGCGGCCAGACCGGATGCCAGCTCGCCGAGGAGCTCCACGAGGACGGCAGGAAGGTCATCCTCGCCTGCGGCCGGGCTCCCTGGGCGCCTCGGCGATTCGGTGGCCATGACCTGGTGTGGTGGATCATCGAGTCGGGCTTCTGGAATCGGACGCTCAAAGATCTGCCGTCACCGGCCGCCCGCCTGATCAGCAATCCGCTCGCCACCGGCCACGGCGGCGGGCGCGACATGCACCTGCGCACCCTCCACGCCGAGGGCATCGAGCTGGTCGGCCGCTTCGCCGGCGTGTCAGACGGAACGGCTCATTTCGATCCCGACCTGAACGCGCTGGTGGACGCGGGCGACAGCATGGCCGCGCTCTTCAAGAAGTGGGTCGACGCGCTGTGCGCGAAGCGGGGCCTCGACATTCCATGGGAGCTGCCCCCGCCGCTGCGCATCGAGCCGAGGACGAAGATCGACCTCGCCCGCGAAGGCGTGTCCTCAGTGATCTGGACGACCGGCTACCGCCCCGACTACGGCTGGGTTCACTTTCCGGTCTTTGACGACATGGGGTTCCCGGTTCAGACGGACGGACACAGCGCCGTCGATGGCCTCTACTTCATGGGCGTCCACTTCCAGCGCAAGGGACAGTCAGCGGTCCTCTACGGTGTAGGGGAGGACGCGGAGATAGTGGTTCAGGACATCGTGGCGAGTCGCAAGTGAGGATCGCGGTCGCGATGTCGGGCGGGGTCGACTCATCGGTCGCCGCCGCGCTGCTGCAGGCGCAGGGTCATGACGTCGTCGGCATCACGCTGCAGCAGTGGCCGCGCGAGGACCAGGAGGAAAGCGCCCAGCACGGAGGGTGCTGCTCCCTTTCGGCGGTGGAGGATGCGCGGCGCGTAGCCTCGCTGCTCGACATTCCTTATTACTGCTGGAATCTCGAGCGCCAGTTCGGCGAACGCGTGATCGAGCCGTTCCATCGCGAGTACCTCGAGGGCCGCACGCCGAACCCATGCGTTCGCTGCAACGCGTTCGTCCGCTTCGACCTCATGCTCCGGCGGGTACTGGACCTCGGCTTCGACCGCCTCGCGACGGGGCACTACGCGCGGATCGTCGACGGCCCGAACGGGCCGGAGCTGCACGAAGGCGCCGATCCGGCCAAGGACCAGTCGTACATGCTGTACCACCTCGATCGCGAGCGACTTGCGCGCATCGCCTTTCCACTGGGCGCGATGACCAAGAGCGAGGTGCGCGAGCACGCGCGCGAGTTCGGTCTGCCCGTGGCGGCAAAGGCCGAGAGCCAGGAGATCTGCTTCGTGCCGCGCGGCGAGACGGCTGCGTACCTGTCGAAGCGGCTGCCGGTGCGGTCTGGCGTGGTGGTCGACGCGGCCGGGCGCGAAGTAGGGACGCACCGCGGCACCGCGATGTACACAGTCGGTCAGCGTTCAGGCTTCGGCGACCTTCGCGAGCCTGGGCCGTGGTACGTGACGCGCATCGACGCCACGACGAATCGAATCGCGGTCGGCCGGAGGGAGGACCTCGCGACCACCGAGGTCGCGCTGCGCGACGTCTCGTTTATCGATCCCGACCCACAGCTGCCGATCCGCTGCACCGCGCGACTTCGCTACCACGCGCGCCCGATCAGCGCTACCTACACGCATGGCCGGCTCACACTCGACGAGCCTTTCTTCGGTGCGGCGCCGGGCCAAGCGGCCGTGCTCTACTCGGGCACCCGCGTGCTCGGCGGCGGGACTATAGCGCCGGAGCGGTGACCAGGCCTTCCTGGTAGAAGCGCACCGGGTGGCGCACTCCGTGCTTGCTTTCGTACTCCGTCCACAGCGACTCGTAAAGAGCCTCGGCGTCCCTCCTGATCCTCTGCACGACCTGCGCCGACACGCCCGCCGCTAGCAAACGCTTGGCGAGCGACGAGAGGGCGAAGTCGCGCAACGCGAGTCCGTTGACGCGCAGCGGCTCGGGCACGTCACGCGGGTCCACAATCGGCAGCTTGCGATCGGTGGGGACCACCGTCCGGACCGCCGGCTCCAACAGCTCGTCGACTTTGTCGGCTATGACTCCGGCGACGGCCGGATCGGCCGCCACCCGTCGCTTCAGCGCCAGCACGCCGAAGCCGATGTGCCTTGACTCATCCCTGGCGACCGCGGTGAACCCGGTCCTGAACCCTGGCATGAGGCCTACGTTCTTGAGCGTGCGCAGCAGGCTGCGCTGGCCCGTGATCGCCAGGTAGCCCTCGATGATGAGGTGATACGTGACGACGCCTTCAACCCACGCCCGGCTGTCGCTGGGATTCAGTCGCACACGATCCATGGCGTCACGTAGCTGATGGTCGAAGATCCGGCGAAAGCCCTCGGTCGCTTGCGGCGTGACCGCATCCAGAGCCGCGTGCAGCCCTCCACCCACGCCCAGCACCTCATCGAAGAAGCGCTGAAAGAAAACCGTGTGACGGGCCTCGTCCGCGATCTGAGTGGCCAGAAAGATGCGCTCGTCCTCCCGCGGCGCTGCGTGGAGGAGGGGAGCCAGGGTGTCGGTCACGGCCTGCTCGCCGATGAAGAACAAGGTCATCGTGTTCTGGGTGACCTGCCGGATCCCTTCAGGCAGGCTCAACCAGTCGGCCTTGTCCTGGCTGAAGTCGAGATCGGAGACCGCCCACTGCTGCTTTTCCCAGCGGCGGTACAGCGAGGCGGAGTCGATGTCCGGACCAATCAGCCGGTCCATCTCGACGTCGACCTGCTCGATCGTGAGCGGCGACTCGGCGGCCATCGGCAACTAGGGTAGACGCATTCGATGACGCCGGCCGAGATCGTGTCGGGTGCGTTCCGGGGGGTCGAGTACGCGGGCCTTCTTGGTTTCGTCGGCGTGGTCGTGATGCGCCAGCTCGCGCGCCAGCCGCCGCACCTGTCGTGGGTTAGGCCGAGCATGGAGCGCGCGCTCGCGCTGGCGCTTCTCGGCGGAGTGACAACGGTCGCGCTGGCGCCTTCGTGGGTCGGGGCGGCACGGGTCGTGGTCGAGGTGGCGGCGCTGGTGATGTGCTTGCGCTGGGGTCCGGGCGCCGTGCCCGCGGGATTCGCCGCCGTCCTCCTGCTTGCGCCGGCAGGGCATGCGGCCAATGCTGAGCCGCTCGTCCCGGCGATCCTGGTGGACGAGCTGCATGTAGTGAGCGCCGGAATCTGGGCGGGAGGCGTGCTTGTGCTGGCCACGCTGCGACCGCCGGACGGATGGCGCAGCCCTGGGGGCCAGGACCTGCTGACGCGATTCGGCCGGGTGGCGATGGTCGCCTTCGCGTTCACCGCGCTGACTGGCCTGCTGCGCGCCACCGAGCAGGTAGCCGGGTTCAGCGATCTCTGGCAGACGGCCTACGGCGTCGTCCTGGTTGCCAAGTCGGTGGGCGTGCTCGCGATGCTCGCCCTCGCCGCCGTCACGTGGCGGCGCGCCGTGCCGTTGGCCCGAAGCGACGCGCTGATGGCATTGGCCGTTGTGGCCGCAACCGGCCTCCTGGCCGCTTTCCCAAATCCTCCCGCGGGTGCATAGTAGGTGTGATGACCACCGTGCGGGAGGTCATGTCGACAGGCCTGCACTACGTAAGCCCGACCACAACGGTCGGCGAGGCTGTCGCGCTCATGGCTCAGCACCGCATCGGCTCCACCCTGGTCATGGAAGGCACGCGCCTCGTGGGCATCTTCACCGAGCGCGATACCGTGCGCGCGCTGTCCAACTCGCACGACGCGCCCGCTCACGAAGTGTCG
Source organism: Chloroflexota bacterium (assembly GCA_005879985.1). Classification (GTDB taxonomy): domain Bacteria; phylum Chloroflexota; class Dormibacteria; order Dormibacterales; family Dormibacteraceae; genus CF-118. The sequence continues at coordinate 16,486 of VBIA01000109.1, read as the reverse complement.
TCGTGGATGACGCCCGATCCGATGTCAGCTTCCCCTGACGACTCCGTCGACTCCGCCCTGAAAACCATGCTCGACCACAACTTCCGCCACCTGCCGGTCATGGAAGGCGGCGAGGTGGTGGGCATCGTCTCCATAAGGGACCTGGCACGAGTCTGACGTCGGTAAACTGAGCGACCCCCGTGGGTCTCCTCGCGCTTCGTCGCTATGTGTCTTACCTGCGCCCGTACTGGGGACTCGTGGTCATCTTCGGCCTATCGCAGCTGGGCAGCCTCGCAGCCGCGGCCGCGATCCCGAAAGTGATCGAGTACATCATCGACGGGCCGATCAGCCATCACCAGCTTGGCGACATCGTGCCGCCGGTCGCGCTGCTCGTCGTCATCGGCCTTCTCGAGTTCGTCTTCATCTATCTGCGGCGCAACTTTTCGGGCATGGCCTCGCTGCGCATGGAGACCGACCTCCGCAACGACTTCTACGCGCACCTCCAGAGCCTGCAGGTCTCCTTCCACGACAACTGGCAGTCGGGCCAGCTGCTGTCGCGCGCGATCTCCGACATCGGGACGGTGCGCCGCTTCGTGAGCTTCGGGCTGATCTGGTTCCTACAGACGCTCGTCACGTTCGCCGTCGTGTTCGTGCTGATGGCGCAGCTCGACTGGCAGCTCGCGATCGTGACGGTGGTGTGCATGCTGCCTATCGCCTACTTCAGCAACACGTTCCACGAGAAGTACAAGGTCATCGCCCGCCGAATCCAGGACCAGCAGGGCGACCTCACCACGATCATCGAGGAGATGGCGACTGGCGTACGCATCATCAAGGCGTTCGGCCGGATGCCCTTGATGCAGGCACGGTTCGACGACATGGCGCGCAGGCTCGGAGCCTCCAACATCGAGGCCATCGCCGAACGCGCGCGCCTGTGGACACAGCTGACGCTTCTGCCCAACGTCTCTCTCGCGGCGGTCCTGCTGCTCGGCGGCTACAACGTCATCCACGGCAGCCTCACGGTGGGCGGCCTCATCGCATTCATGAGCTACGTCTTCATGCTCACGTGGCCGATGGACGCCATCGGCTGGGTGCTGTCGATGAGCGAGGAGTGCCAGACCGCGGTGCAGCGCCTGAACGAGGTGATGGACTCGCGGCCCGACATCGCCGATCTTCCTGGTGCACGCTCGATGGAGCGGTGCAAGGGGCGCATCGAGCTGCGCGGCGTGGGCTTCAAATATCCCAAGTCGGACGATTGGATCCTCCGCGACCTGAACCTGACGATCGAGCCGGGCGAGACCGTCGGTTTGGTCGGGCGCACCGGCTCGGGCAAGACGACCCTCGCCTACCTCGTGCCGCGGCTCTACGACGTAACCGAGGGCTGCGTCCTGCTCGACGGCGTCGACGTCCGCGACCTGCACCTGCGCTCTCTGCGCTCGCACATCGGCACGGCGTTCGAGGATCCGATCCTGTTCTCGGCTTCGGTGCACGAGAACCTGGTGATGGGCCGGCCGGTCGTGTCCGACGAGGAGCTTAAGCGCGCGCTGAGGGTGGCGCAGGCGGAGTTCGTCTGGGACCTGCCGTGGGGTCTCGAGACCCGCGTGGGCGAGCAAGGCTACACGCTCTCCGGCGGGCAACGGCAGAGGCTGGCTCTCGCGCGGGCGGTGCTCGGGTCGCCGCAGGTGCTGGTTCTCGACGACCCGCTGTCGTCGGTCGACGTGCACACCGAGGCCCTGATCGAGGAGGCGCTCGCGAGCGTGCTCGAGGGAGTGACCTCGCTGCTTGTGGTGCATCGTCCGTCGACGCTGGCGCTGGCGGATCGGGTCGCGCTCATCGACGGCGGCCGTGTCGCCGCGGTCGGCACGCACACAGAGCTGATGCGCACGAACGAGCTCTACCGCGCCCTGCTCTCGCAGGAGTACGAAGACAGCGAGTCGCGGATGGTGACCGCTTGAGCGCCGTGGCCACCGCATCGGCCGACCGCTGGCGGGGTGTCGCGACCGAGGACGTTGACGAGTTCTCGGCCAGCGTCGCGGGGCTCCTGCGACGCCGCAGCCGCAGGCTGCTGGCGCGCCTCGCGTACCCATACCGATGGCAGATCGCCCTTGCGGGCCTGCTGATCCTCATCCGGTCGACCGCCTACCTGTCCATCCCGTACCTCGTCGGCCTGGGGATCGACAGAGGAGTGCGACCGGGCAAGGCCGGCGACCTCACCACGCTCGGCGAGATCGGGATCGCGCTCATCGGGGTGCTGGTGATCAACGCCCTCTCCAACTACGCATTCCTGCGCCTGTCGGGACGCATCGGCCAGCAGTCGTTGTTCGACCTGCGGACTCTGTTGTTCGCGCATGTGCAGGAGCTGTCCCTGTCCTTCTACGAGCGCTACACGTCGGGCCGCATCATCTCCAGGCTCACGTCCGACGTCGAGGCGCTGAACGAGCTGCTTGCCACCGGGCTCACGTCAGTTCGCCCTGACGTGGTGGTTCCGGCACAACTCCGCGCGCTCGTATCGCGCGGTGCGGCGGGCGATCGTGCTCGTGATCGTTCAGTACGTGGAGTCGCTGGGCGGCATCCGCGCGGTGCACGCATTCAGGCGCGAGGCACGCAACCAGGAGATCTTCGAGGACGTCAACGGCCGCTACCGCGACGCCAACATCTGGTCGAATCGCCTCGCGTCGACATTCGGGCCGGGAATCTCGTTGCTGGGCAGGCTCACGACCGCGGCGGTGCTGCTGTTCGGCGGGTACCTGGTCGTGCAGGGTCAGCTGACGCTCGGGGTGCTGACGGCCTTCGTCCTTTATCTGAGGCAGTTCTTCGAGCCGATGCAGGACCTCTCCCAGTTCTACAACATCTTCCAGGCCGCGGGCGCGGCGCTCGAGAAGCTCGCCGGTGTAATCGAAGAGGCGCCGACCGTCCCCGAGCCGGCGTCTCCCGTGCGGCTCATGCAGGCGCGTGGCGAGATCGCGTTCGAGGGCGTGACGTTCGCGTATCGCGAGAAGCCGGTGCTCCACGACATCAACCTGGAAATCCCCGCGGGCCAGATCGTCGCGCTGGTGGGTGAGACCGGGGCCGGCAAGACGACCATGGCGCGGCTCATCGCACGCTTCTATGACCCGACCGTCGGCCGTGTGACGCTGGACGGAGTCGACGAGCGTTCGATCGGTGTGGCCGACCTGCGCCGAGCCGTGGCAATGGTGACGCAAGAAAGCTTCCTGTTCTCGGGCACGGTCGGCGACAACCTGATGTTCGGCCGGCCTGAGGCGACGCGCGAGGAGATGATCGCGGCGGCGCGCGCGGTGGGTGCCGACGAATTCATCACGGCGCTGCCTGGAGGCTATGAGACCGACGTGCGAAGACGCGGCGTGCGCTTGTCCGCGGGACAGCGCCAGCTGGTCGCGTTTGCACGCGCGTTCCTGGCCGACCCGCGCGTGCTCATCCTCGACGAGGCCACGTCATCGCTCGACCTGCCTTCGGAGCGGCTCGTCCAGCGCGCGCTGCGCACCTTGCTGCGCGGCCGCACCGCGGTGATCATCGCCCACCGCCTTTCGACTGTTGAGATCGCCGATCGCGTGCTGGTTATCGACGCTGGAAGGGTCGTCGAGGATGGCACGCCCACGGCCCTGCGCGCGGAGGGCGGCCGCTACGGCGATCTGCACAACGCCTGGGTCGAGTCGTTGGCCTGAACCCGGCGCCGCCGGCCATCCTGCGACAATTCGGCCAGTGAAAAGGTTGTGGGGGCGGGTCAATCGACTGGAGCCGGCGCGCGTCTTCGCGATCGTTGTGGCCACGCCGGTCGTGACGGCTCTTGCTGCGTACGTCCTTGCGGCTTTTACGGCGTCTCCGAGGGCGGCAGCGCTGACCGCGGCGGGGGCGCTGGTGGCCGTGGCTGGAAGTGGGCTCCTGTATGCTTGGCGGCTCGGAGCCGGCGGTCTCTCGGACTAGCCGGTCTAGCTCACTCAGCACCACGGAGTGACGATGGATTCTCCCCACGCGATCGGCTTCTACGCGTCCTCTGCAGTGGCGTTGGGCGGCGGTCTCGTCGTCGTATTCGCCGGCGGGCGCGGCCTGCGCGCGCTGGCCCTGCTGATCTCTGGCGCGGGCGTCGCGGGCGTCTACGCATCACTGTCCGCCGGGTTCGTGGCGCTCATCGTCCTGGCGAGCTTTGCCGGCAGCGCGCTGCTGCTGGCCCGGCCCGATTACAGGACGGTCAGGGGCGGGGCCGCGCAAGTGTGGAGGCAGCTTGCGGCGGTCGGCGCGGCGATCCTGCTCGCGGCGCTCGCATACGCGGCCTTCCGCAGCGACTTCGCGCACGTCACGTTCAACGGCGGCTTCTTCGGCAGCGCGGCGGTGGGGCGCCTGCTCTTCGCGCGTGACGCACTGGCCGCCGAAGCCGTTGGGGCGCTGGTGCTGGCGGCTCTCGTCGGCCTGACCGTCGCGTGGCGCGTCCACGACCGAAGCCGATGAACAATCTGACCACCGGCCTCGTCTCGGTGCTGTTCGTGGCCGCAGGCATGCTTTCGATCGGTATCTTCGCGATCGCCTGGCGGCGCAACCTTGCGAGCGCCCTGGCGGGGATCCCGCTGATGTTCGGCGGGGCGGGCATCGCGTTCGTCGGCGTCGCGCGGTTCTCCGCGCGAGCAGCGGCCCAGGTGCAGCCCGCGACTGGACCGCGCGTGATTGTCGGCGTGTCCGGGCCTCCGGTCGGGCAGGAGATCGCGGTGCTGATCGCGATCGTGTCGCTGGCGGTGGTCGCCCTCGGCGTCGCCCTTGCGGCTCGCGCGAGCCGTTCCTCCACCCAGGAGAGCCCGCGCTGAGCGCGCTGCTGACCTCCGCCGGCCACCTCCTCGCCGCCGCTGCGTCTGGCGCCGCGACCAGCCCGCGACCGGGCACCGGCGGCGGTTTTCACTTCGACCCCGCGACCACGCTCGCCTGGGCGGTGCCCCTGATGGTCATCGCGCCACTGGCGACGTTCGTCATCGCCGTCTCGAGCGTGCGCACACGCCGTGGGTCCGTCAACACCGCGATGCTGGGCGCGCTCGTCACGCTTGCGGCCACTTTGCTGGTGGGCTGGGGGCTGGCGAAAAGGACGACAGGGTTCACTGCGTCCTACGTCTACCTGACGGCCAACGTCGGTCTCAACGGGCCGATCGCGTTCCAGAACTTCGAGGTCGACATCGTGCTGCACGCCGACCACCTGGCGGTGGTGGCGCTGGCGGTGGTCGAGCTGTGCCTCATCGGCGTGCTTGGTTGGCACCGCATCGCAGGGCGAAACGAGCCGGGGCCTGCGCGCTTTCAGGCGCTGATCAGCGCTTTGCTCTTCGGCTGCGTCGGCACGCTGCTGAGCACTGACCTGGCCGAGCTCTTCACGTTCTGGGCCCTGGCGGGCGGGGCGACGTACCTGATGCTCGCGCACCGCTGGGGTGATGAGGCCGCAGCTCGAAGCGGTCGGATCGCGCTGGTACTGCCGTTCCTCACCGACCTGTTCCTGCTGTGCGGCATCGCTGTCCTCTACTCGCGATACGGACAGCAGAACCTCTCGCTGCTCGTGCCGGCCCTGCACACAACCGCGGGGTGGACGGTGAGGCAGATCGTCGTGGCTTCTGTGCTGCTGTTCGTCGGCGTAGCCGGACGCATGGCGCTGTGGCCGCTGCATTCATGGCTCACCGGAACCGCGACCACCGCCCCGCCTGCGGCGTCGGCCATCGCCGCGGCCGTGTGGCCGGTGGTCGGCGTGACGGTGCTGTACCGGCTGCTCCCGATCTTCGTCAACTCCAACGCGGACACGATGCGGTGGTTCGTCATCGCATGCGGCATATCAGCGGTGCTCGCCGGCCTCTACTCGCTCGTCTCGATGGAGCCGCGCAAGGCGCTGATCCTTGCCGGAGCTGGAGTGACGGCCGTCGGAGCCGCTATCACGATCCATGGTTTCCAGTACCGAGGCTTCACATTCGCGGTGGCCGGGCTCGCGTGCGTCTATGCGGCCGCTCCCGCGCGCGCAGCGGGCGCGCTGGCCGCGTCCAACATCGCCACCGCGATGCGTACCGAGGACATGCGACAGATGGGCGACGCGTGGCGGCGCATGCGCTCGAGCGCGACGGTGCTCCTCGGCGTGGCCATCGCGCTCGCCGTGAGCGCGGCCGGCGCGCTCGCGATCGGAGTCGACTCCCGGACGCGTTTCGGCATCACGCTGGGTGAGGCGGTCTTTGTCGTCGCAGTCGCCGCGATGCGTGTCTTCCTCGTCGCGAGCTCGGGTCCTCTGCATCGCCGCCGCGCCTTCGATCCGGACCGCGTTCGCGACGCGCCCAGGGCATCCCTCGGCTGGCCGTACTGGCTCGTGCTTGCATCTCTGGTGCTCTTCGCCGCGTCGCTGGTTCCGCCCTTGCTGACGTTCCTGGACAACGGCAAGCACGCGACCGCAACGGCCGCCGCCTACGCGCTGTGGGTCGCGATCGCCGTGGCCGGTCTCGCCGCGGCGGCGCTGCCGATCGGCAGCAACAAGGTTGGATCGCTTCGCGCCTCGAGCTGGTTGTCGCTGCTGCCCGAGCGGCTAGAGTCGGCGGGCCAGAACGTGCTCGGCCGCTACGTGGTCAACCCGGCGGTGAGCATCGTCGAACGCACCGAGCGCCTGGTGCCGGCCGCGGATGCCGCGGTCGGCCGCATCTCGCATCTATCGGGTCGCTACGCGGTGGCTGCACTTCACTCAGGTGACGTGGGAGTGCTCGTCATGATGGCGGTGCTCCTCTCGCTGTTGGTGGCGCTGCTCTCGCCTGGGGTCCTCCGATGACCGCGGGCATCCTGCACGCGTTCGCATCGCAGACCTTCCCGTCGCCGACGCCCTCGACAGTGCCGGGCGCGAACATCTTCACCTCGGCGTTCATCCTCAGCATCGGCATCTGGGGGCCGGTCGTGATGGCCTTCGTGATCGGCGTGCTGCCGAACCCGCGCGGCCGCTACGACACGCTGATCAAGCAGATCGCGTTCTTCACCAACCTGATGGTGCTTTTCATCCTCTTCGTCGCCTACAACCAGTTCCAGAACTTTCTGCCCAGCCTGCAGTACGAAGAGAACCGGCAGTGGCTGCCCGCGATCGGCGCCTCGTATCACCTCGGAGTCGACGGGCCGGGAATCCTGATGGTGATGCTGTCCGCCCTGGTCGGCATCATCTCGGTGCTCGCGTCGACAGGCATCCGCACACGTGTGCGCTCATATTTCGCGCTGCTGCTGCTGACGCAGGCATGCGTGACCGGCGCGATCGTGGCCCACGACCTTTTCGTGCTCGTGCTGTTCTGGTCCGCGGCCACGGTGCCGCTCGCGCTGCTGATCCTCGGGTGGGGAGGACCTCGACGTGAAGCTGCCGCCTGGCGGCTGGTCGGGTACTGGGGGGCGGGCACTGTTGCGCTGGTGCTGGCGGTCGCCGGGATCTACGTCGCGACCGGCGCCACGAGCTTCGACATGGAGGTCGTGCTGAAGGCGCCTATTGGCGCTCGGGCCGAAGTCATCATCGGGCTGGCCCTGTTGATAGCCGGGGCCACGCGCCTGCCGCTGTTCCCGCTGCATGGCTGGGTCCGGGACGTCTATTCGGACGCGCCAATCGGCGTGGTGGTGGTCGTGGCGAGCAGCGCTTCGCGGCTGGGCGCTTACGTCCTTCTACGTGTTCTGGTCGCGGGCGAGCCCGACGGCGCGAAATTGCTGGCGCCGCTGATCGCCGGCATCGCCGCGGTCACGGTCGTGTACGCGGCAATTGCTGCGCTGCGCTCGGTCGACATCCGGCATGCGGCCGCAAACCTCGCGCTCGTCCCCGGCGGAGTGACTGCACTTGGTCTCGCGGCGCTGACGCCGCTGTCCATCACCGGCAGCGTGCTGTCGCTGTTCGCGGGCGGCATGGCCTCTGCGCTGATCGTGTCGGTGTTCGCCACGGTTTCCGATCGCGCGCAGACCCGAAATGCGCTGGCGCTCAGCGGCCTGGCCGCGCGCATGCCGAAGCTTGCGTGGCTGACCGTACTCGCGGGGCTCGGCGTGCTCGGCGTGCCGGTCATGGCCTCGTTCACCGCCAACGAGATGACGTTCTTCGGCGCGTTCAGGACGCAGCCGGTCGGCGCGTTCGCTGTGGCGGCGGGCCTCGCCCTGACTGCGATCGCGGTCGCGGTCCTCATCCAGCGTGTGCTGTTCGGACCTCCGAACCCGGACGCTCCCGCGGTATCGGACTCCTCGCTGTCGGAGACGTGGTTTCTGGGCCTGCTGGCAGGCGCGCTGCTGTGGGTGGGCATCGTGCCGGGCGGCCCGAAGATTCCAGGCACCGACACCCCGCTGTTCGACCCCGGCGTGGTCAACCAGATGGTGGCGAACATTCCTGAGATCGCCGCTCCCTATTCGGGGACGACGACGCCGTGACGAAGTACGTGCTGCTGCTGCCCGAGGCGCTGGTCGTCGCAGGCGCGGTCTTCATGCTTCTGCTCGCCCGGTTCGCCCCATCGCGCTACAGGCGCTGGCGCACATCGCTTCCCGTGTTAGCGGTGCTGATCCTGCTCGCCGCCCTCGCCGTTGAGCTGCGTGTGGGCGCCGACGTCGGCAGCTACTTCGGCGGCGCGCTGCTCGTTGACCGATTCGGCCTGTTCGTCAAGGCGGCCGTGCTGCTCGCCACCGCGGTGGGGATCGCGGTCGCCGATTGGGGCGCAGAGGACTCGATATCGATCGGCCTTGCCATGCCGATGCTTGCCGCCTTCGGCGTGATGGTGGTCGCTTCGGGTGGGGACTTCCTCAGCGTCTGGGCGGGCCTCGAGCTGGCCGGCGCGGCGGGAGTCGTGATGCTTGCGACCCGCCGGCCTGACTCCGCCCTGCGACTGCTGCTGCTCGGGACAGCAGCGAGCGCGCTGATGCTGATAGGTCTCGCGTACGTGTACGCCACGGCCGGCACCGCCGACCTGGGCGGTGTGCACGGCGCGCTGCTTGGAGTCGCGCCGACGCTGCCACTGGCCGTGCCGGTGCTGGTCCTCCTCGGAGCGCTCATCTATCGCGCTTCCCTGGCTCCGCTCCAGCTTGGCGCCGCGCACGGGCTTGCCGCGCCGAGCCCGATGAGCATCGGACTGGTGACCGGGCTCGCGGCCGCCGCAGCGGTGGTGGCGGCGGTCAAGGTCAGCGTCGCGGTCGGCGCGGTCTCAGTTGCGTTCTCGCCCTACGTGGAGATCGTCGCCGCGCTGGCGATGGCTGGCGGCGGGGCGGGGGCTCTCGCGGTGCGCTCGCCTCGCACGCGCATCGCCTTCCTGGCGGCGGGACAGACCGGCTGGGTCATCGCGGGCCTCGGCACGCAGTTCCGCGGCGGGATCGGGGCGACGATCTTCCTGCTCGGTGCCCTGGTGGTCGCCGCCACCGCCGCCCCCGCCGCCGCAGGGGCGGCGGGCATCTCCGAGCTGGCGGTCTCCGGCCTGGGCACGCTGCGCCGCGCCCGCGCCGCAGCCCTCAGCCTTGCCATGCTCTCACTCGCCGGCGCCCCGCCTCTGGCGGGCTTCTTCGGCGAGTTCACGATCGGCGCAGCACTCGCGCGCAGCGGCCACTTCGAGCTTCTGGCGGTGGGCTTGCTGGGATCGCTGCTGAGCCTGGTCGCGGCGATCGGCACGGTTCGCGTCCTCTATCTGCAGAACCCGCCGGAGGAAGGCCGGCGCGGCCTGGTCGCCCTGCCGGTCTGGACCCGCTTCTCGGCGCTCGGGGCGATCGCGCTCTGCGTCGTGATCGCAGGCTACGGCGTGTTCGCCAACCCGATCTCCAGCCTGGCCGACCAGGGGGCCGCTGCTCTGGGCCTTCGATAGGAGCGCGGGGGGATCAGGATCCCCCCGCGGAACCCCCCTCGCCTGGCCACGCGTTGGGTCGATGGGCAGAAAGTCGCGGCCGAGATGAACTCGGCCGCCCTGGCAACGCTGGAATAGAGGGCCGGGGGCCTTCTGTGTAGACTCAGCCGCGCAGTCGTCTTCTACGCGTCGCAGCAATCGTCCTGGAGGTCGCATGAAAACCCGGCCGGTCCCCCGCAGCCGGCGCCGGCTCCGTAAGGAGGCAGCCCAGTCCAAGACGCGCCGCCGCGCCCGGTCGGGCCGCGCGCATCGCGTCGGATCACGAGCCTGGCTGCTGCGAGCCTCGCTGGTCGCGCTGATCACCATCTCGGCCATGGGCCTGCTCGGCACGGGCGGCACGATCGGCGTCGTCGACTACTTCGCGGGCGACCTGCCTTCGATCGACCAGCTTCAGTCGTCAACGCTGGAGCAGACGACGCGCATCGTCGACCGCAATGGCAACCTGATCGCCGCGGTCTATCACGAGAACCGCACGGTCGTGCCGCTGAGCAAGATCAGCAAGAACCTTCAGGCGGCGACCATCGACACGGAGGGCCGAACGTTCTACTCCAACTCCGGCGTCGACTACCGGCGCCTGCTCATCGCGATCGTCTACGACCTCACGCATCGCTCGTCGACCCTGGGCGGTTCGACGATCACGCAGCAGGTGGTCAAGAACGACGTTCTCGACACGGCCGAGGCTCAGAGCCGGACCGTCAGTCGCAAGTTCCGCGAGCTGATCCTTGCGGAGGAGATGGAGCGTCGCTATACGAAGCAGCAGATCCTCGAGCTGTACCTCAACACCATCAATTACGGCAACGGCGCGTGGGGCGCGGAGGCCGCGTCCGAGACGTACTTCCGGGTGCACGCGTCCGACCTGAGCTGGACTCAAGCGACGTTTCTCGCAGGACTGCCTCAGGCGCCCGCGCTATACGACCCCTTCGGCACGGCCGAACAGCTGCAGGCGGTGAAGCAGCGCTGGAGGCAGGTGCTGGACGGCGTGGTCACGGTGGGTGACCTGAGCGGGAGCGAGGCCGACAGCCTCTACAGCAGCGACCTCATCGAGAAGATGATCGCCGCGCACAAGGCAGCGCCGCCGTCGCCGAATCCGCTGACCGCGCATTTCGCCGACTACGTGAAGCAGTACGTGCTGCAGCGCTACGGCCCGACCGCGCTGTACGAGGGCGGCCTGACGATCACGACGACGCTCGACCTCGGCACGCAGGCGTTGGCGGACAAATGGGTGAAGGCCGGTGTGCAGCGATATCGCTCCCGCGCGGTGAACACGGGCGCGATGCTCGTGATGAATCCGAACGACGGCGAGATTCTTGCGATGGTCGGCAGCGCCGACTATGACAACGCTGCGATTCGGGGCCAGGTCAACCTGACGGGCGTGGACCCATTGGGATGGCGCGGCGTCGGATCTTCGTTCAAGGTGTACACGTACGGCGCGGCGCTCGAAGCGGGCCTGGTGACGCCCGCGTCGCTTCTCAACGACGCGAGCTCCGATATCGGCGGGCACTCTTTCAGCGACTGGGATGCGAAGCACGAGGGATGGATCCCGCTGCGCACCGCGCTCGCACAGTCGCGAAACCTACCGGCCCTGTGGACCTACCGCGCGGAAGGCGGCGCGCGCGTGGCGGACTTCATGCACCGCCTCGGCGTGACGGCCTCGCTCGAAAACGTCGATGGGGTCGCGACCACTCTGGGTCACGACCCGCTGTCGATGGCGGAGCACCTGGCCGCCTACAGCGCGTTCGACAACGGCGGCTACCGAGTCAGCCCGCACTCGGTGCTGAAGGTGACCGACCCGGCGGGTCACGCGCTCGAGAGCTTCGATCCGAACACTGAGCGCGTGCAGGTCATATCGCCCGACCTTGCGTATCTGATGACAGATTTGCTGCGCGGCCCTGTGAAGCTGTACCTCGGTGGACTGGGCAACCGGCCGGTGGCGGGCAAGTCGGGGACGACCGAGGCATATACCGGCTCGATCTTCATCGGCTACACGCCGAACCTCGCAGTGGCGGCGTCGCTGATGCACATCGACGCCGGCGCCGCGTGCAAGTCGGGCTACGCGCGCCTGGCCACGAACTTCCCACCGTCCGGCTGGCAGTGCCCGACGTCGGTGCTGTTCGGCGAGGATGTGGGCATCGGAGTGTGGAAGCCTTTCCTGGACGCGTATTACTCCTCGCATCCCTGGCCGGCTGCGTGGAAGGCGCCCTTCGGCATCGTCACGCACCAGGTATGCAACTACGACGGAGGGCTTGTCGCCACCGGAGGCTACAACGAGATCTTCCTGAAAGGCGTCGGTGAGCCGAGCTACCAGTGCGGTGGCAATCCGTACCCGGGAGAAACTCCGTACCTGGCCCCGATCCCATCGCCCTTACCACCGTCGAGTCCCAGCCCTTCGCACTGATGCATGCGACCCGCGCCGCCATCGTGGCGAGCGTGGTCTACGTTGTCGCCGGCCTCGCGTGGGCGTGGTCGGGATGGCAGCCAGGACCGCCGCTCCTTGTCACTGCCTGGATCGTGGTTGTGGCGGCGGCCGGCGCGTTCGTCCCCGGCATCGCGAACCAGGTCACGCTCGCACGGGCGTACCTCGCCGCACCCGCGCTTGTCTACGCGATGGCGCCGGGCGGATTCGGTCCTCTCGCCGTGACGGTGGCGATCGCAGGCCTGACCGACCTGGTGGATGGCACCATCGCGCGCCGTACGCGTGCCGTCTCGAGCTTCGGAGGCGGTCTCGACCCGGTGGTGGACGGGATCTTCATCGGCGCGATGGGCTTGGGGCTCACGGCTGCCGGCGCGATCCCGCTGTGGCTGGCCCTGGTGGCAGTCGCGCGCTACGTCCTGCCTGCAGCGGGCGGGGCGGTACTCGTGCTGCGTCGCAAGCGCGTCGACTTTCGTCACACGGTGACCGGCCAGATCTCGACCACGCTCAACCTCGTGCTGATCGGCGGAGTTGCGCTCCTCCGCGGCCTGAATCTCGATCCTAGAAATCTTGTGCTTGGCGCAGAGATCGTGATCCCGGTCGCCACCGTGGCCACGTTTGTGCACCTCGCACTCGCGCTGAGGGAGTGGGCTCGGACAACCGGCCCTGCGTAGACTTGCTGCTGGCCGCGCTAAGTGGGCGCGGTGCTTCTTTATCGAATTTCGATCTTCATCCGGTGCGGCGTACACTTCGGACCGGCCGCGCTAAGTGGGCGCGGTGCTTCTTTATCGAAATTCGATCTTCATCCGGTGCGGCGTACACTTCGGACCGGCCGCGCTAAGTGGGCGCGGTGCTTCTTTATCGAAATTCGATCTTCATCCGGTGCGGCGTACACTTCGGACCGGCCGCGCTAAGTGGGGTGCTGGCGGTACCCTGAATCGGCAATCCGCCTTAGCCGGACCGAATTCCGTCGTTGAGGTCTGGATTCGCAGAACTGGCCGTGGGAGACGGCGTTGAAGGTTGGGACCTGCGCAGCTCGGGTCTCCGAACCCCGTCAGGTCCGGAAGGAAGCAGCGGTAAGGAGAGCTCCCGGGGGTGCCGCAGCAACCCTGGCCGGAGCCGGCGACCGCGGCGCATCTGGGGATCTTCGATCGAGGCGATGGTGCGCGGCCACTTGTTTGAGTTGATGATCAGATGAGAGAGATCCGAGACGTCGCAAGCAGGCCGGATTCATTCCGGCCGTCACCCATGCGTGCATTTCCTACCCAATCCAGACATGGCCGGGCGTAACCCAGAGGGGGCCCGTGGGGGAGATCCGCAGATCTCACCCGCGCCTTCTGAATACCTGTCTCTTTACCGGAAGTACCGATCGCAGACGTTCGCCGACCTGGTCGGCCAGGACGCGGCGTCGCGTGCGCTGCAGGGCGCGATCATCGGCGGCCGCGTGGCGCATGCGTACCTCTTCAGCGGCAGCCGGGGGACGGGCAAGACGTCGGCCGCCCGCCTGCTCGCGAAGGCGGTCAACTGCACCGCACGAAAGGCGGACTCGGCGGAGCCGTGCAACAAGTGCCACTCGTGCATCGAGATGACCGCTGGATCGGCGCTCGACCTCATCGAGATCGACGCGGCGTCGAACCGCGGCATCGACGAGATCCGCGACTTGCGCGAGAAGGTGAATCTCGCGCCGGCGCTGGGTCCGAAGAAGATCTACATCATCGACGAGGCGCACATGCTCACCGAGCCGGCGTTCAACGCACTGCTCAAGACGCTCGAGGAGCCGCCGCCACACGTCGTGTTCGTGCTTTGCACCACTGACGCGCAGAAGATTCCGCTGACGGTCATCGGCCGCTGCCAGCAGTTCGTGTTCCGCCGGCTCGGCGAGGACCAGATCGTCGCGCGGCTGTCGCACATCGCTTCGACTGAGAAGCTGAAGGTCGACGCTGAAGCGATGAAGCTCATCGCGCGCACCGCGCAGGGATCGATGCGCGACGCGGTGGGCCTGCTCGACCAGCTAGTGCCGCTCGCCGAAGGACCGATCAACCTCGAGACCGCGCGATCACTCCTCGGAATCGCCGATCCGCGGCTTCTCGACGGGCTGCTGGCCGACGTGCTCGCGGGCCGCGCGGCGGAGGCGCTGGAGGAGCTGAACCGCGTGTACGCCGCGGGCGCCGAACTGCGCCAGGTGGTGCGGGGGTTGATGGAAGGGTCCCGCGACCGGCTGCTGGCTGCGGTTTCCGCGCAGGACCACGCGACCGCCCGCCGGCTGTCGGCGGTGCTGGACGCGCTGCTGCACCTCGACGGCGAGGTCCGCCGGCACGCCGAGCCGCGCTTCCTTGTCGAGGCCACGCTGGCGCGTCTCGCGGTCGAGCTGGGGGTTGAAGCCTCCCCGCTGCGCGGGGAGGGTGTCGCCGCGACAGCGGCGACGGGTGGGGACGCCAGCTCGGCTGAAGGTTATAAGCCGGAGCTAACCTCCCCACCGGCTTCGCTTCGCGAAGCCACCTCCCCGCGCAGCGGGGAGGCCATTTCCGGATGGACCGGCGTGCTCGAAAAGCTCAACCGCACAGTCCGCGCCGCGTATCTCGACGCGCAACCCGAGGTGTCGGGCTCGACGCTGGTGCTGTGGTTCCGCTACGGCTTCCATCACAAGAAGGCGCAGGAGCAGTCCTCGCAGCTGCTGCCGCTGGTGCGGGAGTGGCTCGGCGACGGCGTGAAGGTGGACTACCGCCTCCGCGAAGTTGGGCCGGAGCCCGCGCGCGCGGCGAAGACCGCCAGCGCGGAGGATGATCCGTTCGTGCGCGAGGTCGTGCGGCGGTTCGACGGCAGGGTGACTCGCGTCAAAGAGATCTCAGAATGAAGGACCCGATGAAGATGCTGCGCCAGGTCCAGCAGATGCAGGACCGGATGGCGAAGGCTCAGAAGGAGCTCGAAGACGAGACCGTGGAGGCCGCGTCCGGTGGCGGAGCGGTACGCGTGGTGGCCACCGGCGCGCAGAAGGTGGTCTCGGTGCAGGTGGATCCGGGCGCGACCGAAGACGTCGAGATGCTGCAGGACCTGATCCTTGCTGCGATCAACGAAGCGCTCGAGAAATCACGAGAGCTCCAGGCGACGAAGATGCAGGCTGTGACGAGCGGCCTGGGCCTGCCACCAGGATTGCTGCAGTAAGAAGGACGGGAGCGTGCCTCAGCTGCCGGAGCCACTGGAACGGCTGATCTCGGAGCTCTCGCGACTGCCGGGAGTCGGACCGAAGACGGCGCAGCGCCTCGCGTTTCACCTGCTGCGCGCCGACCGGCAGCGTGCCGAGTCGCTCGCCCGGGCCATCGTCGACATGAAGCTGCGAATCGGATTCTGCGAGCGCTGCTACAACATCGCCGAAGGCAGCCTGTGCGCGATCTGCTCTTCTGCGCGTCGCGACACGACGCTGCTTTGCGTCGTGGAAACGCCGCTCGACGTGCTTGCGGTTGAGCGGACGTCGGAATTCGCGGGGTTGTATTTCGTGCTGAACGGAGTGATCTCGCCGATCGACGG
Organism: Chloroflexota bacterium; assembly: GCA_005879985.1. Lineage (GTDB taxonomy): Bacteria > Chloroflexota > Dormibacteria > Dormibacterales > Dormibacteraceae > CF-118. The sequence continues at coordinate 733 of VBIA01000109.1, read as the reverse complement.
CGTCGGTCCGGATCAGTTACACGTGCCGCAGCTCCTCGACCGCGTCCGCGGCGATGGCGTGGTCGAGGTGATCGTGGCCACCGACGCCGACATCGAGGGCGAGGCGACGGCCGTGTACCTGCAGCGCGCGCTGGCGCCCCTCGGGGTAGAGGTCACGCGGCCGGCGCACGGTCTGCCGGTGGGGGGCGACCTGGAGTACGCGGACGAGCTGACCGTGGCGCGGGCGATCGTGGGCCGCAGAAGCTTCTGATCTGCCGCGCAGGCCAGGCTGCGGCGCCCTCACGCCGGCGGCCGGCCCAGTTCGGGATCGCCTTGCAAAGCCAACCCGTGGACCGGTACAATTCGCCGGTTCCTCCGACAGGAAGGTTTAGTGCGCCCTGAAAGGGGGGTACGAGGCCCAGTCGCGAGGAGCCAGCACTTTGACAACTGAAGAGTGGGAAAGACTCTGAGAGTCTGAGAACTCAGGGATGAATCCTTGGGTCCTCCGTTTTAGACGGAGAGTTTGATCCTGGCTCAGGGTTAACGCTGGCGGCGCGCATAACACATGCAAGTCGAGCGAGGGCTTATCTCCCGCAAGGGAGGTGAGTTCCTAGCGGCGAACGGGTGAGTAACACGTGGGCAACCTTTCCTATCGCGGGGGATAACACCGGGAAACCGATGCTAATACCGCATGTCGTCACCGGTCGCATGGCCGGTGAAGAAAGCAGCAATGCACGATGGGGTGGGCCCGCGG
>VBIA01000071.1 GCA_005879985.1 Chloroflexota bacterium | reverse complement strand
CTTGCGCAGGTACGCGCGCGGCCGGCCGCAGATGCGGCATCGGTTATGCAGGCGCACCTTGAACTTCGGGTGCGCCTGGTCCCTCTTCCAGCGCTCGAGTGAAGACTTCTTCGCCAAAACTCTCCCTTACCTCTTTCTAAATGGCATTCCGAGCCGTGTGAGCAGGCTGCGGGCCTCGTCGTCTGAGCGGGCTGTGGTCACGATCGACACTTCCAGCCCGCGGAGTTTGTCGATCTTGTCGTAGTCGATCTCGGGGAAAACGACCTGCTCGCGCAGGCCGAGCGAGTAGTTGCCTCGACCGTCGAAACCGTCGGGGTTCACACCGCGGAAGTCGCGAATGCGAGGCAGCGCAACGTTGACGAGCTTGTCGAGGAAGTACCACATGCGCCGGCCGCGGAGCGTCGTCTTGATGCCGATCGTCTGGCCCGCGCGCAGCTTGAAATTCGCGACCGACTTGCGCGCCTTGATCAGCGCCGGCTTCTGGCCCGTGATCGTTGTCACGTCGCCGACCGCCGCGTCGAGCGCCTTGTCGTTGTCCTTCGCCTCGCCGATTCCGATGTTCACCACCACCTTGGCGACGCGGGGAACCCGCATGACGTTGGCGTAGTCGAACTCCTTGGTCAGCTGCGGCATGACGGTGTCGCGGTACATGGTGAGCATGCGCGGCGGCGCGTCCGAGCGGGTGCCCGGCTCTTTCGGTTTGTCTTCTTTCCTGGCAGCCTGCTGGGGCCGCTGCTGAGTTTTCTGTTTGCTCACTGGTTCTCCGTCTTGCGCACGCGCTCGTACGGCTCGCCGCAGTGGCGGCAGACCACGGCGCGCGCGCCCGACTCCAGGACGGTGTGCTTGACGCGGGTCGGCCGGCTGCACGACGGGCAGACGAGCATGACGTTCGAGTAGTCGAGCGGCGCCTCGAAGTCGACCACGCCACCCTGCGCGACGCTGACGCCCGCGCGCGAGCGGCCGGCCTTCGTGTGGCGCTTGAGGATGTTGACGCCCTTGACCACGATCTTGTGCTTGTCGGGGAGGGTACGCAGCACCTCGCCCTGCTTGCCCTTGTCCTTGCCCGCGACCACGATCACGGGATCGCCGGGCGCGAGGTCGAGCCAGCGGCGCTTGGGCTGCAGCTTGTTGCGAAGCATTGCTAGCTGTCTCCTTCCTTTCCCGGCCTGAAATCGCGGTGATGGGGTGCGGATTTCAGGCCGAAGTGACCATGGCGCCAGTTGGTCTGGCTTTGCCAGGCCAACTCCCCCGACGACTTCGCGAAGACAGGCACCATCGTCACGGTTTACAGAACCTCCGGAGCCAAAGAGATGATCTTCATGAAGTTGCGCTCGCGCAGCTCGCGGGCCACGGGCCCGAAGATGCGCGTGCCGCGCGGGTTGTTGGCCTGCGCCAGCAGCACCGCCGCGTTCTCGTCGAAGCGGATGAGCGAGCCATCAGGACGCCGGTATTCCTTGTTGACGCGGACCACGACCGCCTTGACGACCTCGCCCTTCTTGACCTGGCCGCCCGGCTGCGCCGACTTGACAGTGGCGGTGATGATGTCGCCCACCGACGCGTAGCGGCGGTAGTGGCCTCCGGCCACGCGGATGCACAGGATCACTTTCGCTCCTGAGTTGTCCGCGACACGGAGGCGCGTCTCCTGCTGGATCACTTGGCCTTCTCCACGATCTCCAGCACTCGCCAGCGCTTCTCCTTGGAGAGCGGGCGCGTCTCGGTGATGCGCACGAGGTCGCCCACGCCGCACTCGTTCTTCTCGTCGTGGACCTTGAACCGCGTGCGCTGCTGCAGCGTCTTCTTGTACAGGCGGTGCGCGCGCGACGTGCCCACCTGGACGATGACGGTCTTGTTCATCTTGTCGGCGATCACGGTGCCGAGGCGGACCTTGCGCTGGCCGCGCTCCTCGCTCGTTGCGACCGGTGCCTGCGCCTGCGCGGTCATGCCTTCTCCTCTTTCGACTTGCGGCCGCGCTTGGGACCGGCGGATGCTCCGTGGGTAGAAGCTATCGGCCGTGCTCGTCCGCCGCTCGCGGGTTCCTCAACCGGCGCTTGTTCAATCACGGGCTCGGCAGCCTCGGCCTCGGCGGCGGGCTCCTGGCTCTCCTCTTCCTCGTCGACGAACTCGGGCTTCTTCGTCTTCTTGGTTTGCGGCTCGGCCGGCAGCACCTCGGGCGCCTCGGTCACGACCTCGATCCCGAGCTCGCGCTCGCTGAGCACGGTCATGATCCGCGCGATGTCGTGGCGGGCCTTGGCGATCTGGCTCCAGTTCTCGAGCTGCCCGACGGCGTGCTTGAACCGGAGCTCGTACAGCTCCCGGCGCGCGGTCCGCAGGCGGCCGTTCAACTCATCCTCTTCGAGCACCCTCAGCTCGGCGACCTTCATCACCGGCCACCTCCGGCGGTGTCGGCGCTCACGAAACGCGTCTTGATCGGCAGCTTCGAGGCGGCCAGCTTCATGGCCTCCTTCGCCACCTGTGGCGTGACGCCGCCCATCTCGAACAGCACCCGGCCGGGCTTCACGACCGCGACCCAGCCCTCGGGGTTGCCCTTGCCCGAGCCCATTCGGGTCTCGGCCGGCTTCTTGGTGATCGACTTGTCGGGGAAGACGCGGATCCAGATCTGGCCGCCACGCTTGACGTGCCTGGTCATGGCCCGGCGGGCGGCCTCGATCTGGCGATTGCTCATCCAGCACGCTTCCATCGCCTGCAGGCCGTAGTCACCGAACGCCACGGTGGCGCCGCGCGTCGCGATGCCCTGGCGGCGGCCGCGATGCATCTTGCGGTACTTGACGCGCTTGGGCATCAACATCAGGTCTTCTTCCTCGGCGCCGGCTTCTTGGCCGGCGTCTTGCTCTCGGCGGCGTCGGCCTTCGGCCGGGCCGCAGCCCTGGCGCGAGGCGCGGGCTTCTTGGCTTCATCGGCGGTGGTTTCGGTCTTCTTCGGCCGCGCGGTGGTCGTGGTGCGCGCCCGACGCGCAGGCGTCTCAGCGGCAGGCGCGGCCACCGGTTCCGTCGTGACGGCCGCTGCGCGAGTCTCGGCAGGGGCCGCTTCAGCTCGGGGAGCGACCGGCTCTGGAGCCTCGGGCTGGGGCGCGATCGCCTCGCCGATAGGTGCACCGTCGGCGATCGCCAGGCGTCGCTGCTGCGGCGAGATCTGGTCCTTGTAGATCCAGCACTTCACACCGATGGCGCCGAAGGTGGTCTTGGCGGTGGCGCGGCCGAAGTCGATGTCCGCGCGCAGGGTGTGCAGCGGGACGCGGCCCTCGCGATCCCACTCGCGGCGAGCCATCTCAGCGCCGCGCAGCCGGCCTCCGCGAGCTGGGCGTCGAGCTCAGGCTGCTTGATCTCCTGGATGGAGATGCGCACCCGGTTGCCGAAGCGCTTCTCGAGGTCCTCGCGCAGCTGGTCGACCGACGACCCGCCCTTGCCGATGACGATGCCGGGCTTGGCGGTGTGGATGGTCACCGTGAGCTGGGCGTTGGACGAGCGCTCCGTCTCGATCTTCGCGATGCCCGCGTTGCGCAGGCGCGCGAGGATCGTGCGCCGCATCTCGAGGTCCTCGTGCAGCATCTTCGTGTAGTCCTTCGGGTTGGCGAACCAGTTCGCCTCCCAGGGACGGAAGACGCCGAGGCGGAACGCGTTCGGGTGGACCTTATGTCCCAATGTCTATTTCGTCTCCCCTTTGGGGCGGTCCTCGACGACCGCGGTGATGTGGCAGGTGCGGTGGAAGAACTCGTGCGCCATGCTGCGGCTCACTGGCCGCCGCCGGCGATAGGTCGGACCCTCGTCGATCAGAAGCTGCTTGAGGACGAGGTCCTCGCGGTTCAGGTTGAAGTTGTGCTCGGCGTTTGCGGCCGCGGACTTGATCGCCTTGGCCACTTCGCGGGCCGCGTGCTTGGGCGAGAACTCCAGGTACGCGAGGGCATCGGTCACCTTCATTCCGGTAACCGAGTCAGCAACCAGCCTCGCCTTGCGAGGCGTGCGCCGCACGAACCTCTGAACCGCAGAAACTTCCATCGTCGCCATCTACTACTTCAGTGCCGTCGACTTCTCGGTGTGCGTGCCGTGACCGCGGAAGTGCCGCGTCGGGGCGAACTCACCGAGGCGATGTCCGACCATGTTCTCGCTGATGAACACGGGCACATGCTTGCGTCCGTCGTGGACCGCGATCGTGTGCCCGACCATGTCGGGATAGATGACCGACGCGCGTGCCCACGTGCGGATCACCTTCTTGTCCCGGGTCTGGTTCATCTTGTCGATCTTGGCTTTCAAGGAGTCGTTGATGAACGGGCCCTTCTTCGATGAGCGTGACATTTACTTCTTGCGTCCCTTCTTTTCGCGGCGGCGGATGATGAGCTTGTTCGAGGCCTTCTTGGGCTTGCGGGTCCGGAAGCCCAGGGCCGGCTGGCCCCACGGGGTCTTGGGGTTGCCCCCAGGGCCGGTCTTGCCCTCGCCACCGCCGTGCGGATGGTCGCGGGGGTTCATCGTCGAGCCTCTGACGGTAGGCCTGACCCCGAGCCAGCGGCTGCGGCCGGCCTTACCGCTCGACTCGTTCTCGTGCTCGATGTTACCGACCTGGCCGATGGTGGCCTGGCAGTTCACATGGACTCGGCGCAGCTCGCTCGAGGGCATTCGCACTACCGCGTAGTCGCCTT
>VBIA01000090.1 GCA_005879985.1 Chloroflexota bacterium | reverse complement strand
GTTGAGCTGATCTGGCGGGAGCGCGTGGCAGAACTCGAGCAGGCGCTTTGTCGCCCACCCGTTGTGGCGGAACGCTTCCAGAAGCAGCTCGTCCATTGAGCACCCAGTCTAGTTACCGCCCAGACTGCTGCCGCTGGAGCCAGAGCAGCACGCCACTTGGAATCGTGATCGCCACGCCGATGACGAGGATGACGCCGATCATGACCGGGCTCGGAGACTCGACCGAGTCGATGCTCAGGGCGTAGAGGAGCGCCCCGGTCAGGAGCATCACGCCACCGAACACGAGGGCGATGACCAGACAGCCTCCGCTGACCTCGCGGCGCCCACTCCGAAACAGGCGGTAGCCGGAGCTCGCTGCCACGCCGGCCGAACCCAGCCCGAAGACGAGGTCGAAAGTGACGCTGCCAGGATCAGGGGAGGCGCGCAGCTCCTGGATGAGCGCGCTGGTTGCCAGCAAGGCGCACAGGCCGCCGACGACCAGCCCGATCCATTTGTGGACGCCCTCGATCACGGCAAAACCTGCTCGACCTCGTCTGTGCTTGCGTCGTAGCGAATCCTCGCGGGCACGTGCGGACCATAGCGCGGGAGGTCGGTTAGAAACCGCGCAGCTTTTTCGGCGTGATGCGCACTGCCACGGAGTACTCGCTCGCCATCTTGGCCGGCGTCCCGAGCTTCAGGCGCGCGATCTCGGTGCGGTACTTCGCCATGTAGGCCCGGTTCTTGTTGAGCGGTGATGCGTTCGTCTCGACAGCCGCGGTGCCGGTGAGGATCACGAGTCTGTCTCCCTGCTTCTTGCTGTCGAGGTTCAGCGCGACGTTCGGGTTGCGGGCGATGTTCTTCAGCTTTGCCTGGTTCGGGATGCTGTACATGAGCGCGCTGTCGCCATCCCAGATGAACCAGACGGCGTTGGGCTGGGGCGTGCCATCGGCGGACACTGTCGTCAGCCACACGATGCGTTCGGTTCTGAGCATCCTCTCGGCGACCCTGCCGAACGGCGTGCTGGTGTCGATGAAAGTCTTGACTGCCGCAGTCACCTAACCGGTCCTAGATGCTCGTCGTCCAGCAGGGCGGCGGTCTCAACCACGATCGCCATCATGCCCGAGTCGGTCCCGGTCTCGTTAGCTTCGACCGGCCGGGCGGATGAAGCCCCAGTAGGCGTGCGGCACGCCAATCACCACGAATGCGACAACGAAAAGCCAGCCAACCACATTGAAGATGCCGGCCACCAGCCCGATGAAGCTGAGCACGGCGCCGAGCACGTCGAAGACGAGGTTCGCGCGCATGAAGGCAAGCCCGGCGGGCCCGTCGGCATGGTTGCGCACGAGCAGCTGAAAGCCGCCGTTGGCGATGAGCGAGGCGCCGAGGAAAGCCATCAGCAGCTGACGCGCCTGGTCGCGCGGAGGGATGCCGAGGATGGAGAGCGCGAGTCCCGGGAGCACGACGAAGATCAGGCCGAGCACGACCGTGATCGTTCCATCCGCGATGAAGAGATGCTTCGGCTTCACGTGATCTGCACGGCGCTGCGAGAATAGGTGCCTCATGACTGCAGCGCAAGGCAAGGTCGAAGCGATCTACATTGCGGCCAAGCATGGCGAGCTGCCGCACGAGGTCGACGCCGCGGTGGCGCAGGCGGGCCGCGGCATCGAGGGCGATCGCAACTTCGACGACACCGATCCCGACTCCTGCAACATCACACTGATCGAAGCCGAGGCGTTCGACGACCTGAAGGCGCGCCATGGCTTCGAGATCACGCCGCTCGAGTCGCGGCGGCAGGTGCTGGTGAGAGGCGTCAACCTCGGCGAGCTCGTCGGGCGGCGCTTCCAGGTCGGCGATGTCGAATGCGAGGGCGAGGAGCGGTGCGAGCCGTGCAACCACCTGGCGAAGATGGTCGGCACCCAGGACGTGCTCAGGGGGCTGCTCCACACCGGCCTGCGCGCGGTCATCGTGAAGAGCGGAACGATCCGGGCAGGTGACGGGGTCGGCCTGTCGGCGGTGGCTGAGCGCCTCTAAAGGCGCCGAGTGGCGCCGCAGGCGGCGAGCACAAACGCACTCAGCACGACTGCCGCCCGCGGCATATCACTAAAACGAAGGCTCCTGAAAGACCGTTACGCGACCTCTGGGCGCGCGCCGGTAGCCGTCTGGCGCGGCTTCGGGCCGAGCATCTGCTCGAACACCGTCCGGTACTGCAGCAGCACCTGGCGCATGGCCTCAGTCCTATCCCGCGGCCGCCCATTCGCGGCGGCGGCCGCGTCGTGACGGGCCTGCTGCATCTCGCGCGGAAGCCGCGCGTGATCGAGCGGATGGCCGCGGGCGCTGAGCAGCGCCAGCACGAGCGAATCCGCCTCGCCGATGGCCCACTGCGGCTCGTACAGGAATCGCGCAGAGATGCGCTCCCATCCGACCTCGAATCGATTTCGAGTTTGGACCGGCAGCGGCGCCAGTCGACGCGGCCGGGCCCTGATCGCACGCACGATGCCGACAACGACCGCGACGACCCACAGCACGATGAATGCGTCGACGATCAGTGTCACTACATCCATAGCGGCACCTCCATCTGAAAGAAACGCCTGACGCCCGGCGGGTTACCCCGTGGGCTAAGAAGCGATCTCCCGCCGGCCCTTCGTCTGTTCGCGCTCCTCGGGCCGAGCGTGTTCCTCGATCACCGCACGGTAGTGAAGCAGCGCCTGCCTCATACCCTCAGTGCCGCCCTTGCCTTCCTGGCCGACCGCCTCGCGGCGCGCGCGCCGCATCTCGTTCGGCAGCTTGTCCTCCGCCAGCGGGTGCTCACGCTCACCAAGCAGGGCAAGCAGAAGCGCGTCCGCTTCTCGGACGGCATCGTTGGGTGAATCCACGAAGCGGCTCTCGATCTTGTCCCACTGAGTCACGTAGCGCTCGCGTGATTCGGGTGGGAGCGTCTTCAGGGCCGGCCCGCGCATGCGCCCTGAGCGTGACGCCAAAACGAGGCCGATCACGATCACGGCCAGGATGATGATTCCCAGTACGACGATCGTCGTTGTATCCATATGTTCAGAACCTCCATCTAGGGAACGCCAAGGCTCGGGGAGGTAACTGCGCCGAGTTCGAACTCGGGCTAGGCTCGGAGGCTCTCGAGTTGCGAGGTCAGCTCGCCGTAGTGAACTCGGATGTGGGAGATGCCCGGCCGGGCGAGGAACTGCCACCTCGGGATCCCGTTCAGGTCTTCGATCTCCGGCCACACCGGTTCGTCGGTATAGCCACGCGCCCTGGCCCGATCCGACTTCAGGTCGACCGGATGGTCGAGCCACTCCTGCGGCGTGGAGTCGAGCCACGCGAGCGTTTCTGGTCCCATCGCGGCGAGGTAATCGATCACCCGCTGACGGGGCACAGTCCGCGCCACGTCGTCGGCCGCCTCCCTGGTGGCGCCGGCGCCAAAGAACGCATCGGGACGGCGGACGTCCTTCCATTCAGGGCCGTCGACGAGCTCGGGCTGGTCTCGCAGGACGCAGTTCACCGCCCAATCGATCGACCGCGCCGCATGCCACACGGTGAATCCGATGAGGTTGGCGCCGTCGAAAGCTCGCGATGTCCACTGGTCATCGGTGGCTTTGCTCGCGAATTCCTTGAGGCCGTTGATCGACCCGCTCAGCTGGAACCGTAATAGCGGCTTGATCCCTGGAGGATAAGCCAAGCGGGAATCTCCCGCCACCCTCCACGGTTGCAGGAATTCATGAGCACAAGGGGTGACTTCAACCGTGACCTCGTCGAAGACATGCGAGCCAACAAGGGCAAGCCGACATCAGGTCCGTTCGTTGGTCGAGACGTCCTGATACTCACGACCAAGGGCGCGAAGTCGGGCGAGACTCGGGTGACGCCGATCGTGTACTCCCGGGACGGCGAGAGGTACGTCATCGTCGCCTCCAAGGGCGGCGCACCGACCAACCCACACTGGTTCCACAACCTGGCGGCGCACCCGCACGTGACGGTCGAGGTCGACGGCGAGAAGTTCGCGGCGCATGCGCGCGTCGTCGACGAAGACGAGTACGAGCGCCTGTACCAGCACCACGCGACCAAGAACCCGGCTTTCCACGATTACCGGAAGAAGACCACACGGAAGATTCCGGTGGTGCTGCTGGAGCGGGTCTAGCTCTAGCCCCTCTCGTCGAGGCCCGCGCGCAGGAGGCCGGCGAGGTCCAGGCTCCGGTTGCCCAGCGCGTAGTGGCCGTTCGCGTCGCGGTCCCATTCTTCCTTCGGCCGGTCCCAGCACAGCTCGAGGCCGTTCTCTTCCGGGTCGCGCAGGTAGATCGCTTCGTGGGTGCCGTGGTCGTTGAAGCCGTCGATGGGGTAGCCCGCGTCGCGCAGCCGGCGCAAGGCGTCGCCAAGCCCGGAGCGTGTCGGGTAGCGGATCGCCACGTGGTAGAGCCCTGTCGTCCCCGGAGGTGGCGGGCTGCCGCCCTTCGACTCCCATACGTTGAAGCCGAGGTGGTGGTGGTAGCCGCCGGCGGACACGAAGAGCATCGTCGGGGCCTCGACGACGACGTCGAAGCCGAGGATGCCGACGTAGAAGTCCTTGATCTTGCCCAGGTCGCCGGCTCGCAGGTGGACGTGGCCGATGTCCACGCCGGCTTCAATCGGACGCGGCGCACGCTCGACCGGAGCCACTCCAGCCTCGATGCCCGGGTTGCCGACGTACGCGCCTGTGCCGGTGTCGGTTTCAGCCGGCGCTTTCGTCTGCTCTTTCAGGTCCATGACCCTTCAACCTTACGGCCGTGGTTGCGATTCCGGCGGGCGAGGCTGGCTCGCGGGTGGCGAACCGCATGATCCAGGCGATCATCAGCGCGAGCATCACGAACATGGCCGCGCCTTCGATGCGGGCAAGCGTCAGTGGAAGGTACTGCTCGGACCCGATCTCCGCGATCAGCCCGAAGACGCTGACCGCAATCGGCAGCAGCACCAGCCGCACCACGCCGTCTTGCGGCCGCCACGTGCCGAACGCCCAGACGCTCCCGAGGATGTACAGCTCGAGGAAGTAGTAAGGCCACACAGTCTTGGCGAGCATCGCGAACGCCGCGGAGGTGAGGGCCATCCCGGCAAAGAGCCGGCCCTCGTCGAGGCGATTGCCGCGGGCGAGCCACAGGTTCGTCGCGAGGACAGCCGCGACCACGAGGACGATGTCGTAGTGCTGCACCGCGGTCTCGAGCGAGCTGTCGCGCGCGAGGCTCCAGACCGAGCCGGCGCCCACCTTCAGGCTGCCCCTGTAGGTGAGGAGCGAATGGATGACGTCGGAGGGGTCGGCGACGAGGAAGGGCAGCACGATCGCTGCGCCGGCGGCCCCTGCGCCGAAGAAAAACATCAGAGCGCTTCTTCGGCTCTGCCGCCAGCCGGCGATTCCGAGGGGCACCGACATCAGCACCACCGGGCTGCGCGTCAGGATGCTCGCGCCGAACGCGATGCCCGCTCGCAGCGGCCGGCTTTCACCGAGCCATCGCGCGGCGACGAGAAGCAGCCAGATCTCGATGGGCTGCTCGATGTGCCCGTAGCCCGCGACCGACTGCCACACGAGCGGGCTGAGCGTCAGGGTCGCGTACACCAGGAGCCGCACTGACGGAATCAGCGGCGTGCCGCGTAGGCGTTCGATGGCTGCCACCGCTTCGCGCGCCATGAGGATGACGAAGATGCAGAAGACCCCGAGCGCGATGCCGCGACGCGCAGCAGTGGCATCCAGCCAACCCACCCAGTTGAGGACGACGCCGAGTGCGCTCAGCGGCAGCAGCGACACGGGTCCGTTGGCGTTCGGATACAGCGCATGCCCCCCGGCTGCGTACACGGAGAACGGGTGGCCGTGGACCGCGATCTTCGCGGACGGCCAGAAGAAGATGTCGAGGTCGGTCGGCTGAAACGGCAGCAGGCCGACGCCGATCCACAGCGCCACGTAAGGGGCGATCCAGGAGCGGGGCTTCAGGAGGAGGGCGGCCATGCCAATGGGCAGGTTAACGCCCCCTCCTAACCTCCCCACTTGGTGGGGAGGGATCTTCTTCCTGGCTTAGATCGCTGGGCCCGAGATCAACGTGACGGTCGCCGTGTGCGTGGCGTTGCCGGCGATCCAGGTGATCTTGACCTGGTCGCCTGGCTTGTACTGGTGGAGGGCGTCGCCCAGCGCGGTCGCCGAGTCGACGACCGCGCTGTTCACGCGGGTGATCACGGATCCGGAGGTGATGCCGGCGCGCTCGGCAGGCGAGCCCGCCACTACCGTCCGCACGTATGCGCCGGAGCTGACGTTTACGCCAAGCTGCGCTGCGCTGCTGGCGTCGAGGGTCTGGACCGAGACGCCGAGGTATCCGACCGGACCGATGAAGACGCCGTTCCCTGCCTGCCCGGCGAGGATGCGGTTGGCGATGTCGACCGCCTTGCTCGACGGGATCGCGAACGCGATGGTGGTCGAGGTCGAGCGGAAGCCCTGCGCCTCGCCCGCGGTGACGACGCCGATCACCTGGCCCGCGCTGTTGACGAGCGCGCCGCCAGAGTCGCCGGGGCTGATCTCGGCGTCGGACTGGATCATGCCGGTGAGCTGCTCGGCCTGCGCGCCGTTGTCGCTCGCGGTGATTGTCTGGTCGAGCGCGGTGACGGTGCCCTGCGTGACGCGCGGCGCGCCGCCGAGGCCGAGCGCGTTGCCGAGCGCGTAGATCGTGTCGCCGACTTTGACGGTGGATGAATCGGCGATGGTGACGGTCGGGAGTCCCGACACGCCGTTGATATGAATGACCGCGATGTCGTCGGTGGGGTCGACTCCGAGCACGGTCGCGGCGTACGTACCCGACTTGCCCTGGATCGTGACCTTGATGCTCACCGAGCCTTCGACCACGTGGTTGTTGGTGAGCACGTCCCCGGACGAGGTGATGATGAGCCCGGTGCCGGCCGCGGCCGCGGAGCCGCTGGCGGTCTGGATCACGGTGTTGATGTCCACGACCGCGGGCGAGACCTTTCGCGTGATGCCGTTGATGTCGAGGTTGGTGCTGCCGGAGGTGCTCTGCTGGATCGGCGAGACGGTTTGCACGTGCGCTTGCGTCGTGTAGTGGCTGCTGATGAGCCGCGCCAGCGCCCAGCCGGCGCCGACGCCGCCGCCGGTGGCGAGGATGACCGCCACGACGATCGCGGCGGTCAGGCGGCGCGCGAAGTTCGGCGACGCGGGTGGGGAGGCTACAGCTGGCGCAGGGGGTGGCGCCAGCTGCAGGTTTTGGGAGCTGGGCTCTGGAGTCATCTCTGACATGTTGCCAAGATGCGACAGGCGGCTGTGAGAAGTGTCAGCAGATCCTTAAGGTTTGCTCAGAAACTGAAGGCGGGCCGTTAGCGCACCGCCTGCACGCGCGCGGCACCGCTGCCGCCGGTCAGCCGGGCGGCCACGACCACCGGGATGATCGTGACCAGGATCACAAACGAGACCACGACGTTCACCTCAGGCAGCCGCTGGCCGTTGCGGATCTGGGCCAGGATCCAGATGGGCACGGTGTTCTGCGCGCCCGCGGTGAAGGTGGTCACGATGACCTCGTCAAACGAAAGGGCGAACGCGAGCATCGCCCCCGCGACCAGCGCAGTCGAGATGAGAGGAACCGTGATGTCCCTGAACGTTTGAAGGCCGCTCGCGCCCAGGTCCGCGGCGGCTTCGAACAGCGATCCCTGCGTGCGCCGCAGCCGCGCGAGAACGTTGTTGTAGACCACCACGATGCAGAAGGTGGTGTGGCCGATGATGATCGTCCAGATCGACAGCTCGACATGTGCGAACGTGAATGACGAGCGCAGCGAGATGCCGGTGATGATGCCCGGCAGCGCCAGCGGCAGCACCAGCAGGAAGCTGATCGCGTCGCGTCCGAAGAACGTGGTGCGATGAATCGCGAATGCCGCGAGCGATCCGAGCACCAGCGCGAAGACGGTCGTGACGAGCGCGATCCGCACCGACAGCCCGACCGCGGACACGACCTCGGGATCGTTGAGCGTGAGGTTGACCCAGTTGAGCGTGAATGAGGTCAGAGGCCAGGACTGGATCTTCGAGCTGTTCAGCGCGAAGAGAGGGATCAGCAGGATCGGGATGAACAGGAATAGAAGGACGAGGACGACCCAGACCCGAAGCGCCATGCGCGTCCAGAAACCTTCCATCTAGTGTCCCGCCGCTGAGGTCCGCAGCAGGATTCGCGGCATCGGCGTCCGGAGCCAAGGCAGGGGTGGCGCGACGAGGAGCGCATTCCAGCGGGGTCCCCGCGTCGTGGTCGCGGGGGCAGCGAGAAGCGCCGGGCCCCCTAACGCTGGCTTCAGCGGCGAAGCCGCCCGGACGCCTAGGCCGCGAATACGCAAGGAACTTCGGCGGCGGGACACTATAGCGCCTCGAAAGCTCCCAGCCGCCGGGCCACGAGCAGGTACACGGCCATGATCGCCACCGGCACGGTGGCGAGCGCCGCCGCGAACGGCACGTTGTTTGCGATGCCGATGTTGCCGTACACGACGTTGCCGATGAAGCTGGTGCCAGGTCCGATCAGGATGGGCGTGATGTAGTCGCCCAGCGTCAAAGAGAAGGTGAATATCGAGCCTGCCACGACGCCCGGGATCGCCAGCGGAAGAACCACGTCGAGAGTTGTGCGCCAGCCGCGCGCGCCCAGGTCACGCGCCGCCTCGATCAGCGATTCCGGCACGCGCTCCATCGCCGCGTACGTCGGAATGATCATGAAGGGCAGCCAGATGTAGCAGAAGACGACGAGCATCGCCGTCTCGCTGTAGCCGATGTTCGGGGCGGGCAGCCCGATCGACTGCATCGTCCAGTTCAGGACGCCGCTGTGGTTCAGGATCAGGATCCAGGAGTACAGGCGGGCGAGGTACGAGGCCCACAGCGGTAGCA
>VBIA01000108.1 GCA_005879985.1 Chloroflexota bacterium | reverse complement strand
GCAAGCAAACCAACCACCGCGCGTACAACGTGGGCTTCGAAGGGGTGAGCCTGCGCGCCCTGATCGAAGGCATCGCGCGGGCGATGGCGAAGCCGGCGAACCTTCACCCGGTTCCTTTCAAGGACCTGCCGGATGGCGCGAGCCCGTACGGCCCCAATCCGAAACGGCCCGCGGGTTACGCGATCGACCGGGCGCGCAGCGAGCTCGGCTTCGAGCCGTCGGCGCTGGAGGATGCGCTCGCGGAGACGCTCGCGTGGTACCGCGTCGCGCACCCGTCGCACCCCGGCTACGCCAACCGGCAGAACGAGCTCGCAGTCGTAAGCTGACGGCGCTAACGCTCGGCGCGACCCCGGTTCAGCAGGTAGGCCGAAAGCAGCGCCATCATCACGATGCCGGGCGACCATCCGAGGCCCGAACCAAATGGGTCCGCGGCCGACAGGTCCACCCCGACGGCCAGCCCGCTGACAGCCGCAAACACCGCAACGATGAGCGCTCCGCGAAGGTAGCCGTGCCGCGCGAAGAAGAGCTGGACGCCGAGCAGGCGGTGACGGCGCCGCACGCGCCGCTCCGGGATGGGCGCCGCATGTGCGAGCACCTTCTCGCGCCTTCCGAGTCGGTAGCGAGCAGCCGTCGGGTGCGGCTCGATCGGGCCCCTCGCGACCTCGCGATCGGGCGGAGGCGGCACCTCCAGAGGCTCCCACCAGGGCTCCTTGCGACGCTGGCGATACCAGACGAATCCTCCCGCGCCGAGTACAAGCCACACGAGAAAGATCCAAGTCGAATTGGAGATGTTCTGGAATACGAGCTGCGTGAAGACCGTGCCGATCGCAAGCGCTCCGACGATTGACAGCACCGGGATGCTCGCGCGTCCGTACGGAATGTTGAAGGGCATCTCATAAGGTCGATACAGGTCCGGCTCGACGAAACGTAAGCGCATCACCGCCAGATGCGCGGTGGCAAAAGCGAATGTTGCAGCGAGTGCGTACACAGCACCGAGCAGGTCGATCTGCGCCGGGAGGATGAGCGCGGCCGCGACGATGCCGAAGACGATGATCGACACGTACGGCGTCTTGAACTTCGGGTGCAGCCGCGAGAACGCCTTTGGGAAGAGGTCGTTCTGCGCAAGCGAGTAGCTCAGGCGCGAGATGCCGATGAGCCCGGCGTTGGTGGCGATGATCAGGATCGTGAAGGCGAGGATTCCGACCCAGATGCCCGCCCAGTAAGCAAGCCAATCGATCGGGAACTTGGAGACGATTCCGGCAACCGGATCGTCTTTCCAGGCCACGGCCAGGTCGGTCACGTACATACCGTGATCGGTGAGGTGCACCGGGAACACGCTCATGCCGACAGTGGGCAGCACGGCCGACACAGCGAGCACGGCGACGATGACGCCGAAGTAAGCGCGGGGCACGCTCCTGCCGGGATTCCTTGCCTCCTCGCTCAGGTTGGAGATGGTCTCGATGCCCGTGTACGTGACCATGGCGAGTGAGATGCTGGCCAGAAAGTTTCCCCACGTTGGCGCGATGCCCCACTTTATGTTGTGAAAAACAACGTCCCAGTGGAGGAGCAGCCAGATTCCCAGGATCACAAGCGCGAACTGCGTAACCAGGTCGAGCATGGCAAGAAACACGTTGATCGCGCTCGATTCCTGAATGCCGACGATGTTCAGGACCATGAGAAGGCCGGTCAGAGTGACGGCCGCGAGGGCATGTTGCAGGGGGTGCTGGAACGTCTGGAACAGCGGCACGTACTTGCCGAACACGCTGAGATATGAGATGGCCGTGTACGCGGAGATGGACACGGTCGCAGCGAAGTTCAACAGCTGAATCCAGCCCACCAGGAAACCAATCGGCTCGTTGAATGCGCGCCGAGCGAAGCTCGAGCTGCCGCCCGCATGCGGGAGCGCGGCGGTGCCTTCGGCGTAGTTGAGCGCGGTCGTTATGAAGATGAATCCGGCGAGGATGAGCGCGAGCGGTGTGAGGCCTAGCGCAAACGCGGCCGTGACGCCGAGCGCGTAATAGATGCTGGAGCCGACGTTGCCGTAGCACGCCGCGAAAAGCGCCGGCGCACCCAGCGTCCGGGGCAGCTTGGCCGGTCGGCGGATGACGACGCGGAGGTCGCCCGGGCGCCGGCCGCGCCTGGCGATCGAATCGGAGCCCACAGAACGCGAGCGTAAGGCTTCCGCGCCAAGCCCATAGAGACTCGGGCCGTTAGCCCCCGATGACCAGGTCTCTCAGCTCGCGCGGGTAGTCGGTCATCACGCGCCGGCCCTCCTCGGTGATCAGCACCGTGTCCGAGTGCCGGAACCCTCCGACATCTTTCAAGTACACGCCCGGCTCCGCCGTGAACACCATGCCCGGCTCGAGCACCGCCTCGTCGCCGCGGTCGAGAAAGGGCGCCTCGTGCGCCTCGAGCCCGATCGAGTGACCGACGTGGTGGCGCAGCTCATCGCCAACGCCGAGCTCCTGCGCGAGCCGCACGACCGCCAGCTCCACCTCGGCCGCAGGCACACCCGGAGACATCGTCTCGATGGCGTGCGACTGAAGCTTGAGCATCGCGTCGAAGGCGCGCTCCTGGGCGGCAGTCGGCTCGCCGACGAACATCGTCCGCTCCAGCTCGCTGTGGTATCCGTCGATGTCGGCGCCCGCGCCGGTGACCAGAACGTCGCCCTTCTGAACACCGTGGCCGCGCACGAAGCCGTGGGGCATCGCCGTCGATCGACCGGCCACGAACATCGCCGGAAGCTCATTGCCTGAGAACCCGCGCGGCCGCCAGCCTGGCATCTCGCGCACCATGTCGGCCAGCGATTCAACGGCCGCAGGCGCGTAGCACTCCATCTCGGTCTTGCCCGTGACGATCGAGTCCTGCATGCGGCGATGCGCCCTCGCGGCCCAGTCGCAGCTGAGCTGGATGCATTCGATCTCTTTCGCCGACTTCACCCGGCGCAACGTCTCGATCAGCATCTCCGCGTCGACAGGTGCCTTGCCGGTGATCTCGGACAGGCCAGGTCCGCGGTAGCCCCAGTACGGCACGAATCCGTCGTGGTCGGCGCCGATCCGCTCAGACTGCGCGCCTACTTCGGCGAGCGCCACTCCCAGACGCTCCATCGGGTGCTCCGGGCCCGGGTATTCGAAGTACACGTCGAGCCGGTCGATGCCCGGGATCGTCTCCGCGTGCTCCTTCTCGACCGCGGGCACGATCAGGGCCGTGTAGGCGTTGGGACCGAGCACGAGCGCGATGGGCCGCTCCGTGGGTACGTGATGAAAGCCGGTCAGATAGCTGACACGCGCGGGATAGAAGACGCACATCGCGTCGAGGTGCATCGCGTCCATGCCGGCCACCACCGCCTCACGTCTCGCGCGATATTCCTCATCGGATATGTGAGGCACTCCCCTCCCCGCGTGCGGGGGCGCCGCTGAAGGCGGCGGTGTCGCGAGGGGACGTTGAACGCGCTTAGTACGCGGCAAGAGACCTCATGGCGGCAGCGATCTTCTCCGGGCTGGGCATGAAGAACTCCTCCTGAGGGCTGTTGAAGGGCATGGCGGGGATGTCCGGCGCCGCGACGCGCACAACCGGACCGTCGAGGCTGTCGAATGCGTGCTGCGCGATTGTCGCTGCGACCTCCGCGCCGAATCCGCCGGTCAGGTTGTCCTCGTGCACGACCATCGCCTTGCTGGTCTTCCGCACCGAGGCGAGGATTGTGTCTCGGTCCAGCGGCGCCAGCGTCCGCAGGTCGACGACCTCGACGCTGATGCCTTCGGTTTCGACATCCGCCGCGGCTTGCATGCAGAAATGGGTCATGAGACCCCACGCGAAGCAGCTGATCCGCGTGCCCTCGCGGCGCACGACCGCAGGACCGATGGGGAGGAGGTGGTCGCCATCAGGCACCTCCTCGGTGACGAGCCGGTAGACCTTCTTGTGCTCGAGGAACAGGACCGGATCCGGATCGCGGACCGCCGATTTCAACAGACCGTGAGCGTCCGAGGGAGTGCTCGGCACCACGACCTTCAGTCCCGGCACATGCGCGTAGAACGCCTCGATCGACTGCGAGTGGTAGAGCCCGCCGTGCACCCCCCCGCCGAAGGGCGCGCGGATGACCATCGGCACAGACCAGTCCCCGTTCGAGCGATATCGCGTGCGCGCGGCCTCGCTCACGATCTGGTCGAAGGCCGGATGGATGAAGTCCGCGAACTGGATCTCGGCGATGGGGATGAGGCCGTTCAGCGCCGCGCCGATCGCGATGCCCACGATGCCCGACTCGGCTAGTGGTGTGTCCAAGACGCGGGCCTCGCCGAACTTCGCGTACAGGCCGTCGGTAGCGCCGAACACTCCGCCCTTTCGGCCCACGTCCTCGCCAAGCACGAGCACCCGCTCGTCGCGCTCCATCTCCTCGGTGATGGCGGCGCGCACCGCTTCGATCATGCGCATTTCAGCCATTGCCTGGTGACCAAAGCATATGTATAGACTGGACGAGGGGGAGAGGATCGCCCGGAACTGGAGGTGATCCCATTTCGTTCTCGGCGGACGTCAAGAACGAGATGGCCGGACTTCTGCCGGCCCGGCCCTGCTGTCAGCTGAGCGAGCTGCTCGGCATCTATTTCGGCTCGCGCGGCCGCTTGCTGCACAGAGGCGGCGACGGCGAGGCCGCGTACTTCTCCCTGCTTCGCAATGCGGTGGCGCGCAAGGTCGTGAGGCTCGGTCGCGCCGTCGGCCACATGGAAGCCAAATACCAGGCGGTGAAGACGAAGAAGCGCACGACCTTATTCATCGAGCTCTCCCTGCCGGCAGGGATGCAGAACGCGTTCAAGCAGCCCGCTGTTCGCGCGGTGCCTGAGGCCGCATGCGATCGCAAGGCGCTGCTGCGCGGGCTGTTTCTCGGCTGCGGATCGGTGAACGCGCCGAGCTCGCGCTATCACCTCGAGTTCGTCGCGCCGACGCAGTCTTGGGCCGTGGCCATCAGGGACCTGGCCGCGGAGGCGGAGGTGCAGGCGGGCGTCATGGAGCGCGGCGGCCAGAATGTGGTCTACGTGAAGGAAGGCGACGGGATCGTGCGCCTCCTGTCTCTGATGGGCGCGAGCCGCGCGGTGATGGAGTTCGAGAACGTGCGAGTCGTCCGCTCCGTGAGCGGCCAGGTGAACCGCCGTCTCAACTTCGAGACGGCGAACATCGGCAAGGCCATCGGCTCAGGGCTCCGGCAGATGGCCGCCATCGAGAAGCTGGAAGTCGCGGGGAGACTCGAGTCGCTGCCGACCGCGCTGCGCGAGATGGCCCGATGGCGCGCCGCCTACCCTGAGCTGAACCTCGCCGAGCTTGCTGACCGCATGAAGCTGTCGAAGTCGGCGGTCAACCACCGTCTGCGGAGGCTGCAGCACATGAGTGCGAATGTCCCGCCCCCGGATCACGCACGCAGGTCCGCCTAACATTAGGCCCGGCCTCACCGCCGGTGAGGTCCTGGCACGGCTGGTTCAAGGGAGCGGTCGGTAGAGCATGGGTGTAAAGGTCGGCATCAACGGCTTTGGACGCATTGGCCGCAACATCTTTCGCGCGGCACTCAAGCTCGATGCCGACATCGACTTCGTCGCCGTCAACGACATCGGCGACGCTCACACGTTCGCCCATCTGCTCAAGCACGACACGAGCTTTGGCACCCTGCCGGAAGCGGTCTCGTCGAAGGACGACACCATCAATGTCGACGGCCGCAGCATCAAGTTCCTCAGCATCAAGGACCCGGGCGAGCTGCCCTGGAAGGACCTCGGCGTCGACCTGGTGGTCGAGTCGACGGGCCTGTTCACCGACGCCGGCAAGGCGCGCGTGCACATCGACCGCGGCGGCGCCAAGAAGGTGATCATCTCCGCGCCGGCGACGCACCAGGACTACACCGTCGTGATGGGAGTCAATCACAAGGGCTACGACCCCAAGAAGCACAACGTCATCTCCAACGCGAGCTGTACGACGAACTGCTTCGTCCCGCTTGCCAAGGTGCTGCGCGACTCGTTCGGCATCGAGAGCGGATTCATGACGACCATCCACGCCTACACCGCGGACCAGCGGCTGCAGGACCTGCCGCACAAGGACCTTCGCCGCGCGCGCGCCGCGGCCGACAACATCATCCCGACGTCGACTGGCGCGAACCGCGCGGTGGCCGAGGTGCTACCCGATCTTTCGGGCAAGTTCGTCGGCATTTCGTTCCGAGTGCCGGTCCTTGACGTCTCGGTGGTCGACCTGAGTGTCGAGCTCAGCAAGTCCACGACGGTCGAGGACATCAACGCAGCGTTCGACGAGGCCGCGAGCGGTGAGCTGAAAGGCATCCTTGCGGTCAGCCACGAGGAGCTGGTGTCGTCGGACTTCAAGGGCGACTCGCATTCGTCGATCGTCGACGCGCCTCTGACATTGATGCTCGACGCGCAGCGCGCCAAGGTCGTCAGCTGGTACGACAACGAGTGGGGCTTCAGCTGCCGCATGGTGGACCTAATCACCTACATGGCGGCGAACCTCTGAAAGCATCGATCACGTCCGTTGACGTCGCCGGCAAGCGAGTGCTCGTCCGCGAGGACCTGAACGTTCCGCTGAAGGACGGCCAGGTCGCTGACACGACCCGCATCAAGGCGGCGGTACCGACGCTCAAGGATCTTCAGGCGCGCGGCGCATACGTCATCGTCATGTCGCACCTCGGTCGCCCCAAAGGCGTCGACCAATCGCTGTCTTTGCGGCCAGTCGCGCAGGAGCTCGGTCGCGCGCTGTGGACGGAGGTGAAGTTCGCGTACGACTGCGTCGGTCCGCAGGCTCAGTCGGCGGTGTCGAGGATGCAGCCCGGATCGGTGCTGCTGCTCGAGAACGTGCGCTTCCACCCCGAGGACGAGGCCAACGACCCAGGCTTCGCCCAGCAGCTCGCGTCGCTAGGCGAGATCTTCTGCCTTGACGCATTCGCCTCATCGCATCGCGTCCACGCCTCGGTGGTCGGTGTCGCGCAGTACCTGCCGGCGTATGCGGGCCGGTTGATGGAGTCGGAGCTGAACGCCCTGCACGCGGCGCTCGATTACCCGAAGAAACCGCTGATCGCGGTCATCGGCGGCGCCAAGGTCTCCACCAAGATCGGACTGCTGAACAACCTCGCCACGAAGGTGGACGCCCTGATCATCGGCGGCGCGATGGCCAACACCTTCCTCAAGGCGCAGGGCCACAACACGGGCAACAGCCTCATCGACGACACGGCGATCGAGGCGGCCAACCAGATCTGGAAGACGATGGGCCAGCGGCTGGTGCTGCCCGTAGACCTGGTGGCCACCCAGCAGACGATGTCCGGGCAGCCGCTGCGGGTGTTTCCGTCCTCGAACGTGGAGGCCGGCTGGATCGCTGTGGATGTCGGCCCGCAGAGCATCAATCTGTTTGCCCAGCACGTGCAGGGCGCGGGCACCATCGTCTGGAACGGACCGCTGGGAATCACCGAGGTGCCGGAGTTCAGCGCCGGCACAAAAGCTGTAGGCGAGGCCATCGCCGCGTCCGGCGCATACACTCTCGTCGGCGGTGGCGACACGGCTGCCGCTGTCGACGCACTGGGTCTGGCCGGTCGGTTCTCGTTCGTTTCGACCGGAGGCGGAGCAACCCTCGAGTACCTCGAGGGCAAGGAGCTGCCCGGCGTCGCCATTCTGAAGGAGGCGTAGTTGCCGGAAGCGTCGCCCAATGCAAAGGCGCTTCTTGCTGCCAACTGGAAGATGAACCCCGTCGACGGCGGCGAGGCGGTCGACCTGGTCAAGGGCGTCCTCGGCATCGCCACCGAGGCTGTCGACAACGTCGAGGTTGCGCTGTTCCCGCCGTTTCCCTGGCTGCTCGGTGTGGCCGAGGTCCTCGAGGGATCCGGCGTGAAGCTGGGCGCCCAGGACTGCTTCTGGGAGGTGTCCGGCGCCTACACAGGCGAGGTCTCGCCGGTAATGCTGCGCGGCTGGTGCCAGTGGGTGATCGTCGGGCACTCGGAGCGCCGAGTCATCCTGGGCGAGACGGACGACATGGTCGCTCGCAAGGCCTCGGCCGCGCTGGCCGCCGGTCTGAACGTGATCGTCTGCGTCGGCGAGCTGGAAGACCACTACGACGCGGGCAAGAGCGATGAGATCGTGACCGGCCAGGTCAAGGCGAGCCTGGCCAACTGCTCGGCGGACGATTCATCCCGACTCGTGGTTGCGTACGAGCCTGTGTGGGCGATCGGCACTGGCAAGAACGCAGACCCCGAGCACGCGTACAAGACAATGCGGCTGATCCGCCGCGTGGTGGGCGAGCTCATCGGCGCCGGCGCAGCGCGCAAGGTACGCGTCCTCTACGGCGGCAGCGTGACCGCGGCCAACGTTGAGTCTTACGTGGAGCTGCCCCTATGCGACGGCTGCCTGGTCGGAGGAGCGAGCCTGAAGGCCGATGAGTTCGCGCAGATCGTCCGGGTCACCAACGAGGTCTATGGCCACAACCGGTAGGCCTCCGGGCATCCTGGTCCTCCTCCGCCACGGCCAGAGCACGTGGAACCTCGAAAACCTCTTCACGGGCTGGCACGACGTACCGCTGAGCGAGCGCGGTGTCGAGGAGGCTCGCGAGGCAGGCCGCCAGCTGACCCAAGCCGGCCTGCAGCCGGACATCGTCCACACGTCCGTGCTGATCCGCGCGATCCAGACCGCGGACATCGCGCTGGGCGAGATGGGGCGCACCTGGATCCCCGTGCGCCGGAGCTGGCGCCTCAACGAGCGCCATTACGGCGCGCTGCAAGGACTCAACAAGAAGGAGACCTCGGAGCGCTACGGCGCCGACCAGGTGAAGCTGTGGCGGCGCAGCTATGACGTGCGCCCACCGGCTCTGGAGTCGGGCGACGACATGCATCCCGCCCGCGACGCGCGCTACGCGGCGCTGCCACCAGAGCTGCTGCCCAGCTCGGAGTGCCTGCAGGACGTGGTCGCGAGGATGCTGCCGTACTGGTACGACTCGATCGTCCCGGACCTGCTCACGCACAGGTGCGTGCTCATCTCGGCGCACGGCAACAGCCTGCGGGCGTTGGTGAAGCATCTCGACGGGCTCAGTGAACAGGAGGTCGTCGACCTCGACATTCCCACCGGTGTTCCCCGCGTCTACAACCTGCGCGCTGATTTCAGCGTCGGCTCGTGGCGGTACCTCGGCGACCCCGTGGAGATCGAGCGGCGCGCGGCCGAGGTGAAATCCCAGGCTCGGTAAAAGGTATGAGAGGGAACGCGACGTTCCCTCTCATCGCGCAGCGCTCCGCGCCGCGCTGCTCTCCCTTTCGTGCAAGGAGGGGATTTACTAAAAGCAGCGCCCAACCACCTCTGGAGTCGTGGGAAACAAAGTTGCGGCCGGGGGGACCACCGGCCGCCCACGCCACGCTGGGGATCTTCTTAGACTGGTTTTGATCTAAGAACCACTTCACACAAGGGGGGACGCCCGACATGGCTTATGAGCTTCCGCCGCTTTCCTATGGGTTTGATGCGCTCGAGCCGCACATCGACGCCAAGACCATGGAGATCCATCACGACAAGCACCACCAGGCGTACATCAACAACGCCAACGGCGCGCTGGAGAAGCACCCTGAGCTGGCCAAGAAGTCGGTCGAGGACCTTCTCCGCGGAATCAGCTCGGTGCCCGAGGACGTGCGCAACGTGCTGCGCAACAACGCCGGCGGGCACTCGAACCACTCGATCTTCTGGACGATCATGGGACCGGGCGGCGTAGGCGAACCGTCGGGCCGGATCGGCGACGCGATCAACAGCACATTCGGCTCGTATGACGCGTTCAAGGAGCAGCTCACCAAGGCCGCGGTCGGTCAGTTCGGGAGCGGCTGGGGATGGCTCATCGCCGACTCGAGCGGCAAGCTGTCGATCAAGGGCTACCCCAACCAGGACAGCCCGTACATGGAGGGCATGACCCCGATCCTCGGCGTTGACGTGTGGGAGCACGCCTACTACCTCAAGTACCAGAACAAGCGCCCGGACTACGTCGCGGCCTGGTTCAACACCATCAACTGGAAGGCCGTCGCCGAGCGCTACAAGTAGCCGCCTTGAGATCACGGATCTCTTGACGCCGTAATTCACCCGCCGTAGAATTCATCACGCGATGAATTCTGGGAGGTGGATGTGATGGCAAGGCATTCCGTGGAACGGCTGGTGGGTCCTCTGGCCGCGGGCCTGCTCGTACTGCTGGCGCTGCTTGGGCTGATCGGCACCGCGATACGGGACCCGCGGCCGCATGACATCCCGGTCGGTCTCGTGGGACCGGCTCAGGCGCTGCAGCCGATGACCGACGCGCTCGCGCAGAAGGTACCTGGGGTGTTCAAGTTCACGACCTACGACTCGGAAGACGCGGCCCGCGCGGGGCTGGATCGACGTGACGTTGACGGGGTGGTCATCGTCGGGCCTACTGGCTCGCGCATAGTCGTCGCGGGCGCTGCGGGTGACACGTCCACCACGGTGATCGGGTCAGTGTTCGGCGCGGCGCTGTCGGCCCAGGGTCAGCAGGTGCCGGTGGAGGTGGTCCATCCGTTCGCCTCTGGGGACGCGCACGGCCTGATCCTGTTCTTCCTCGTGCTCGCGACCCTCATCTCGACGCTCGTGGTGCAGGCGGTCCTGCTGGCGAGGGCTGCGGGTGCGCGCGCCGCCACCTGGCTGGGAGTCAATGCGGTGTGGGCGGTGCTGGCGGGAGCGGCCGGCGTCGGCGCCGCGACCTGGATCGCCAACGGCTACGACACCGCCGCCTTGATTCCTATGGGCGCGCTGGTCGCTCTGACAGCGTTTGCGGCCGGCGCTTTCGTCGCCGGCTTCACGCGTCTGCTCGGGCCGGCCGGACTCGGTCTCTCGGCGCTGGTCATCATCCTGCTCGACCTGATCTCCTCTGGCGGCCCGGCCGGAGGCACGATCCTGCCCGACGTGTACAGGTGGATGTCGCCCTGGATGCCCGCCGGCCAGCTGAACAGCGCGCTTCGAGGAACGCTCTACTTCGGTGGCGAAGGTGTCGCGTTTCCGGTGCTCGTCATCTCCGCGTGGCTCGCTGTCGGACTGGTGCTGGTGATCATCAGTGGCTTCGTGCGCCGCCCGGTTGCGGAATCAGCCGTCGCTCCGGCGGCCTAGCGACCGTGCCGAGAACGGGACGCCGCCCGGGTTCGAGCGGCACCAAGGAGAAGATCCTCGGCGCCGCTCGCGTCCATTTCAGCGAGGTCGGCTACGACGGGGCAACCATCCGCGGGATCGCGGCAGTCGCCGGCGTCGACCCCGCTTTGATCTCCCACTACTTCGGGTCGAAGGAAGGCGTGTTCCTGGCGGCCATAGAGTTCCCTGTCGACCCGGCCGAGTTCATCCCGAGGCTGCTGGCGCCCGGCCTGGACGGCCTCGGCGAGCGCCTGGTCACGTTCTTCCTCGAGACCTGGGATTCGCCTGCCGGCAGTCCGATGCTCGCCCTGATCCGATCGGTCGTCGGCAGCGAACACGCCGCCGCGACCCTGCGCGAGTTCGTCAGTCGAGAGGTCCTCGGGCGTATCGCCGCCGCGATCCAGCTCGACCGGCCCCAGCTTCGAGCCACGCTGGCGGCCAGCCAGCTCATAGGAATCGCCATGCTGCGCTATGTCGTCAAGGTTGAGCCGCTGGCTTCGGCTCGCGCCGACGAGGTGGCCCGGTGGGCGGGGCCGGTGGTGCAGCGCTACCTCACCGATCCCGCCGTCGCGATGGGTTAGCCGCCGGTCGGTAGAATCCGGGAGTTCACCGATGACCAACGTCAAGAACGCTCTCGTCATCATCGAAGTGGTGCTCGCGGTCCTGCTGACGGCCGGGGTGCTGGTGCAGACTCCCAAGGCCACGGGGCTGGGCGGGACGATCGGTGGTGGGGGCGACGGCCTGGGTGGTGGTTACCGGACGCGCCGCGGGCTGGAG
This sequence comes from Chloroflexota bacterium, assembly GCA_005879985.1. Lineage (GTDB taxonomy): Bacteria > Chloroflexota > Dormibacteria > Dormibacterales > Dormibacteraceae > CF-118. The sequence goes on along the minus strand of VBIA01000108.1, from coordinate 1,811 downwards.
CGTCAGATCTACTGGACCACGTGGGTCGTCGTCTTCGCCTTCCTGGTCTGCTCGGTCGCCAACATCTGGGTGACGGAGCTCAAGTAGGGCGTCCCGCTTGACCCGCGTCGCGGGCGCAGCGCTCGGTCTCATCGCGGTGCTGGCCGTCGTGGCCTGCCAGCCCATCGCGACGCTGCCCAAGCCGGCGAAGGGCGGCAGCGCAGTGGAAGCGCTGGTCGGTTCGCCGGGCCCGCTGAACCCGCTGTTCGAGCAGGACGACACGACGCGGGACGTGGACAGCGTGATCTACCAGGGGCTGACCACCGTGGACGCCAACCAGCACGTGGTCGGCCTGCTGGCGAGCGACTGGACCATCTCGCCCGACCACCTCACCTACACCTTCACGCTGCGCGACGGCATCAAGTGGGCGGACGGTGAACCCTTCACCGTTGACGACGTGGTGTTCACATTCCGCGTTTTGCAGGACCCTGAGTACGACCTTCCCGGCGCAGCGTTCTGGCGCCAGCTCGGCATCGCGCGGGCAGGGGACAACCAGGTCGTCTTCACACTGCGAGCGCCGAGCGCGGCATTCCCCCTCGCGCTGCGCATCGGCATCATCGCCAGGCACCTGTTCAACGGCATGGCGCCGCCGCAGATCTCCGCCAGCGCGTACAGCCTGGCTCGCGCGATCGGCACAGGGCCCTTCATGGTGGCTTCGATCGACTCGCGCGGCATCACGCTCGATCGCAACCCATACGCGACGCCGAAGCCCTACCTCGACCACCTGATCATGCGCACCTACCCGGCGAACAACCCGCAAGCGGCGATCCTCGCGGTTCGCTCCGGCGCGGCGGACCTGGTCGGAGGACTGGAGCCCGAGGAGCTCACCGCGCTTCAGAACGCCAGCGACGTCACGGTCCTGGAAGCGCGCACTTACACGAATGCGTTCGTGAGCATGAACGCCGACGGTGATGGCAAGGCGTACTTCGGCGACATCAATGTGCGCAGGGCCGTCGTCCAGGCGATCAACCGCGCGTCCGTCATCAGTGACGTGCTGGGCGGCCGTGCCGAGATCGACCCGACGCCGATTCCCGCCGGTGACTGGGCCTACGCCGACTCAGCGGCGCGCAAGTATCCGTATGACGAGCTTGCGGCCGCGCGGGCGCTCGACAACGCGGGGTGGACCATCCCGAAAGGACAGCAGGTCCGGACAAACAAGTCAGGCCTGGTGTTCCAGGTGAGCCTCGTCGTGTCGGACTCGTTTCCGAACCGCGAGATCGCCGGCGCGGTGTCCAGGCAGCTGGCCGGCGTCGGGATCCAGGTCAAGGTCAAGCCGGTGCCGCCGCCGGACCTCATCCAGAACTACCTGTTGAGCCGCAGCTACCAGATGGCTCTCGTGGTCTTCGACGTGGGGCCCGACCCCGACCTCTACTCGTTGTGGCATTCAGGCGCTGACCCCGGCAGCCTCAACTTCGCCTACGCGCACGGGTGGGGATTGATCGACAAGGACCTCGAGGACGGCCGGGCCGCCGTCGAGCAGCCCGAGCGCCTTGCCGCCTACGCCGACTTCCAGTCGCTCATCGCCGACCAGGCGCCGGCGATCTTCCTCTACTCGGCGCATTACGACTACGCGGTGTCGGGGCGGGTGCGAGGCGTGCACCTCAACCGCGTGATCGAGCCGTCGGACCGTTTCCAGTACGTGACCGACTGGTACGTCAACACGACCGCCTAGGGGGCGCGAGAATTAGGGTGTGGACCTCGGGCTGACGGGCCGCCGCGCGCTGGTCACCGCCGCCAGCAAAGGCCTGGGTCGCGCGTGCGCGCACGCGCTT
>VBIA01000089.1 GCA_005879985.1 Chloroflexota bacterium | reverse complement strand
GGGAAGCGGTCACCGAGCACAGGCCGATGCTCGAGGCGATCCTGGCCGGTGACGGCGATCGCGCCGAGCGGGCCATGCGGCAGCACGTGGCGGGCTTCGAGTCCGAGATTCGCAAGGTTCTGGTGGAGCGCTGACAGTGTCCAGCACCCGAATTCCGCCGCAGATTCACGGCATCGGCGGCCGGTGCCAGGGAGACGACGAGCACGCGAGGGCGCGCATCGTGATGCGCAACCGAGCGCGCGCAGGAGACGACGCAGGCATCAGCGAAGCCCGGCCGCCCAGGCCAGGGAAGCTGCAAGGAATTTCGGGGGATGGACACTGATGCCAAAGATCTTCTTTGCGACCGATCTGCATGGATCGGAGACGTGCTGGAGAAAGTTCATCAACGCCGCGAAGTTCTACGACTGCGACACGCTCATCTGCGGCGGCGACATGACCGGCAAGGCAATAGTGCCGATCGTGCAGGAGGACGGACGCTTCACGTACGCGCTGGGCGGCGAGCAGCAGACCGTGCCCAAGGAGCAGGTCGCGGAGGTTGAGGCTCACGTGCGCCGCAAGGGCTACTACCCGCTGCAGATGACTGTGGACCGGCTGCACGAGCTGGACAAGGATCCTGCCGAGCGCGCCCGGACCTTCCAGCAGGTGATGCTCGAGGGCGTCGAGCGCTGGATGAACATGGCCGCCGAAAAGCTTGCCGGCACCAAGGTTCGCTGCTTCGTCAGCCCGGGAAACGACGATGAGTTCGAGGTCGACGAGGTCATCCGGCAGGCGAAGGCTGTCGAGCTCGGTGAGGGCCGCGTGGTCGACCTCGAAGGCTTCTCGATGATCTCCAGCGGCTGGTCCAACCCGACGCCGTGGAACACGCACCGCGAGGAGACCGAGGAGAAGCTGAGCGAGCGCATCGACGCGATGGCGAAGGACGTCCGTGACCCCTCGAAGGCGATATTCAACCTGCACTGCCCACCTTTCAAGTCGGGCCTCGACGAGGCGCCGGCGATCGACGCCGACCTCAGGCTGCTGCACGGGGGACGGGCGTTGCGCCCGGTCGGATCGACCGCCGTTCGCGAGGCCATCGAACGCTACCAGCCACTGCTCTCGCTGCACGGCCACATCCACGAGAGCAAGGGCGCGGTGAAGATCGGCAAGACGCTCTCGATCAATCCGGGCAGCGCCTACGAGGAAGGGATGCTGATGGCCGCGATCATCAACCTCGACGCCCAGAAGGGCATCAAGAGTTACCAGCTGGTCAACGGTTAGTTCGCGATTAGGGAGGAGAAAATGGCTGAAGCGACAATGGGCGGCGGTCAGGCAAGGCCGTCGCTGTTTCTTCGGAACGCGACGGGTCTCGTAAAGGCCTGGTCGACGTTCGACGCGTTCGTTTACTCGTTCTGGTCGGTCAACCTGATCACGCTCGGTCTCTACGGCATGTCGTTCGTCTACTGGGTTCCCGACGGCCAGCTGCTGGCCTCGATTCTTGTCTTCGGCGTGCTCACGACCTTCCTCGTGGTCACGTACGCGATGCTCGTCAGCGTCATGCCGCGTACGGGCGGCGACTACGCCTGGCAGAGCCGGGTGCTGGGCGGTGGACTCGGCTTCGTCCTTTCCATCACCGGGTGGTGGTTCACGCTGTTCCTCTGGGCGCCGATCTACGCCAACATCCTGAACGTCCAGTTCTTCCTTCCTCTTGCTTACACGCTGGGTCTGAAGGACCTCGCCACATTCATCAACAGCCAGACCGGCGTTTTCGTGAGCTGCTTGATCGTCCTCGCCTTCGTGAGCGTCGTCGTGACGCTGGGCATGGAGACGTACGCACGCATCCAGAAGATCTGCTTCTGGATCGGGATCGTCGGCCTGGTCGTGGTCTGCGGGCTGCTGCTGTTCGCCAGCCAGAGCGACTTCCAGAACGCCTTCAACCGCGAGGCCGCGTCGCTGTTCGGCGCCACCGGCAATGCCTACCAGGCGACCGTCGACCTGGGCGTGAAGGCCGGCTACACGGCGCACGACTTCGGCACGCTTTCACTGGGACCGATCTTTCTTGTCCTTCCCTTCCTCGCCTTCTACCTGCTCTGGCCGAACTGGGGCGCGACCCTTTACGGCGAGGTGCGCGGCGCGAAGGACGTCCGCAAGCCTTTCTGGAGCATGTTCTGGGGCCTCTGGGTGACCATCGGCCTCGTGGGGCTGGTGATGCTTCTCATCGTCAAGACGATGGGTTGGCAGTTCTACAACGCCGCGAACGCGGCCTGGTACAACTACCTCTTCTATGGCGGCGACGCGCCGCCGGTCGGGTCCTGGCCGTACCCGGTGATGTTCGCCGGCTGGCTGGTGAACAGTCACTTATTCCAGGCCGTCCTCATTGTGGTCATGGGCCTGTGGTTCTTCGGCTGGGCCGGAACGCTCTTCCTCTCATCCACCCGAGTCATCTTCGCCGCGGCTTTCGACCGCGTGCTCCCCTCGTGGGCGGCCAACATCTCGGCCAAGCGGCGCGTGCCGTATGGCTCGCTGATCCTGATGATCGTGCCTTCGATCGTGATCAGCGCGGTCTGGGCCTACAAGCCGGACTTCCAGAGCGTCTTCCTGGACGCGACCGCAGTCCTGGCGCTCACGTTCCTCGCGACCGTTGTGGCCGCGATCATCCTGCCCTGGCGCCGGAAGGACCTCTACGACGCCTCGCCGATCGCGGGCTGGAAGGTCGGAGGGCTACCGCTGATCTCGGTGGTCGGAGTGATCACCGCGGTGTTTCTCGCTTTCATGCTCTACCAGTGGTCGTTCAACCCGGACAACCTCTATGGGACGACCTTCTCGAAGACTCTTAACTCCGTCTACTACTTCGTTGGCACCTATGTCGTCGCGATCGTCATCTACGTCGCGGCCCGCATCATCCGGCAGCGCCAGGGCATCGACCTTTCCCGCATCCACCACGAGATTCCGGTTGAATAGCAAATCCATGGCCGCCGGGCGCACTGCGTCCGGCGGCCGCTTCGACTAATAAAAGATGCTCGAGCACACACTCCGCACCTACCAGAGCCCGACCCGGCTGGTGCAGCGCCTCGGCGCGATCCGCGAGCTGGGTAGCGAAGCATCCTTGCTCGGCATCCGCCGGCCGCTGCTGGTGACAGATCCAGGAGTCAAGGCCGCGGGCCTGCTCGACACCGCGCTCGAGGCGCTGCGCAGCTCCGACGTGGAGCCGGTCGTGTTCGATCGCGTGAAGGCAAACCCGCCCGTCGA
>VBIA01000088.1 GCA_005879985.1 Chloroflexota bacterium | reverse complement strand
CCGCGTCGCCTGTCCAGCCGCGTCGCATCAACTCGAAGCTGCACCACGTCGACTCGCTCGCGTGGAGCCCCGACGCGAAGACGCTCGCGATCGCGATCGACGGCGGCATGCAGCTGTACGCGGTCGCGGGCAAGGACGGTGACGCGCCGGCCAAGACCTACAAGCCCGCCCCGGGCATCACGGGCGTCGATTGGTCGGGGCCGATCGCCGGCCACAGCCTCGCGGAGGCCAAAGCCGCCGACAACCCGCAAAAGTTCGTTGACGCGCTGCTCACCGCGACCGCGCTGCCGGCCGCCGCCGACACGCCGGCCAACCGCGCGCTGACCAGGATCTATCTGTGGGCCTACGACTCGAGCAAGCCATCGCCCATCCCGTCCATCACGGACGCGACGCCCGCGATCTTGCAGAAATATCCACCGCTGGCCGCGCAGGTCAACTACGACCACTGGGCGCCGCTCGAGTCATGGGCGCTGACCGGTGGGTGCACGCGCTATCGCGTCGTCGTCACCGGCAGCATCCCGCCGACCGCATCCACATTCGGGCTGCAGTCCAGCACTCAGTGCCTTGGAGCATCGCCCTCGCCGACGCCCAGCTAGCATCAGCCCATGGCTGACATGGACATCCTCGCCGGCCATGCGGCGACCAAACCAGCCAAGCCGGCGGTCGTCTTCCAGGGCCGCACCATCGATTTCGCTTCACTGAACCGCCGCGCCAACCGCGCGGCCAACATGTTCCTGTCCCTCGGGTGCGAGCCGGACGACCGCGTGGCCGTGATGTCGTACAACTCCGCGACCGGATTCGAGATCACCAACGGCCTGCGCAAGGCCGGCCTTATCGTCGCCGGCATCAACTACCGCCTCCGCGGCCCCGAGGTGGCCTACGTGCTCAACGACTCGGGCGCCCGCGTGGTCGTGGCGGGGCCGGACCATGTGGAGGTGGTGGAAACCGCGCGAAGCGACGTAAGGGGCGACGTGCACTACATCGCCGCCGGCGACCAGATCCCCGACGGCTGGCTCCGCTACGAGGAGCTGATGCAACGTGCTTCTCAAGAAGCGCCTGAAGGCAGCGGCGCCGACGGGCCGGGCCTGCTCAAATCGATGATTTACACGTCAGGCACCACGGGCCATCCGAAAGGCGCGTGGCGCCCGAAGGGCGTCAACCTCGAGAACGTGCTCCAGGTGATCATGATCTTCGGTCTGACGGAGTCGGACGTCCATCTGATGTGCGGGCCCGGCTACCACAGCGCCGTGGGTTTCTTCTCGGCGCTGCACCAGCTCCTCGGCAGCACCGTGGTGGTGCAGCCGAAGTTCGAGGCCGATGACGCGCTCGACCTCATCGAGCGCAATCGCGTCACAACGACGTTCATGGCGCCCACCTTGCTGCAGCGATTGCTCGACGCACAGGAGCGAAGGCCACGCGACGTCTCGTCGCTGCGCGCGCTCATCATCGGCGCCGCGCCTTTTCCGTACGCGCTGAAACAACGCGCTGAATCCGTCTTCGGCCAGATCCTGTGGGAGTTCTACGGCGCAACCGAGACGGGCATCAACACGGTGCTGCGTCCCGAGGATCAGCTGCGCAAGCCTGGCTCGTGCGGCACCGCGGTGCCGGGCCAGGAGATCAGGCTCGTCGACGCCGAGGGCCGCGACGTCCCCGACGGAACTCCAGGCGAGTTCATGGTCCGCAACACGTGGCTGGCCGAGTACTACAAGCGTCCGGACGCGACAAGCAGCAGCCTGCACGACGGCTACTTCTCCGTCGGCGATGTCGCGTATCGCGACGACGAGGGCTACTACTACATCTGCGACCGGCAGATCGACATGGTCATCTCGGGCGGCGTGAACATCTATCCGGCCGAGGTAGAGGCGGTGCTGCACGCGCATCCGGCTGTCGCCGACGCGGCCGTGATCGGCGTACCCGACGACCAATGGGGCGAGTCGGTGAAGGCGATCGTCCAGCTGCGGCCCGGCGCATCGGCCACGGCTGAGGAGCTGATCGCTTTCTGCGACACGCGCATCGCCGGCTACAAGAAGCCGCGCTCGGTCGATTTCGTTGATGAGATCCCGCGCGAGCCCGCAGGCAAGCTCCTCAAGCGCAAGCTGCGCGAGCGCTACTGGGCCGGGGCCGGTCGAACGATCTAACTGCTCAGCAGAGCACGAAGGTACGCGACCGACTGACGCACGCCGGCCAGGGGATCGTCGCCCACCGACTCGAGCCTGATGTCGCTCTGCAGCCCGTACCAACCCTTGTAACCGCAGCCGCGAAGCTCTTCGACCACCCGCGAAGCGTAGGCGTCGCCCGAGCCCAGCGGCTTGAACAGGCCGCGGCTCACCGCGGCGGCGTAGTCCAGCCGGCCGTCGCGCACCGAATGCGCCAGGGCGCCGTCGAGGTCGTTGACGTGCACGTGCTGGATGCGGCGCGCCGCCAGCTCGACGATCTCCACCGGGTCGGCGCCGGTGAGGACAAGCTGGCCGACGTCGACCGAAACGCCTGCCTCGGATCCCACAAGCAGGCGCTCGATCTCGGCCGGGCCTTCGATCATGCTGCCGCGCCGCGGCTCGACCGCAAGCCGTAGACCGTGCACCACGCAAACGTGCTGCACGGATCCGATCGCGCTCAGCAGGTGCGCCCAGCCGCTGCTCGACAGCTCGGAACCGCGTGGCTCGTCGGTGCGCGATCCGATGACGGTGAGCACGAGCGTCTTCGCGCCCAGCGCGGCGAGCCATCCCGCGTGACCGTCGATGTGGGCGAGCTCTGACTGGCGCAAGTCGTGATGGTGCAGCACCGCGTAAACCGGCCCAGCCACCATGCGCAGGCCGTGCCTACGCAGCAACGAGCGCGCGGTGTCGCTGCGATCGGGCAGGAAGCCCGAAGGTCCTGCCTCGATTCCGTTCGCGCCAAGCGTGGCCATCTCGGTCAGCACGCGGTTGGGCTCGAGCTGCGGGCCCCACGCGGCGGCCTCGCTTATGCCCCACGAGATCGGCGACACCGCCACGCTCGAGGCAGTGCGGCCGCGATCCGGGCCAGGCCTGGCGATGCTGAGGGCGCGGGCTGTCATGCGCTGCATGGCCGGTGATTATCCGACGTTATCGTTGCTCGCATGGCCGACGTACTTTATGGAGTTCGGGCGCTGAGAGAGCAGTACGTCCGCGAGGCCGAGATCGGGATGATCGGCAACCTCGGCGCCCGCATCGTGGAGGTCGATGCGGGCAAGCTCGTGATCGAAGCCGACCTCAGCGACAGCCGCCACGGATTCCCGAGCGGCCGCGGGCCTATCGTGCACGGCGGCGCGATCGCCACGCTGGCGGACGAGGCTCTCGCTTCGGTCGCCTTCACTCTGGCCAAGGAAGGCGAGACCACCACAACCTCGAACCTGCAGGTGGACTACTACCGCCCGGCCAAGCCGGGCAGGCTCATCGCGCGCGCCTCTGTGCGCCACCGCTCGCGCCGCCTGGCGTACAGCCAGGCCACCGTCGAGCAGGCAGACGGCGTCGTTGTCGCGGAGTGCCGCGCGGTCATCGCGTACGTGAAGGCTTGACGCCACCGCACGCCACGTTGACAGAGCTCGAGTGGGAGCTCATCCCTTCGTCAGGTCACTCAGCCCACATGCACATGGCGCTCGACGAGGTGCTGCTCGATCGCGTGATCGCGCGCGTGCGCAAGCCGGCCGTGCGCTTCTGGTCGTGGGTCGAGCCTGCCCTGGTGATCGGGTCCCATCAATCGGTGATGAATGAGATCGAGCTGGTCTCGGCGCGCCGGCTTGGGTTCACCGTGACGCGACGCATGAGCGGCGGCGGCACGATGATCTGCGAGCCGGGCCGCACGATCACCTACTCGATGTACCTGCCGGACTCGGCCGTCAAGGAGCTGAGCTTCAGGCAGTCATAGGCGCCGCGCAGTCACGGCGCAAGGGCTTCGTGCTGCACCACACGACCATCGCCCATCAGATGGACGTGGCGATCGTGGATCAGCTGATCCGACTGGGTCGCGACCGGCTGTCCGAGCGCGGAATCCGCAGCGCCGTGAAGAAGGTGTCGCCGCTCGCATGGTTCACCTCGCTCAGCTGCGCGGAGACGGCAGTGCACATGGAGACCTCATTCCGAGACGAGTTCGGCGCTGCCGACAGCAGCCTGACGGCCGCCGAGCTGGATGCCGCGGATCAGCTCGTCCGCGACAAGTACTCGACGGCCGCCTGGATCAATCGAATTCCTTAGTTACATCCCGAAGTTGTGCTGCTCGAGCCAGGCCTTGGCCACGGCGTCCGGGTCCTGGTGCTGGAGCTGCACCTGCGAGTTCATCGTCACGAGGTCCGACGTCGTCAGCTTGGCGCTGATTTCGTTCAGCACGTTCTTCGCCTCGTTGGTCGCCACGGCCGACCGCAGGATCGGCACCACGTTGTCGGCTGCCTCCAGGTGCTTGTCGTCCTGCAGGACTACGAGCCCTTGAGCGTTCAGGTCGCCATCGCTGCTGAACACCAGACCGACGTCGATGGAGCCGTTCTTGAAAGCCACACGTGTGGAGGCGCCGTCAGTCACGCCGAGCGAGACGAAGCTCTTGAAGTGCAGCCCGTAGACGGATTGCAGTCCGGGCTGGCAGTAGGGCCGCGTCGGGCATTCTGGACCCGCGCCCAGGACGAGCTGGCTCGCTATGGGTGCGAGGTCTGAGATCTTGGTCAGGTTGTACTTCGCCGCGGTCGCCTTCGTCACCGCGAACGCGTTCTGGTCCACGGCCGCTGACGGC